>NZ_CP069303.1:2421818-2724545 GCF_016839145.1 Shinella sp. PSBB067 | reverse complement strand
TCCTTGCCGTCGATGCGGCGGATGGCGAAGCCTATGCCGAGGAACGCTTCGGCCCGATCGCCTTCGTCGTGGCGGTGGACGATGCCGCCGACGGCGTGGACCGGGCCGCCGGGCTTGCCGAGCGCAAAGGGGCGATCACGGCCGCGCTTTATGCGACCGAGGAAGCGCGGATCCTCGCCGCAGCCGACCGTTTCGCTTCGGCCGGCGTCAACCTTTCGGTCAACCTGACCGGCGGCATCTACGTGAACCAGAGCGCCGCCTTCAGCGATTTCCACGTCACCGGCGCCAATCCGGCCGGAAATGCCAGCCTCACGGATGCGGCCTTCGTCGCCAGCCGGTTCCGCGTGGTGATGTGGCGCCGTCCTGCGGCGGGGTAGAGGGAGCCCGATTCCAGATTTTTCACCTGTTGGGAGGAGAACCGACATGAAACTTTCCGTCACCACCGCGCTTGCCGGCACGCTTGCGCTCGTCCTCGGCCTTGCCGCGCCCGCTCTTGCGGACATCAGGATCGGCGCGACCATTTCCGAGACGGGGCCCGCCTCCTTCCTCGGCGATCCGGAAGCCAAGACGCTCAAGATGCTGGTCGAGGAGATCAATGCGGCCGGCGGCGTCAACGGCGAGAAGATCGAGCTGATCGTCTATGACGATGGCGGCGATCCGAACAAGGCGCGCACCTTCGCGACCCGCCTCATCGAGGACGACGAGGTCGTCGCCGTGATCGGCGGCACCACGACCGGCACGTCCATGGCCATCATCCCGGTCTTCGAGGATGCCGAGGTGCCCTTCATCTCGCTCGCCGGCGCCATCGAGATCATCGACCCGGTGCGTCCCTACACCTTCAAGACGCCGCACACGGACCGCATGGCCTGCGCGAAGATCTTCGAGGACATGAAGAAGGCCGGCATCGGCAAGATCGGCATGATCTCCGGCTCCGACGGCTTCGGCGCCTCCATGCGCAAGCAGTGCCTGGAGATCATCGGCGAGTACGGCATCGAGGTGCTGGCCGACGAGACCTACGGCCCGACCGACGCCGACATGACGCCGCAGCTCACCAATATCAAGGGCAAGGACGGCATCCAGGCCGTGCTGAACCCCGGCTTCGGCCAGGGCCCGGCGATCGTCACGCGCAACTATGCGCAGCTCGCTGTCGGCCTGCCGCTCTACCAGTCGCACGGCGTTGCCTCGGACGGCTTCATCGAGCTTGCCGGCGCGCAGGCCGCCGAAGGCGTGCGCCTGCCGGGCACCGCGCTCCTGGTCGCCGGCCTCCTGCCGGAGAGCGATCCGCAGCGCGCCGTGGTCGTCGCCTACAAGGAGGCCTACGAGAAGGCGACCGGCAAGCCGGTCTCGACCTTCGGCGGCTATGCCCATGACGCGCTGCGCATCCTCGTCGATGCGATCCAGCGGGCGGGCAATGCCGAGCCCTCGGCCATCCGCGATGCGATCGAGGCGACGAAGGGCTTCGTCGGGACCACGGGCACCGTCACCATGACGGCCGAGGATCATCTCGGCCTCGACCTCTCGGCCTTCCGCATGCTGCAGATCGAAAACGGCGGCTGGAAAATCATCGAGTAATCGAGTGCCCGTCCCGGCCGGCCCCGCGCCTTGACCGCGCCGGGCCGGGGGAGCCCGTCACGCGAAGCGGAGGCATCTATGCCCGAACTCCTGCAATTCCTTCTGTCCGGGATCACGGTCGGCGCGGTCTATGCGCTGGTCGCCCTCGGCTTCACGATCATCTACAACGCCTCCGATGTCGTGAATTTCGCCCAGGGCGAGTTCGTCATGCTCGGCGGCATGATCACCGTCTTCGCGCATGCCGCCGGTATGCCGCTGCCGCTTGCCGCACTTATCGCCGTCATCGCCACGGCGGGCGTCGGCGTTGCGCTGAACAAGCTCGCCATCGAGCCGGCGCGCGGCGCGCCGGTCGTCTCGCTGATCATCATCACCATCGGTGCCTCCATCTTTATCCGAGGCGCCGCGCAGCTCGTCTTCGACAAGCAGATCCACCGCTTCCCGGCCTTTTCCGGCGACCAGCCGATCGCCATCGGCGGCGCCACCATCCTGCCGCAGAGCCTGTGGGTCATTGCCGGCGCGCTCGCCGTCTTCTTCTGTCTGTGGCTGTTCTTCACGCGCACGCTGACCGGCCGGGCTGTGCTGGCGACGGCGAACAACCGCGTCGCCGCCCAGCTCGTCGGCATCAACACCAACTATGTGATGACGCTTTCCTTCGCCATGTCCGCCGCCATCGGCGCGCTTGCCGGCGTGCTGGTGACGCCGATCACGCTGACGAGCTACGACGTCGGCCTCGCGCTCGCGCTCAAGGGTTTCGCCGCCGCCATGCTCGGCGGCATGGGCAATCCGAAGGGTGCGCTGGCGGGCGGCCTGCTGCTCGGCATCCTGGAGGCGATGACGGCGGGCTATATCAGCTCGCAGTACAAGGATGCGGCGGCCTTCATCGTCATCCTCGCCGTTCTCTTCGCCATGCCGCAGGGCCTTTTCGGCCGCAAGTCGACGGATCGGGTGTGACCATGCGGCTTTCCAGCAAGGCGACCACGCTCCTCATCCTTGCCGCGGTCATCGCCATCGCGCCGGTGTTCTTCCCGTCGTCCTACTATTTCCGCGTCGGCTCGCTGATCTTCGTCAACGGCCTTGCGGTGACGGGTCTCGTCATCCTCATCGGCTATGCCGGCCAGATCAGCCTCGGCCATGCGGGCTTTGCCGGCATCGGCGCCTATGCCTGCGCGCTGGCGCCGGTCCATCTCGGCCTGCATCCGGCGCTCGCCGCCGTGCTCGGGGCGTTCCTCTCCGCCGCCATCGCCTTCCTCGTCGGCCGGCCGATCCTGCGTCTCAAGGGCTACTATCTCGCGGTCGCCAGCCTCGGCTTCGGCATCCTCGTCTCGATGGTGCTCTCCAACGAGGCGCAACTGACGGGCGGGCCTGACGGCATGGCGGTGCCGGAGCTCGGCCTTCGCGCCGCGCTGAAGGCCATCGGCATCGACCTGTCCAACACTGAATTCTGGTATGCCTTTTCCGGCCTCGTGCTGGTGATCGGCGCCTGGCTCGCGCTCAACCTCCATCACAGCCCGACCGGCCGGGCGCTGAGGGCCCTGCACGGCTCGGAGATCGCGGCCCGTACGGTGGGCGTCGACGTTGCGCATTACAAGCTCGTCGCCTTCGTCATCTCGGCCGTCTATGCCTCGGTCTCGGGCTCGCTGCTCGCGCTGCAGAACAAGTTCATCACGCCCGACGTCGGGGGCTTCATGCATTCCATCGAGATGGTCACCATGACGGTTCTCGGCGGGGCGGGGTCGGTGCTCGGCGCCATCCTCGGCGCCGCGATCCTCACCACGCTGCCGCAGGTGCTGACGGTCTTCCAGGAATACGAACAGCTCATGCTCGGCCTCGTCATGATGCTCGTCATGATCTTCATGCGCGAGGGCCTGCTGCCCTCGATCACGCGCCGCATCCGGGGGAGGGGAGAATGAGCCTGCTTCAGATCGAAGGCCTCGGCATCGATTTCGGCGGCCTGCGCGCCGTGAACGATGTCGGTTTCTCCCTGAAACCCGGCGAGATCGTCTCCGTCATCGGCCCGAACGGCGCCGGCAAGACGACGCTCTTCAACATGATCTCCGGCGTCTATGCCCCGGCGCGGGGACGCGTCGTGCTCGACGGCGAGGACGTCACGCGCATGCCGCCGCACCTGCTTGCCCGCCGCGGCCTGTCGCGCACCTTCCAGAACCTGCAGATCTTCCAGTCGATGAGCGTCTTGGAGAATGCCGTCGCCGGCCATCACCTGCACGAGCGCGGCGCCGTGCTCGCCGACCTCTTCTCGCTGCCCGCCGCGCGCCGCCGCAGCAAGCAGTCGGAGGAAAGCGCACGGGCGCTGCTCGACCGTGTCGGCCTCGGCCGCGCCGCCGAGCAGGAGGCGGGCTCGCTGTCCTACGGTGCGCTGAAGCGGCTGGAGATCGCCCGGGCGCTGGCGCTGAAGCCGCGCGTCCTCCTGCTCGACGAGCCCGCGGCCGGCTGCAATGCCGTCGAGACGGAGGAGATCGACCATCTCATCGCGCAGGTCGCCGCCGAGGGCGTGTCGATCCTCCTCGTGGAGCACGACATGAAGATGGTCATGCGCATTTCCAACCATATCGTGGTGCTCGATCACGGCGAGAAGATCGCGGAGGGCGAGCCGGCGGTAATCGCGCGCGACCCACGCGTCATCGAGGCGTATCTCGGCGCCCAGGCGACGGAGGCTGACAATGCTGACGGTTGAGGGACTGCGCTCGCGCTATGGCCGCATCAAGGTGCTGCACGGCATCGACCTCGACGTGGCGTCCGGCGAGATCGTCACCGTGGTCGGCGCGAACGGCGCGGGCAAGACGACGCTGCTCAAGTGCCTTTCCGGTATCCAGCCGGTCTCGGCGGGGTCCATCCTCTTCCGCGGCGAGGCGCTGACATCCGTGCCGGCGCATCGCCGCGTGCAGCGCGGCCTTGCCCAGTCGCCGGAGGGCCGGCAGATCTTCACCAACCTGACGGTGGAGGAGAACCTGCGCCTAGGCGCCTATCTCTTCGCCGACGAGAAGGTGGACCGGGACAGGGAGGACGCCTTCGCGATGTTCCCGATCCTCAGGGAGAAGCGGAACCTTGCGGCGGGCGGACTTTCCGGCGGCCAGCAGCAGATGCTGGCGATCGCCCGCGCGCTGATGGGGCGCCCCTCCTGCCTGCTGCTCGACGAGCCCAGCATGGGCCTTGCACCCATCCTCGTCGCGCAGATCTTCGACGTGGTCAAAAGCATGAAGGCGCTCGGCGTCACCGTGCTTCTCGTCGAGCAGAACGCCTTCGGCGCGCTTTCCGTGGCGGACCGGGGTTATGTCATGGAGACGGGGCGCATCACCATGTCCGGCCCCGCCGCCGAACTGATCGCGGACGAACGCATCCGCGCCGCTTACCTGGGAATATGAGACCATGACCGTCACCATCGCCCGCGAGGGCTCCATCGCCGTCGTCACCGTGGATAATCCGCCCGTCAACGCGCTGTCGCAGGCGCTGCGCCAGGCGCTGGTGGAGGCGGTGGCGGAACTGGATGCGGATGGCGCGGTGAAGGCCGTCGTGCTGATCTGCGCCGGCCGCACCTTCATCGCCGGGGCGGATGTCGGCGAGTTCGGCAAGCCGCCGCAGCCGCCGCACCTGCCGGACGTGGTGGCGCGCATCGAGGGCGCAAGCAAGCCCTGGGTCGCGGCCATACACGGCAGCGCGCTCGGCGGCGGCCTTGAAGTGGCACTCGGCTGCGCCTATCGCGTCGCGGTTGCCTCGGCCAGCCTCGGCCTGCCGGAAGTCAGGCTCGGCATCATCCCAGGCGCCGGCGGCACGGTGCGCCTGCCGCGCCTGATCGGCCCCGCCGCCGCGGTGGACCTCGTGACGGGCGGCAGCCCGGTGGGCGCGAAGAAGGCCGAAGGCCTCGAGCTTGTCGATGCGGTGATCGACGGCGACCTGCGCGCCGGCGCGATCGCTTTTGCCGGCGACGTCGCCGCAAAGCCTCTGCCGCAGCCGATCTCCGCCCGCGCGGTGCCGGCAGTCGAGGATAGTTTCTGGGAAAGCGCGGAAAAGGCCGTTGCCGCGAAGGCGAAGCGCGAGGCCGCGCCGCTGCGGGCGCTCGCTTCGATCCGCAATGCCAGCCGGACGGATTTTGCCGCCGGCATGGCGTTCGAGCGGGAGACGTTTCTGGAACTGCGCGGCTCGGCGCAGGCCGCGGCGCTGCGCCATGTCTTTTTCGCCGAGCGCGCCGCGCCGCGCCCGCCCGAGCTTTCCGGCGTCACGCCACGCGCCATCCGCTCCGCGGCCGTCATCGGCGGCGGCACGATGGGCGCGGGCATCGCCGCGGCGCTGCGCGATGCCGGCCTGCCGGTGGTGCTGGTCGAGCGCGATGGCGCGGCGGTCGAACGCGGAATGGCCAATATCCGCGCGATCTATGACGGTGCCGTGAAACGCGGGCGTCTTGTGCAGGCCGTCTCGGACGAGCGCATGGCGGGCGTTGCCGGCGGCGACGACTACGGGCTGCTCGCCGATACCGACCTCGTCATCGAGGCGGTCTTCGAGGACCTTGCCGTCAAGCGCGCCGTTTTCGAAAGGCTTTCCGGGATCTGCCGGCCGGATGCCGTGCTCGCCACCAACACCTCCTATCTCGACCCTGCCGCCATCAGCGAGGGCATCGGCCATCCGGAACGCTTCCTCGGCCTGCACTTCTTCAGCCCCGCGCATGTCATGAAGCTGCTGGAGATCGTGCCCACGGGGACGACCGCGCCGGATGTGCTGGCGACGGGCTTCGCACTCGCCCGCCTGCTCGGCAAGATCCCGGTACGCGCCGGCATCTGCGACGGCTTCATCGGCAACCGGATCTTGAAGGTGACGCGGGCGCAGGCCGAGCGGTTGCTGCTGTCTGGCGCGGCGCCTTCGACCGTCGATGCCGCCATGCGGGCCTTCGGCCTGCCGATGGGGCCTTTCGAGGCGCAGGATCTCGGCGGTCTCGACATCGCCGCCTTCCAGCGCAGGGCCGCCCGCGAGCGGGGCGAAACCCCCTTCGCGCCGGTCGCGGACCGATTGTGCGCCGCCGGGCGCCTCGGCCAGAAAACCGGCGGCGGCTGGTACGACTACATGCCGGGCGAGCGCACGCCGACACCATCCGAGGCGGTGGCGGCGATCATCGCCGAGGAGGCCGCCGGCCGGCCGCAGCGGGCGTGGGACGAGGCCGCGATCGCCGACGCCATCGTGCTGCCCATGGTCAACGAGGCGGCGCGCATCCTGGAAGAGCGCGTCGCGCTTCGCGCCGCAGATGTCGATCTCGTGAAGATCCACGGCTACGGTTTCCCGCGCTGGCGCGGCGGCCCGATGCATTATGCCGAGGCGCGGGGCCTTTGCGAGGTCGTGGCCGTGCTCGACCGGCTTTGCGCGGACGGTCTTGCCGAGCCGCCTTGCGCCGGCCTTCGTCGTGCGGTGGAAGCCGGCGGTTTTTCGCTGCTTGCAGGCTAGAGAACGATAGGCAAGCGCGGCGGACTGTGGTGAGATAGTTCGGGAGAAGACGCTTTCTGCTAGAGCCGGGGAGGGCACGATGCAGTCGCTGATAACGCCGGGACACAAGCCTGTGCCGGTAGAAATTCTGGAGGCGGAGATCAGGAGGGTCTGCGGCTCTTTCGCCCTGGAGCCGATGGGGCGCACGGGTGTCGTCAACGGCGACGTCACGACGCGCCGCGTCGGCTCGTTCGACACGGCGATCGTCGCGCTCGACGCGTCCGAGGTCGCTCGCAACACCCGCGCCATCCGGCAGGATCCCGGCGAGTATTTCTTCCTGCTTGTGCAGGATGCCGGCCAGTGTCGCATCGAACAGGGCGACCAGGTCGCGGAACTGTCGCCGGGCGACATGTTCCTCGTCGATTCCGTCCGGCCCTCCACCTTCCTCTATCGCGGCGAGCGATCCAACCAGCTCTCGCTGCACATCCCGCGCGAAGAGATCGTGCACCGCTTCGGAACGGCCTGCGCCGGCGGGCTTTCGATCTCGCGGGCCGATCCCCTCTGGCTCGCCATGCGCGCGGTCATCGCCAAGATGATCATGGAGGAGGGCGGGCAGGCGCAGCTTGGCGAAGCCTTCCTCTGCCTGATGGGCGCCTATCTGCACTCGACGCGCATGGCGGGCAGCCCCGCGCCCGCCGAAACGCTGCTTTCCCGCGCGCTCGCGATGATCGACCGCTACCGGGCCGATCCTGCCTTCGGGCCGCGCGAGCTCGCCGTCCGCCTCAACGTCTCGGAACGCATGCTGCAGCGGCATTTCCGTCCGCTCGGCGAAACGCCCGGCCACCGGCTGCTCAACCGCCGGCTGGAGCTCGCCCATGCACGGCTGTCCGCCCGCCGGGGCGAGCAGCCCTCCGAGGGCGTCACCGCGGTTGCCTTCGACTGCGGCTTCAACGACCTTTCCTATTTCTACCGCGAGTTCCGCAAGAAATACGGCATGACGCCGGGCGCGGTCGCGCGCTGCCATTGACGCTTTTGTCCAAAAGGCGGGACGGCGCCGTCCAAGTGCGATGCGCCGCCCGACGCTATCTTCTGCCATGAGATGGTCCGCCGGAGGAGGCGGGCCGTTCATGGAGGAGGCGGAATGATGGAACCCAAGGCAACCATCGGCGGCAAGCCGGCGAGCAGCGGCTCGGACCTTGCCGTCGTCAACCCGGCGACTGGCGAGGAGATCGGCCGCGCGCGGAACATGGGCGGCGCCGAGCTCGATGCGGCGGTCGCGGCCGCAAAGGCGGCCTTCGCGTCATGGTCGGCGCAGAGCGACGAGGCGCTGCAGGCGGCCTGCGCGGCCGTGGCGGCGAAGATCGAGGAACACGCCGGCGAGCTTGCCGAGATCATCACGCTGGAGCAGGGCAAGCCCCTGAACGGCCTCGGCTCGCGCTGGGAGGTCGGCGGCGCGGTCGCCTGGGCCGGCTACACGGCCGGGCTCTCGCTGCCGGTCAAGGTCCTGCAGGACAACGAGCAGGGCCGCATCGAGCTTCACCGCAAGCCGCTCGGCGTCGTCGGCTCCATCACGCCGTGGAACTTCCCGGTCATGATCGCCGTCTGGCATATCCTTCCGGCGCTGCGCACCGGCAACACCGTCGTCGTCAAGCCGTCGCCCCATACGCCGCTGTCGACGCTCAGGCTGGTCGAGATCATGAACGAAGTGCTGCCGCCGGATGTCGTCAACGTGGTGACGGGCGACGACAGGGCGTTCAATCTCGGGGGCGCCATGTCGGCACACCCGGACATCCGCAAGATCGTCTTCACCGGCTCCTGCGCCACCGGCCAGAAGGTCATGCAGTCCGCGGCCGAGACCATGAAGCGCCTGACGCTGGAAATGGGCGGCAACGACGCCGGCATCGTGCTGCCGGACGCCGATCCCGGGAAGATCGCCGAGGGCCTCTTCTGGGGCGCCTTCATCAACAACGGCCAGACCTGCGCGGCGATGAAGCGGCTCTACGTGCACGAGACGATCCACGACGCGGTCTGCGAGGCGCTCGTCGCCTATGCGCGCAACATCCCCGTCGGCAACGGCATGGACGAGGCGAGCATTCTCGGCCCGATCCAGAACCGCATGCAGTTCGACAAGGTCTCGCGCCTCGTCGCCGATGCGCGCGAACGCGGCACGGTGCTGCTCGGCGGCGCGCCGGGCGAGGGGCTGTTCTTCCCGCCGACCATCATCTGCGGCCTTCGCAACGGCGATGCGCTGGTCGACGAGGAGCAGTTCGGCCCGGCCCTGCCTGTCATCCGCTATCACGACGTGGAGGAGGCGATCCGGCTTGCCAATGACAGTCCCAACGGGCTCGGCGGCTCGGTCTGGTCGTCGGACATCGCGGCGGCGAAGAAGGTGGCGAGCCGCATGGCCTGCGGCTCCGTCTGGATCAACAAGCACGGCGCCATCCAGCCGAACGCGCCCTTCGGCGGCGTGAAGTCCTCCGGCCTCGGCGTCGAGTTCGCCGAGGAGGGCCTTGCCGAATACACCGACATCCAGGTGGTCTTCGCCTGATAAAGCAAAGAGAGGGAACGATCATGAGACTGATGAAGCATCTTGCCTCGACGGCACTGGCGCTCGGCCTTGTCGCCACGGCTGCCGCGGCCCATCCGCTGGACGGGCTGACGGCCGAGGAATACCAGAAGATCAACCAGATCCTGCGCGATGGGAAGGTCGTGGACGACGCCACGCTCTATCCGCTCATCGAGCTGAAGGAGCCGGCCAAGGCCGACGTTCTCGCCTGGAAGGAAGGCGACAGCCTCGACCGCAAGGCGACCGTCTATTTCACGGGCGCCGACGGCTTCGGCGAGGCGGTGGTCAACATCACGCAAGGCACGGTCGAGAGCAATGAGAAGACCAAGGGGCAGCCCATGGTGCTCTTCACCGAATTCATGAACGCGCTGGAAGGCGTGCTCGGCCATCCGGACATGGTGGCGGGCCTCGAAAAGCGCGGCCTGAAGCCGGAAGAGGCCTTCTGCCTGCCGCTCACCGCCGGCAACTTCTTCACCGACGAATACACCAATTCCCGCCTGATGAAGGTGCCCTGCTACAAGGTGCCCGACGGTTCCAACTTCTACGCCAAGCCGATCGAGGGCCTCTTCGCCATCTACGACATCGGCAGGAAGGAAGTGCTGCGCGTCATCGACACCGGCGCCATCGACGTGCCGAAGGACGGCTGGGGCTACACGGAGGAAGAGGTCGCCAAGCGCGTGCCGCTGCGTGCCGGCTTCAACCCCGTCAAGCTGGTGCAGGATGGCGGGCCGAACTACAAGATCAATGGCAGCCATCTCGAATGGGACATCTGGCGCCTCAACTTCCGCGTCGACAAGCGCCCCGGCCTCGTCATCTCCAACCTTGACGTCAACGATGACGGCACCTGGCGCTCGGTCATCTACCAGACGCACCTGTCCGAGGTCTTCGTGCCCTACATGGACCCGTCGGAAGGCTGGTATTGGCGCACCTACATGGACAGCGGGGAATACGGCTTCGGCCTGTTCCTGACGCCGCTGCGCGCCGGCGTCGACTGCCCGGCCCATGCCACCTTCCTGCCGGCGACGATCGCCGACGACAAGGGCGCGCCGCTCGTCATCCCCAATGCGATCTGCGTCTTCGAGCGCAGCATCGGCGACCCGGCCTGGCGTCACTTCGAGGTCTTCGCCCAGACCCCGGAAAACCCGATCCCGCCGGAAGGCCGCCCGGCGACGGAACTCGTCGTGCGCACGGCCTCCGAGGTCGGCAACTACGACTACCTCATCGACTACCGCCTGCAGCAGAACGGCCAGGTCAACATCTATGTCGGCGCCACGGGCCTCGATGCGGTGAAGGGCGTGGCCTCGACCTCGATGAAGGATGCGACGGCTAGGGAGGACACGGCCCACGGCACGCTGATCGCGCCGAACCTCGTCGCCGCCAACCACGACCACTACTTCAACTTCCGCATCGACTTCGACGTCGACCAGCCGGTCAACCACTTCTCGACGATGGACATCGTGCCGGCCAAGCTCGACCCGTCGAGCCCGCGCAAGTCGATGTGGACGGTCGAGCACAAGATGCCGCAGACGGAGATGGAGGCGCGCTACAAGCTCTCGTCCATGCAGCCGCGCTACTTCCACATCTCCAACCCGTCGCGCGAAGGCTATCTCGGCCATGAGCCGGGCTACATGATCCACCACGGCGACGTTTCCTACGGCCCGTTCGACTTTGCCAACGACCCGCCGATGAAGCGCAACGCCTATATCGAATATTCGGTCTGGAACACGGTCTACGACCCGGAACAGCGCTATGCGGGCGGCAAGTTCGCCATGCAGAGCGACGGGTCCGACACGCTCGCCGAATGGGTCAAGAAGGACCAGAGCCTGATGGGCAAGGACATCGTCACCTGGTTCTCCGCCGGCTTCCACCACATCCCGCGCATGGAGGACTGGCCGGTCATGTCGACGGAGTGGAAGACCGTGCACATCATGCCGCACAACTTCTTCGCCCATAACCCGGCGTTGACGATCCGCAACCCGAAGTAAGAGGTCAAGGCCCGGGTTTCCCGGGCCTTTTCCTTTCGGCAGTTTCCCCGCTGCCGGACGCCCGCGACGGCCGCCGCCGCGCCGCAGGCAATGGAATTCCTTTCGGAAAGTGGCTTCGGCCCCGCCGGGCGTGGCCCGAAATTGCACCACGCTTCTATTGCCAAGCCCGTTCTCTTCGCGCAATCTTGAAAGCGCTTTGAAGGTCGCAACAAAAACCGCGCGTGCACCCTCGACGCAGTCTATTTTTTGCGATCGCCTGCCATATATGAAATTCCTTGCCCCGACGGGCCGTCCCAAACGTGGTGAAAATACCGCCACGGGTTCCCGCACAGAACGAAAGGTTTACCTCATGCGCCCAGTCGTCAAATTCCTCGGAGCAGCCCTGGCCCTCGGCCTTGCAGCCGGCGCCGCTCAGGCCCAGGTCGTCGTCTCCTCGAAAATCGACACCGAAGGCGGGGTGCTCGGCAACATCATCCTTTCGGTGCTGAACGCCAACGGCATCGAGACGACGGACCGCGTGCAGCTCGGCGCGACGCCCGTCGTGCGCCAGGCGATCATCGCCGGCGAGATCGACATCTATCCGGAATATACCGGCAATGCCGCCTTCTTCTTCGAAAAGGCCGACGATCCGGCCTGGAAGGATGCGACCAAGGCCTATGAGCTTGCCAAGACCCTCGATTACGACGCCAACAAGATCGTCTGGCTGACGCCCTCGCCGGCCAACAACACATGGGCGATCGCCCTTCGCAAGGATGTCACCGAGCCGAACAAGCTGGTGACGCTGACCGATTTCGGCAAATACGTCGCCGATGGCGGCCAGGTGGTTCTCGCCGCCTCGTCCGAATTCGTGAACTCGGCCGCCGCGCTTCCGGCCTTCCAGACGACCTACGGCTTCACGCTGAAGCCCGAGCAGCTCATCACGCTTTCGGGCGGCGACACGGCCGCGACGATCGCCGCCGCCGCCAACCAGACGAACGGCGCCAATGCCGCCATGGTCTACGGCACGGACGGCGGCATCGCGCCGTCGGGCCTCGTCGTCCTGGAAGACGACAAGGGCGTGCAGCCGGTCTATCAGCCCTCGCCGATCATCCGCGAAGAGGTGCTGAAGGCCAATCCGCAGATCGAGGAAATCCTGAAGCCCGTCTTCGAGAAGCTCGACCTCGTGACGCTGCAGGACCTCAACGGCCGCGTGCAGGTCGGCGGCGAGCCGGCCAAGGCCGTCGCCGAGGACTTCCTCAAGAAGAACGGCTTCCTCAAGTAAGCTGCCCTGGTCCCCCGTCCTTCGGCGGGGGACGCCCCTTCCCGAAAGGCATCCATGACGGTGCGGATCGACAAGCTCGGCGTGGTGATCGCCGCATTGCTGGCCTACGGCGCCTTTATGGCACCGTTCGCCAATTTCCGGGCCAACCGCATCGTCCCCGGCGAGGTGCAGCCGATCCTCGCCGCGCTGCCTTCCGGCCTCGGCGTCGCGCTCATGGCCTTCATCGCCGTTGCGCTCGTCCTCATCGTGCTGAAGACGCCCACCGTGCTCCGGCTGGTGCTGGGGCTCGTGGCGCTGCTTGCCCTTGCCATTCTCATCGGCCTTTCTGCCGGCCACCTGACGCCGCCGGAAAACACCTATGCCCGCGTTTCGCCCGCCTCCGGCTTCTGGCTGACCAGCTTCGCCTTCGCACTGCTGACGGCCGATGCGCTGGCGCGGCTGAGGCCGCCGCCGCTGGCGCGGGTCGCGCTGCTTGCGGCCGTTGCCACTGCAGCCGCCCTCATCCTGATGTCGGGCGCCTGGGACGGGCTGTCGATCCTCAAGGAATACGGCAGCCGCGCCGGGACCTTCTGGCTGGAGGCGAGCCGCCATGTCGTGCTGGCGCTCGGCTCGCTCGCTGCGGCCACGCTCGTCGGCCTGCCGCTCGGCATCCTCTGCCACCGCGTGGAAGCGTTGCGCGCGGGCGTGCTCAACGTGCTGAACATCATCCAGACCATTCCCTCCATCGCGCTTTTCGGCCTGCTGATCGCGCCGCTCGGCTGGGTCGCGCTGCATGTGCCCGGGGCCGCGGCCATCGGCATCCGCGGCATCGGCGCCGCCCCGGCCTTCGTCGCGCTCTTCCTCTATTCGCTGCTGCCGGTCGTCGCCAACACGGTGGTCGGCCTCGCCGGCGTGCCGCGTGACGCCAACGATGCGGCCCGCGGCATCGGCATGACCGACCGCCAGCGGCTCTTCGGCGTCGAGCTGCCGCTCGCCTTCCCGGTCATCCTCACCGGCATCCGCATCGTGCTCGTGCAGAACATCGGGCTTGCCACCATCGCCGCGCTCATCGGCGGCGGCGGCTTCGGCGTCTTCGTCTTCCAGGGCATCGGCCAGACGGCGATGGACCTCGTGCTGCTCGGTGCGGTGCCGACCGTCGCGCTCGCCTTCGCCGCGGCCATCGTGCTCGATGCCGCGACAGAGCTTTCCAGCAACAAACCCGGCAGGGCCGCATGATCGAGATCGAGACAATCACCAAGCGCTACGGCGATACCACCGTCGTCGACAATGTCTCGATGACCATCGCGCCGCGCTCGATCACCGTGATCGTCGGCACGTCCGGCTCCGGCAAGACGACGCTGATGCGCATGATCAACCGCCTCGTCGAGCCGAGCTCGGGAACGATCCTGATCGACGGCAAGGACAACCGCTCGATGCCCGGCTACGAGCTGCGCCGCCATATCGGCTATGCCATCCAGGGCCACGGCCTCTTCCCGCACCGCACGGTCGCCGAGAACATCGCCACCGTGCCGGCGCTGCTCGGCTGGGAGAAGAGCCGCATCGACGCCAAGGTCCGCGAGCTCCTGACCCTCTTCCAGCTCGATCCCGCCGCCTTCGGCCCGCGCTATCCGCATGAGCTCTCGGGCGGTCAGCAGCAGCGCGTCGGCGTCGCCCGGGCGCTCGCCGCCGAGCCGAACATCCTCCTGATGGACGAGCCCTTCGGCGCGCTCGATCCCGTCATCCGCGCCAAGGCGCAGGACGACCTTCTGGCGATCCAGAGGCATTTCGGCACGACCATCGTCCTCGTCACGCACGACATGGAGGAGGCGTTCCATCTCGCGGACAGGATCGCCGTGATGGACAAGGGCCGGATCGTGCAATACGCGGCGCCCGAGGAGATGCTGGTCAACCCCGCCACCGATTTCGTCGAGACGCTGATCGGCGCGGGCGAGCGGCCGTTCCGGCTGCTCTCCATCGGTACCGTCGGCGATGCCATGGAAAACGGCACCGCCGAAGGCGAGCCGCTCGTGGCCGAAACGAGCCAGCGCGATGCGCTCTCGGCGCTGCTCTGGTCCGGCCGCGAGGCGCTGCCGGTCGTCGGCGCCGATGGCGCGCCCATCGGCCGCGTCACCCTTGCCGGCCTTGCCCGGCGCGCTGCGAGGCCGCAATGAGGCGGCTCCTGCCCAATCTGCTGCGGCTCGCCGCGCTGGCGGTGCTCATCGCCTTCCTCGTGCAGCCGAACCTGTTCGAGCCGCTCCTCAAACCGCTCGTGCAGGCCAATGCCCCGGCGGTCTACAACCAGGGCAGCCTCCTGTCGCTGACGCTCTCGCATCTTGCCACGGTGTTCACCGCAACGCTCGCCGCGACCGTCGTCGCCGTCGGCCTTGCCATTCTCGTGACGCGGCCGATCGGTGCGGAATTCCTGCCGCTCTCGCGCAGCCTCGTGAATATCGGCCAGACCTTTCCGCCCGTCGCCGTGCTGGCGCTTGCCGTGCCGGTCGTCGGCTTCGGCGAGAAGCCGACGCTGATCGCGCTCTTCCTCTACGGTCTCCTGCCGATCTTCGAAAATGCCATGACCGGCCTTTCCACCCTGCCGCCCGCCATCGTGGAAGCGGCGCGCGGCACGGGCATGACGGCCCGGCAGCGGCTGACCAAGGTGGAACTGCCGCTTGCGCTGCCGATCATCCTCGCCGGCATCCGCCTTTCGGTGACGATCAGCCTGGCGACAGCCACCATCGGCTCGACGGTGGCGGCCAGGACGCTCGGCGAGGTCATCATCGCCGGCCTGCAATCGAACAACCTCGCCTTCGTGCTGCAAGGCGGCCTCGTCGTCGCCGCGCTGGCGGTGCTGATCTACGATGCCTTCTCCGCCGTCGAGCGCGTGCTGTCGCGCCGGGCCGGCCGGGTGTAGGCGGTCAGTCTTCGGTCTCCAGGTCGTAGACGAGGATGCCGGCGACCCCGCCCTCCGCTGCCGCGACGAGCCGGGCGCCGGTTTCCCTGTGTCCGGGGTCTTCCAGATAGGCGTCACGGGAGAAGCTGTCGGCGAAGTCGACGATGAAGCCGTCGCTGAAGCCCTTGTCCATGCCCTCTTCCGGGCTGACATTGGTGCCGACATGCACGGCGACCATGCCCGGCAGACGATCCTTCAGCATGTCGATCTCGTTGAACAGCTCGCTCTTGTAGGCGGTGGAAATGGTCGGCTTGAAGCGGATGAAGACGCAGTGGCGGATCATGGCAATCCCCTATCGGATGTTGGCGCGGGCGCGCGGGCGCGCATCGTTGCGCTCATATGAGAAGACCTGGGCCGGCAGCGCCGGCAGGCCGCGGATGATGTCGGCGCCCTTTTCGCCCACCATGATCGTCGGCGCATTGGTGTTGCAGGAGGGAACGCGCGGCATGACGGAACTGTCGCAGACGCGCAAACCTTCAAGTCCGTGCACCTTCAGATCGAGCCCGACGACCGCATCCGCGCCCGTGCCCATCTTGCAGGTACCGACCGGGTGATGGTCGGTCTTGGCATTGGCGCAGCCGTAGTCGAACAGGTCCTCGTCGGTCACGGCTTTCGGCCCCGGCAGGCGCTCGGCCATCACGAAGGGCTTCAGCGCCGCCTGCTGCATGATCTCGCGGGCGATCTTCAGGCCCTCGATCGACATCTTCCGGTCGTGCGGGTCTTCCCAGTAGTTCGGGTCGATCAGCGGCGCGGCGGCGGGATCGGCGGAGGCAAGGCGCACGGTGCCCTTCGAGCGGGGATGCAGGTAGGCGGAATTCAGCGTCACGCCGGCATTCTTCAGCTTCTCGACGCCAGCCTCGATGCCCGAGCCGAGGCCGAGATGGAACTGGATGTCCGGCGAGCGGGCCTCCGGGTCGGCATACCAGAAGCCGCCCGTCTCGAAGAGCGAGGAGGCGACGGGGCCGGAGCGGAAGAGGATGTATTGCAGGCCGGCCCAGAGCGTGCGGTGCAGCTTGGCGACGCCGTCATAGGTGTGGTCGCCGGTGCATTCCGCGATGACGAAGAGATCGAGATGGTCCTGCATGTTGGAGCCGACGCCGAGAAGGTCGTGCTTCACCTCGACGCCGACCGATTTCAGGTGATCGGCCGGGCCGATGCCGGATTGCAGGAGCAGCTTCGGCGAGCCGATGGCGCCCGACGTGACGAGCACCTCGCGCTCCGCCCGGATCGTCTCGACGCCGCCTGCCGTCACCACCTCGACGCCGACGGCGCGGATCCCCTCCAGCACGATGCGGGCGACGCGGGCGCTGGTGCGGATGGTGAGGTTCTTGCGGTCCCTGATCGGCGAGAGGTAGGAAAGCGAGGCGGAGGAGCGGCGGCGGTTGCGCTGGGTGAGCTGGTAGAAGCCGACGCCGGCCTGCTGGCGGCCGTTGAAATCGTGGTTGTAGGGAATGCCGAGTTCCTGGCCGGCGCGGATATAGGCATCGCAGATCGGCAGGGCCGAAACCGGCATGGAGACCCCGAGCGGCCCGCCATAGGCATGGTAGTCGTCGGCGAAGCGCTGGTTGTCCTCGGCGCGCTTGAAATAGGGCAGGATCTCCCGGTAGCTCCAGCCCTCGCAGCCGTCTTCGCTCGCCCAGAGGTCGTAGTCCGCCGCATTGCCGCGGGTATAGAGCTGGGCGTTGATCGAGGAGCCGCCGCCGATGACCTTGGCCTGCGTATAGCGCAGCACGCGGCCCTTCATGTGCTTCTGCGGCACGGTCTCCCAGCCCCAGCTCGCCACGCCCTTCGTCATCTTGGCGAAGCCAGCCGGCATGTGGAACAGCGGATTCCAGTCCCCGCCGCCGGCTTCCAGCAGCAGCACGCGGACATCAGGGTCTTCCGAAAGCCGGTTCGCCAGCACGCAGCCGGCCGGTCCCGCGCCGGTGATGATATAGTCGTAGGTCATGCTGTTGTCCTCAAATTCCGCTGCGTCGCCTCGCGTTGCCCGGTGCCTTGCCTTGATCCCGTCTCCCCTTGGGGCAGAAGGTGGCCCGAAGGGTCGGATGAGGGGGAGACCCCCAACGGAAACATTGCTTTTTTTATCCGTGGCAGCCCCCTCATCCGCCTGCCGGCACCTTCTCCCCAAGGGGAGAAGGGGACTTGTCTCGACCGCCTTTCCCGCACCTTAAAGCCGCCCGATGCCAAGGCCGCCGTCGAGATTGATCACCGAGCCGGTGGCGAAGGCGAATTTTCCCGTCGCAAGCGCGGCCGCGGCGGTGCCGATGTCGTCCGGTTCGCCCCAGCGTTTCATCGGCACGAGGCCGCTGTCGATGAGCGCGTCGTATTTCGCCGAGACGCCGGCCGTCATGTCGGAGCGGATGATGCCGGGGCGGATCTCGAAGACGGAGATGCCGGTCTCCGCCAGCCGCAGCGCCAGCCCCTGGCTGAAGGCGGCAAGGCCCGCCTTGGTCATGCAGTAGTCGAGCCGTTCGGGGGAGGTGAGACCGGCCGAGACGGAGGTGATGTTGATGATCGAGCGCGGGC
Organism: Shinella sp. PSBB067; assembly: GCF_016839145.1. Lineage (NCBI taxonomy): Bacteria > Pseudomonadati > Pseudomonadota > Alphaproteobacteria > Hyphomicrobiales > Rhizobiaceae > Shinella > Shinella sp. PSBB067. The sequence continues at coordinate 2,706,282 of NZ_CP069303.1, read as the reverse complement.
CGGCGGCCTGCTTCGACTGCAGCATCGCCTTCAGCACGGCCTGAGTGAAGAAGACGGTGCCGCGCAGGTTGGTGGCAATGATCGCGTCGAAATTTTCCGGCGACAGATCGAGGAAATCGCCGCGCACGACGGAGGCGATGCCGGCATTGTTGACGAGGCAGGCGATGGCGCCGAGCCGGTCCTCGATGCTTGCTACGGTCGCCGCGTGGCCGGCAATGTCGGCGAGGTCGCCCTTGAGGTAGATCGCCCGGCCGCCGAGCGCGGCAAGGTCGGCGAGCATGGCGTCGGTCGCGGCGTCACTCTCGCCGATACCGGTGATGGCGATGTCGAAGCCTTCGGCGGCAAGGGCGCTGGCGATGCCGAGGCCGATGCCGCGGCGGCCGCCGGTGACGATGGCGACGGGACGGGGTGCGGTCGTCATGCGGCGAGGTCCCTCGACTGGATGTGATCGGCGACCCGCAATGCCTGCGCAGCGACCGTCAGGGCCGGGTTCACGGCGGCGGAGGTCGGCAGGCAGGAAGCGTCGACCACGAAGAGGTTCGGATGGTCATGGGCGCGGCACCAGATGTCGAGCGGCGCCGTCGCCGGATCGCTGCCGATGCGCACGGTACCGCATTGATGCGAGGGCGTGCGCTTGTCGAAGGCGCGGGCGAGCACGATCGGGAAGCCGGCCTTCTTGAGCGCGCTTTTCAACTTGCTCACGAGATCGAGATGGGCCTGCCAGTTGGTGCGCGTCCATTTTATGACGATGCGGTCACGGTCGACCGTGATGCGGCTTTCGGGATGCGGCAGGTCCTCGCTCATCGCGTAGAAATCGATGGTGCGGCTGGCGACCTGCTCCAGCAGCCATTCCGGCACGGAGGGCATGTTGGCCTTCAGGATCTTGCCCGAGACGCGGCCGAGAAGCTGCACATTGCCGAGCGGCGGGCCGCCGTTGCCGTCCGAGAGGTAATAGTCGTTGAAGCCGAAGGTCTTCTGGTAGACGGAGGTGTTGCTGTAGAAGGGCGAGAGGCCGATCACGGCGCTCGAATTGTGGTTCATGAAGTTGCGGCCGACCTGGTCGGAGCTGTTGGCAAGCCCCTTCGGGAAAGCTTCCGAAGCCGAGCGCAGCAAAAGCACGGCGGATTGCACCGCGCCGGCCGAGAGGATCACCAGCCTCGGCGAAACGCTCTCCGCCTCGCCGCCGCGAACGTAGTGCACGGTCGAGATCGTGCGGCCGTGCGGGGCGGTGGCAAGCCGCGTCACGCGGCAGTTGGTGCGCAATTCGACATTCGGATGTTTCAGGGCTTCGGCCAGCGCCGTGCTTTCCGCGTCCATCTTGCCGTCGTTGCAGTTCGGGTGCGCGTCCCACGGCGTCTTCGCCTTGGCGAGCCAGCGGTCGATATCGACGCCGAGCGGCAGGGAATAAGGATGCAGGCCGTTCGCCTTCATCTTCGCGCGGACCTTCGCGATGGCCGGCTCGTCCGGCACGGGTGGGAAGGGGTAGGGCGCGGAATGGTGCGGCTCGGTCGGGTCCTCTCCCAGCGTGCCGCGCACGTTGTAGAGCCTTTCGGCGGCGGAGTACCACGGTTCCAGCTCCTCGTAGGGGAAGGGCCAGGCGGGGGAGACGCCGTCGCGGTGGCGCATTTCCTCGAAATCCTCGCGGCGGTAGCGCACCAGCACCGCGCCGTAGAATTTCGAGTTGCCGCCGACATTGTAGTAGTTGCCGGGGTTGAAGGCGGTCCCGCCGGCCTCGTACCACATCTCCTTCGGGCGGAAATGGCCGCGCTGGAAGATGGCGCGCTGGTCGCGGTTCTCTGGCAGGTCGGGCAGATGGTCGCCCGCCTCGAGGATGACGATCCTGGCGCCCGTCGGGGCCAGCGCGGCGGCCATGGTGGCGCCGCCGATGCCCGATCCGATGATGACGATGTCCGGCTGCGTGGTCATGGGTTTCTCAGGCGATACGAAGCTGGCTTGCGGGGTCGAAGAACACGGCCTTGTCGAGGTTGAAGGCGAGGCGCGCGGTCTGGCCGGCCGCGATGCGCACGTCGGCGCGCAGGCGCGCGACGATCTCCTTGCCGCCGAGATGGGTGACGGCGAAGGTGTCGGCGCCGGCGGGCTCGACCACCTCGATCAGGCAATCGCCCTCGGCGACCGTGCGGGCATTGCGGTCCGCGCCATCAGGGTCGGTCAGGGCCTCCGGGCGGATGCCGAAGATCACGTCCTTGCCGCCATAGGCCGAAAGGCCGCCCGGCGCATTCGGCACCGACAGCACCAGCGGCTCGGCCTGATGGCGGGCGAGCGAGACGGCGACGCCCGCGCCGTTGTTCTCGACCCTTGCCGTGAGAAGGTTCATCGCGGGCGAGCCCATGAAGTCGGCGACGAAGGTGTTGGCCGGGTTGTTGTAGATCTCCGCGGGCGAGCCGAACTGCTGCAGCACGCCGTCCTTCAGGACGGCGATCTTGGTGGCGAGCGTCATCGCCTCGATCTGGTCGTGCGTCACGTAGACGATGGTCGTCTTCATGCGGTGATGCAGGCGCTTGATCTCGGTGCGCATGTCGACGCGGAGTTTCGCGTCGAGGTTCGACAGCGGCTCGTCGAAGAGGAAGAGCTTCGGATCGCGCACCAGCGCCCGGCCCATGGCGACGCGCTGGCGCTGGCCGCCGGAGAGCTGGCCGGGCTTGCGTTCCAGGAGGTGGCCGATCTGCAGCATGTCGGCGACCTGTTTGATCGCCTTGTCGCGCTCCTCCTTCGGCACGCCGCGGATCTCCATGCCGAAGGCGATGTTCCCGGCGACCGTCATGTTCGGGTAGAGCGCGTAGGACTGGAAGACCATGGCGATGTCGCGCTTGGAAGGATGCAGGCCCGTGACCGAGCGGCCGTCGATGGCGATGTCGCCCGAGGTGATCGGCTCCAGCCCGGCGATGGTGTTGAGCAGCGTGGACTTGCCGCAGCCGGAGGGGCCGACGAGCACGAGGAAGCCGCCCTCCTCGATCTCGATGTTGATATCCTTCAGGATTTCGAGCGCGCCGTAGGACTTGCGCAGGTTGCTGATCTTCAGGAACGACGTATTCGTGGAAGACATGGGGCGTTATCCTTTCACGGCGCCGGACATCAGGCCGCGCACGAAATAGCGTCCGGAGACGATGTAGACGATGAGGGTGGGCAGCGCCGCGAGGATCGCGCCCGCGAAATGCACGTTGTATTCCTTCACGCCGGTCGACGAGGAGACGAGGTTGTTGAGCGCCACCGTCATCGGCGTCGTCGATGCGCCGGAGAAGGAGGCGCCGAACAGGAAGTCGTTCCAGATATTGGTGAACTGCCAGATGACCGAGACGACGATGATCGGGCCGGAGGACGGCAGCAGGATGCGGTAGAAGATCTGGAAGAAGCTCGCCCCGTCGATCTGCGCCGCGCGCACCAGCTCGGTCGGGAAGTTCTCATAGTAGTTGCGGAAATAGAGCGTCGTGAAGCCGAGGCCGTAGACGACGTGCACGAGGATCAGCCCCCAGAGCGAGCCGGCAAGCCCGATCATCCCGAGAATGCGCGCCATCGGGATCAGCACGATCTGGAACGGGATGAAGCAGGAGAGCAGCAGCAGGCCGAAGAAGACGTTCGAGCCCTTGAACTGCCACTTGGTCAGCACGTAGCCGTTCAGCGCGCCGATGATCGTGGAGATCGCGACGGCCGGCACGACCATCAGGATCGAGTTGATGAAGAAGGGGCGAAGGCCCGTCGGCTGCACGCCGATCTGCGCCGTCGACCAGGCGGAGATCCAGGGCTCTATCGTCCATTCTTTCGGCAGGTTCAGCATGCCGCCCTGGCGGATCTCCTCCAGCGGCTTCAGCGAGTTCACCAGCATCACGTAGAGCGGCAGCAGGTAGTAGAACGCGAAGACGATGAGCGCGGTGTAGATGAGGGCGCGCGTCAGGCGGCCGTGCGAGATGATGTTGTCGGGGCTTTGCGCGCTCATCGGCCTTTGCCTCCGCGGATTTCGGAATAGAGATAGGGGATGATGATCGAGAAGATCATGACCAGCATGATGATCGCCGAGGAGGCGCCGATGCCCATCTGGTTGCGGGTGAAGGTGTAGGAATACATGAAGGTGGCCGGCAGCTCGGTCGCCTGCCCCGGCCCGCCGCCGGTCAGCGCCACGACGAGGTCGTAGGCCTTGATGGCGAGGTGCGCGAGCACGACGAAGGCGGAGAGGAAGACCGGGCGCATCAGCGGGATGATGATGCGGCGGTAGATGGTCGAGGTGGAGGCCCCGTCGATCTGGGCGGCCTTGATGATCTCGTTGTCGACGCCGCGAAGGCCGGCGAGGAACATGGCCATGACGAAGCCGGAGGACTGCCAGACGGCGGCGATCACCACGCAGTAGATGGCGTAGTTGCGGTCCTTGATCCAGTTGAAGGCAAAGCTCTCCCAGCCCCACAGATGCATGGTGTTCTCAAGGCCGATGCCGGGATCGAGGAACCATTTCCACGCGGTGCCCGTCACGATGAAGGAGAGCGCCATCGGGTAGAGATAGATCGGCCTGAGGATGCCTTCGGCGCGGATCTTCTGGTCGAGCAGGATGGCGAGCGCCAGGCCCAGCACCGAGCAGATGACGATGTAGAGCGAGGCGAAGATCGCCAGGTTCGAGATCGCCCGCCACCAGTGCGGCAGCGCCCAGAGCTTGGAATAGTTGCTCAGCCCCACGAAATTGTAGGAGGGCAGCATCTTGCTGTCCGTCAGCGACAGGAAGCCCGTATAGGCGATGAAGCCGTAGACGAAGACGAGCACGATGAGGAAACTGGGTGCCAGCACGAGCTTCGGCAGAAGCTCCTGCAGCCGGCTTCGGCTATCCATGGTCGATACCACCATTATTCGTGTGTTTGCGGCGGCGGGGCCGTGCCCCTCATCCGCCTGCCGGCACCTTCTCCCCGCAGGCGGGGAAAAGGAGGTCTGCCGTGCCCTCTCAATTCCCTCTCCCCGCTTGCGGGGAGAGGGCCAGGGTGAGGGGCAGCGCCCTTGCCTTACTTTGCGGCCTCGACGGCGGCCTTCAGTTCCGTCACGGCTTCCTCGGAGGAAAGCTCGCCGTTGAACTGGCGGGTCACGACGTCGTAGATCGCGTTCTTGACGGAGGCCGGATTGGCGTGGCCGTGCGCCATGGAGCCGAACAGCGTGCCGTTGGTGTTGGCTTCCGCGAGGTCCTTGATGGCCTTCTTGCCGCAATCGTCGAAGGCTTCGTCCGAGACGTCCGTGCGGGCCGGGGCCGAGCCCTTGACCACGTTGAAGGCCGACTGGAAGACCGGATTCTCGATGGCCGAGGCCATGGCGAGCTGGGCCGGAACCTTGTCTTCGGCGACCTTGAACATCGCGAACTGGTCGGAGTTGAAGGTCACGGAGCCCTGCGTGCCGGGGAAGCGCATGCAGACGAAGTCCGAGCCCGGCTTCTTGCCGGCCTTGATGAACTCGCCCTTCGCCCAGTCGCCCATGAACTGCAGGCCCGCCTTGCCTTCGATGACCATGGCGGACGCAAGGTTCCAGTCACGGCCGGAGAAGTTGTCGTCCACATAGGAGCGCAGCTTCGTCATGCGGTCGAAGGCTTCCTTCATCTGGTCGCTGCCCAGCGTTTCCGGGTCGAGGTCGATGAAGGCCTTCTTGTAGAAGTCATTGCCGAAGGAGAGCACGACCGCGTCGAAGATCGTCGCGTCCTGCCACGGCTGGCCGCCATGGGCGACCGGCGTGATGCCCTGTTCCTTGAACTTGTCGAGAAGGGCGACGAGTTCGTCCCAGTTCGCCGGTTCCTTGCCGCCGGCCTTGTCGAGCGCTTCCTTGTTGATCCACATCCAGTTGGTGGAGTGGACGTTGACCGGCGCGGCGATCCAGTGGCCGTCATATTTCGAGAACTGCTGCAGGGCGGTCGGGATCACCTTGTCCCAGCCTTCCTTGGCGGCGACGTCGTCGAGATTGCCGAGCGCGCCTTCCTTGGCCCAGTCGAGAATGTCGAAGCCGAGCATCTGCACCGCGGTCGGCGCGTTGCCGGCCGTGACGCGGGCGCGCAGCACCGTCATGGCTTCCGTGCCGCCGCCGCCGGCGACCGGCATGTCGGTCCAGGAAATGCCCTTGGATTCGAGGTCCTTCTTGAGGACGTCGAGCGCGGCGGCCTCACCGCCCGAAGTCCACCAGTGGAGGACTTCCACATTCTCGGCTGCGCGGGCGGCGGTGCCACCCATGCCCATCAGCACCGCAATCGCTGCGGTGGTCGTCAGAAACTTGCGCATCGTATTCCTCCCGTTTGCAAGTTCGAGGGCGAGAGCCTCCTCCCGCCGATTTCCCCGAGGCCCGAAGGCGCGTCGGAATCTGGTCCATGGCTCAAAGTGCCGCGCCAATTTAAAACGTTGTAAATTTGCGGAGTCAAGCCGCGATGGCACGGACCGGCGGCTGTCTCGATAAACGCGGTAAATTCCGGAAGCGCAGGCAGGTCAGCCGTTCCGAATGGCTTTGTGCGGCGCAGTGAAATCGTTTTAAATTCTGTGCAGCGCAAGATTGCCGAATGCCGGGCGCATCGATATGGTGCCGCCAATTGACTGACGCCATCCGAAGAAGCGTATCCGTGTCCCGCATCGAAAAGCCCGCCGACAGTGACCCCGCCCGCAGCACGCTTCGAGCCGGCAAGCCGACGCTGAAGACGATCGCGGAAATGACGGGGCTTGCGATCACCACGGTCTCGCGCGCGCTCGGCAATGCGCCGCAGATCTCCGAGGCGACGCGCCGCCGGGTGCACGAGGTCGCCGCGGCCATCGGCTACCTGCCGGACCGCGCCGCCCAGCGCCTCAAGACCGGCCGCACCAATGTCATTTCCGTGCTGCTCGATCCGCACGAGGAAATCCTCGGCTTCGGCACCTCCGTCATGCATGGCCTTGCGCGCGCCCTCCAGGCGACGCCCTACCATCTCATCGTCACGCCGAATTTCCTCGACGGCAGCAATGTCGATGCGGTCAACTATATCATCCGCAACGGCATGGCCGACGGCCTGATCTTCTCGCGCACCGAGCCCTTCGATCCGCGCGTGCGGCTGCTGCTGGAGAACAGCTTTCCCTTCATCACGCATGGCCGCACGGAATTTTCCACCCCGCACGCCTTCGTCGACTACGACAATTTCGCCTTCGCCTACGAGGCGACGAAGCGCCTGATCGTCAAGGGCCGGCGCAAGGTGACGATCATCCTGCCGCCGAGGCGCCTGACCTTCCACCAGCACATGCTGCACGGCTTCATGACCGCCGTGCGCGAGGCGGGCATCGCCTACGAGATCCCCGAGGCCCTCGACCTCGACAGCCCCGCCGACATGATCCGCGACCATATGCGCCGCCGCAGCGCCGAGGCCGATCCGCCTGATGGCTTCACCTGTCCCGGCGAAGTCTCCGCGCTCGCGACCATCACCGGCATGAGCGACAACGGCCTTGCCCTCGGCGGCGAATACGACATCGTCGCCAAGCAGACCTCGCGCCTGCTCAGCCAGATCCAGCCGAAGGTCGAGACCATCTACGAGGACCTGACGGCGGCCGGTGAGGCCATGGGCCGGCTGCTGCTGCGGCGCATCGCCGGCGAGCCGGCGGGTGAGCTCACCCTGCTGCAAAGCCCGCAATTCAGCTTCCCGACGCCCTGAGCGGGCGGCGGAGCCGATCCCAGCCGTGGTTGTCGGGAAGGTGTCTTTCATCGCGGCATCCACCAGCCGGTGCGCGCGCCCATATGCATGTTGAGCGTCTTGGTCTCCGTATAGTCCTCCACGGCATGGCGACCGAGTTCGCGGCCGAGGCCGGACTGGCGGTAGCCGCCGAAGGGCAGCTCCGACGCGCCGTCCATGAAGGTGTTCATCCAGACCGTGCCGGCGCGCACCTTGCGGCCGATGGTCAGGCAGGTGTCGAAATCGCGGCTCCAGACGCCGGCCGAAAGGCCATAGTCGATGGCATTGGCTATGCGGATCGCCTCGTCCGTCGTCTCGAAGGTCAGCACGGAGAGGACCGGGCCGAACACCTCCTCGCGGGCGACCGCCATGTCCGGCTTCACGCCGGAAAGGATCGTCGGGGCCATGAACTGGCCGAGGCCGAGATCGAGCGCCGTGCCGCCCAGCGCCACCGAGGCGCCGGCCTTCGCCGCGCCGTCGACATAGGCGCCGATCTTTTCGAGATGCTGCGGCGTGATGATCGCGCCGACCTGCGTCGTCGGATCGAGCGGATCGCCGACCTTCACCTTCTTTGCCAGCTCCGCGACGCGCGCCGTCACCTCCGCTGCGATGGACGTGTGCAGGATCAGCCGCGAGCCGGCATTGCAGCATTCGCCGGCATTGAAATAGGCGCCGAAGACGGCGGCGTCGATGAATGCGTCGAGATCGGCGTCGGGGAAGACGATCTGCGGGTTCTTGCCGCCGAGTTCCAGCGACACCTTCTTCAGCGTCTGCGCGGCATTCGCCATGGTGAGGCGGCCGACACCTGTGGAGCCGGTGAAGGAGACCATGTCGACATCGGGATGCGTCGTCATCGGCGCGCCGACCTCAGGACCGGTGCCGGTGACGATGTTGACGACGCCCGCCGGAACGCCCGCCTCGATGAGGATTTCGCCGAGAAGGAGGGTCGAGCCGGAAGTCAGTTCCGAAGGCTTGACGACCGTCGTGCAGCCGGCGGCGAGCGCGAAGGGTAATTTCTGGCTTACGATCAGGAAGGGGAAGTTCCAGGGTGTGATGATCGAGACGACGCCGATCGCCTCGCGCAGCACGACGCCGAACGTGCCTTCGCCGAGCGTGTTGTAGCTCTCGCCGTGGAGGTCGCGAGCAAGGGCGGCGGCATAGCGCCAGATATCGGCCGCGCCGGAAAGTTCGCCCTTGGCCTGGCTGATCGGCTTGCCGCTTTCGATGCAGTCGAGGAAGGCGAGATCGTCGGCCTTCGCCGCGATGAGATCGGCGGCCTTGAGCAGGATGTTGGAGCGCTCGGCGCCCGTCATGCGCGGCCACGGGCCTTCGTCGAAGGCCTTGCGGGCGGCGGCAATGGCGCGCTCGGCATCGGCCTTCGTGCCGGCTGGATAGCGGCTGACGACGACGCCGTGGCCGGGGGCGACGCGTTCGAGCGCGCTGCCGGCGCCTTCCGTCCAGACGCCGTCGATCAGCATGCGGAAATCGCGCGCCTTGAAATCGTCGATCGCCCTAGGTTTCGCATGCGCGGTCATCACCATTCTCCCTTGAACTCTGCGGGGCGCTTTCCCGTGAAGGCGGCGACGCCTTCCTTGAGGTCCCCGGTCTTGGCGACGAGGATGGAGCCGAGGGCTTCCACCGCCGCGCCGTTGTCCTCGCCGTTCGCCACTGAAATCATCAGCTTGGAAATCTCCGTCGCCGCCGGCCCGCGCGCCGCGATGCGCGCCGCATAGGCCCTGGCGGCCTCGACGGCCGCACCGGTCGCTACGACCTGATCGACAATGCCGAGCGTTGCCGCCTCCGCTGCCGTCAGCACCTCGCCGCCGAGCAGCATGCGCCGCACGGTCTGCGCGCCAAAACGCTTCACGAGCCGCTGCGTGCCGGACCAGCCCGGCACCATGCCGAGGCCGGCTTCCGGCAGGCCGATCTTCACCTGTGCTTCGGCGATGCGGATATCCGCCGCCGCCGCCAGTTCCAGCCCGCCGCCCAGCGCATGGCCGTTGATTGCGGCGATCAGCGGCATGCGCAGCGTCGCCAGCCGCTCGAAGACGCGGTGGCCGAAGCGCACCCAGGCGTGGCCGAATTCGTTCGGCTCCATGCTCGCCCAGGCGCGGATGTCGCCGCCCGCGGAGAAGGCTTTGCCCTCGCCGGTGAGGATGGCGACGCGCACGCCAGCATTGGCTTCCACGGTGTCGCAGGCGGCGGACAGTTCCTTCAGCATGTCGATGTCGAAGGCGTTCAGCTTTTCCGGCCGCGCGACGGTGATCGTCGCGACGGGGCCGTCGATGTCGATGCGGATGCGCGGCTCAGCCATGGTGCGTCTCCGCAAGCCGGCGCGGCGCCTTTTCGGGCAGCGTCAGGCCAATGGGCGCATCGGTGAAGAGGGCCGCATCCATCACCTTGAGGTCCGGCGAGACGATCAGCGCGAATTCCGACTGGTCGAGGATATGCGCCTGGAGATCGACGCCCGGCGCGATCTCGTTCAGCATGAGGCCCTCGGGCGTCAGCTTCATCACGCAGCGCTCGGTGACGTAGGTGATGTCCTGCCCCTGCGCCACGGCCCGCGGACCGGAGAAAGTGACGTGCTCGACCTCGTCGACCAGCTTCTTCAGTTTGCCTTCCTTCTCGATGACGAGCTTGCCGTCCGCGACGGCGAGCTTTGCGCCGGCATTGAACATGCCGGAGAAGACGACCTTCTTGGCCCGCGCCGTGATATCGACGAAGCCGCCGCAGCCGGCCGTCACATGCGGGCGGAAGGAGAGCTTCGAGACGTTGACCGAACCGTCCCTGCCGATCTCCAGGAAGGAGAGCAGCGAGGCATCGAAGCCCGCGCCCTGGAAATAGGTGAACTGGTAGGGCGAGGGCATGAAGGCATCGGCATTGGAGGCGCAGCCGAAGGCGAAGTCGAGCAGCGGCACGCCGCCGACCGCGCCCTGCTCGATCACCCAGGTGACGGCCCCGTGCAGGCCCTCTTCCATGAGGATGCGCGGCACGTTGGCGGAAATGCCGAAGCCGAGATTGACGGCGCTGCCGGCCTCCAGTTCCTGCGCCACGCGGCGTGCGATGACCTTCTGGATGTTGAATTCCGGCACGCGGAAACTGTCGAGCGGGCGGAAGATCTCGCCGGAGATGGCGGGGTCGTAGAGCGTCTGCGTCGTCTGCTTCTGCTCGGGATCGACCACGATGTAATCGACCAATACGCCCGGCACGCGCACGTCATGCGGCTTCAGCGAGCCTTCCTTGGCCATGCGCTTGACCTGCGCGATGACGATGCCGCCATTGTTGCGGGCGGCAAGCGCCTGGTCGAGCCCGCCGAGGGTGGCGCCCTCGTGCTCGTAGGTGAGGTTGCCGCGCTCGTCGGCCGTGGTGGCGCGGATGATGGCGATATGAGGGGCGATCGCCTTGAAATACAGCCATTCCTCGCCGGCGAAGGCGATCTTCTCGACGATCGGCTCGGCCGCGGCCCTGTCGTTCATGGCGCAGCCCTGCCGGGTCGGGTCCACGAAGGTGTCGAGGCCGACCTTGGTGATGACGCCGGGGCGCTTGGCGGCGGCCTCGCGGTGCATGTCGAAGAGGATGCCGGAGGGGATGTTGTAGGCCGGAATCTCGTTGCCGGTGATCATCTGCCAGATCAGCGGCGGCTCCGATGAGGACGGGCCGGACGGGTAGGAGCCGGCCAGCACCCTGGCGAGCAGGCCCTTCTTCGCGATGTAGTCGATGCCCTTGATGCCGCTCATGTCGCCGGCGGCGATGGGATGCAGCGTCGTGATGTTGCGCGGGTGGCCGGTTTCCTCGAAGCGCTCGCCGATGGCCTTCAGCGTCAGGTCCGGGCAGCCGAGGCCGGAGGAGGAGGAGACCGAGACGACGGCGCCGTCGGGAATGAGGTCCGCCGCCTGGCGCGGGGTGATATGCTTGCTCATGATGGTCTAGAATCCGGTTTCGATGCGGATGGTCCTGCCCGTGCGGGCCGCTTCGACGACGGCAAGGCCCGTCGCCAGCGACCAGATACCGTCTTCGCCCGTGGCGGATGGCCGGCCCTTGCCGGCGACGGCGGCGTGGAAGGCGGAAAGGGCGGTTTCGTAGAGGTTCTTATGGTCGAGCGGCAGGTCATGTTCGCCGCTCGCATCGCGGAGCGTCACGGTGCCGGCGGCGCGCTGCGTCATGACGTTGCGGCCGATCAGCGAGCCGTCGGTGCCGTGTACCTCAAGGCCCGTCTCGGCGAATTTGGTGGTGAAGCCGTCGTGGAACTGGGCGATGACGCCGTTCTTGAAGCGCAGCACGCCCATCACGGCGTCCTCCAGCCCGGCCTTGCCCATGCCGCCGGCCTGCGCGAAGGCGATCGCCTCCACCGGGTCGCTGTCGAGCACGAAGCGCAGCGTGTCGGCATCGTGCACGGTGATGTCGAGGATCACGCCGCCGCCGGCCTCCGGCTTGTCGAGCCGCCAGCCTTGCAGGTGCGGCGGCAGGTAGACGGCGTGGAAGACGCGGGCGGCAAGCGGCGTGCCGATGCGGCCGGCCTTGATCGCCTCGCGCATCGCCCGGTGTGTCGCGGCATTGCGCAGGTGATGGTTGGTCGCCATGACGATGCCGGCATCCTTCGCGGCCTGTACCATGGTGCGCGCATCGGTGAGCGCCATGGCGAGCGGCTTTTCGCAGAGGATGTGCTTGCCGGCCTTCGCGGCGGCGAGCGCCTGGTCGCGGTGCAGCTCGTTGGTGGTGGAGATGTAGACGGCGTCGATCTCGGGATCGTTCACCAGCGCGTCGAGCGTCGTCACCGACCTTGCGATGCCCTGCTCGGCCGCATAGGCCCTGCCGCGCTCGGCGCTGGTGCTCATCACCGTGACGACCTCGCCACCCGTCGCGCGGATCGCGCTTGTCACCCATTCCTTCGCGATCGTGCTCGCGCCGATCAGTCCCCATCGTGTCATGCCGACATCCTCCTCGTCTTCTGGCCGGCGCCGCAGCTCTGGCGCACGACGAGGCGCACGGAGCTGACGATGGCCTCGGGCTCCACACGGCCCGCATTGATCTGTTTCAAGAGAAGCTGCGCCGCCCGCCGGCCCATGCCCTGCGGATCGACGGAAACGGTCGTCAGCGCCGGCACGGCTGTCTCGGCCTCGATCACGTCGTCGAAGCCGACCACGCCGAAATCGCGGCCGGGCTCCTTGCCGGCGGCGCGCAGCCCGTCGCAGACGCCGAAGGCGGCCGCGTCGTTGAAGCAGAGCGCCGCCGTCGGCTGGTTCGCCAGCAGCAGGGCGCGCTCGATGGCCGCGACGCCGCCGGCGCGCGAGGCCGTCGTGCCGATGACCAGCGCATCCGGCGCTTCCAGGCCCGCTTCGGCAAGCGCATCGCGCCAGCCCTGCACGCGTTCGGTAAAGACCGTCGTATTGGCAATGCCGCCGAGGAAGGCGATGCGACTGTGGCCGAGCGAGACGAGATGGCGAACCGCATCCTTCGCGCCGGCATAATTGTCGGAAAGAAGCGAGGAGATCTTCGCGCCCACCACGTTGCGCACCACGGCGACGACGGGAATGCCGCTCGCCGCGAGCGGTTTCAGGTCCGCGGCTTCCGTGCCGCGGGCGGGCGAGAGGATCAGGCCGGAAATGCCGTGCTCGCGCATGGAGGCGATGACCTCGCGCTGGCGGTCGACGCTTTCGGCGGAATTCGACAGGAACTGCACGTAGCCGGCCGACTGCATCACCATGTCCATGCCGACCGCCAGCTCCGCGAAGAAGGAGTTGGTGAGGTCGTTGACGATGATGCCGATGATCCGCGAGGAGGCCGACTGGCGCAGGTTCGCCGCACCGCGATTGTAGACATAGCCGAGCTCGCGGATGACCGCGTTTACTTTGGCACGCGTCGCCTCGTTGACGAGCGGACTTGCCTGCAGGACGAGCGAGACGGTCGACTTCGACACGCCGGCGGCGCGCGCGATATCGACGACGGTCACTCGGCTCTTGTTCACGATCATCCTCCGGTGCGGGGTACTGTTGCCCGCTTGTTGGCGGGTAATTAATTGGATCGTTCCAAATTTGTCAAGCGTGATGTTGGAGGATTGACGGGTGGGCGTGCCGCATCTGCGATTGCCTCTCCGCTCTCCAAACTTGCTTTCGCTCTCCGTTCTTCTCCTGTCATCCTGTTCTCTACCCTTGCCTTCCATCCGGCACTCCCTCTCTGTCGTCATGGTCGGGCTTGACTCGGCCATCCATGCCGCATCCAAGAGCCGGCTGTGGTGGATCCTCGGCTCAAGGCCGAGGATGACGGCGGAGGGGCGGGAGGTTGAGGGCGGGAAGCGTCGCCAATGCTGCGGGTCCAGGCCGGAAGGGCCTCTTGGCGGCTAGAGAGAGTGGCGGTCTCGATAGGACCGGCGATCGGGGAAGCTCGTATGGCTGGAAAGGTGAGGAGAGGAAGGGGCGAGGGGTAAGAGGTGAGAGGTAAGAGGTAAGAGTTGAGGGCTGGGGAGCTGAACGCTTGTCGGGAGGGGGCTTCCGGACTTCGGGTAATCCAATCGAACTGGCGGCGTCAGGTCGCCGCCCCAGCATATCGAATGCCGCATCACGCCGAACATTCTCCCTCAAAATCACTCTTGAAATTTGGAACGATCTAAATTATTGCCCTTCAAAACCCTCGGGAGGACTCCATGTCGATCAGCCTTTCCCTGCCGCGTGCCGATGGTGGCGTCGAAGCCTATGGGCTCGTGGGCGCGCCGACGGAACGCCCTGCCGCGGTGCCGGGCTTCAACCGTATCGCCTATGCCGCTGCCCATGTGGTTTCCGACCCGCGCCGCGATGCGCGGCCGTGGGAGGCGCCGGCTGTCGACTGGGAACGGACGATGGCCTTCCGGCATCACCTCTGGTCGCTGGGCTTCCGTATCGCCGAGGCGATGGATACCGCGCAGCGCGGGATGGGGCTGGACTGGGCCGGCGCGCAGGAGCTGATCCGCCGCTCGCTGGCGGAGGCGAAGACGGTGCCGGGCGCGGACCTTGCCTGCGGCGCGGGCACGGATCATCTCGATCCCGTTGCCGCCCGTTCGCTGGACGATGTCGTGAGAGCCTATGAGGAGCAGGTCGGCTTCGTGGAGAAGCATGGCGGGCGCGCGATCATGATGGCGAGCCGGGCGCTTGCCCGCATCGCCGAGTCGCCGGACGATTACCGCAAGGTCTATGGCCGTATTCTCGGCCAGGCGAAGGACAAGGTCGTGCTGCACTGGCTCGGCGACATGTTCGATCCGCAACTCAAAGGCTATTGGGGCTCGGACGCCTTCGGGCCGGCGCTCGATGCGGTGCTCTCGATCATCGAGGAGAACCGCGACAAGGTCGAGGGCATCAAGATTTCCCTGCTCGACAATGCCTGCGAGGTGGCGCTGCGTGACCGGCTGCCGGAGGGCGTACTCTGCTTCACCGGCGACGATTTCAACTATGCCGAACTGATCGAGGGCGACGGGCGCAAATACAGCCATGCGCTGCTCGGCATCTTCGATGCGGTCGCGCCGCAGGCGTCGAAGGCGCTCGCCTCGCTTGCCGCCGGCGATGTCGCGACCTTCCGTGCGGTCATCGAACCGACCGTGCCGTTGTCGCGCAAGATCTTCGAGGCGCCGACGCAGTATTACAAGGCGGGCGTCGTCTTCCTCGCCTGGCTGAACGGCCATCAGGATCATTTCACCATGCCGGCCGGCATGCAGTCCGCCCGCGGCGTCCTGCACTATGCCGATGTCTTCCGCCTTGCCGACCGGGCGAATGTGCTCGACAGGCCGGAGCTTGCCGCCGCGCGCATGAAGAGCCTCATGGCGGTGCTGGGCGTCGCCTGAGATTAGCTGTGGATGACCGGTTGTTCGGCCGGTCCTTTCCGCCGTGCGGCGCTAAACTCTTCCTCCCGAAGGAGAGGACGATGGCAGCGACGGACATAAAGATCGAAGAGAGCTGGAAGGCGCCGCTCGCGGCGGAATTCTCCAGCCCCTACATGACCGCGCTGAAGAGCTTCCTTTTGGAGCAGAGGCAGGAGGGCCGGCGCATCTTCCCGAAGGGAGCGGAATATTTCCGCGCGCTCGACCTGACGCCGCTCGACGAGGTGCGCGTCGTCATCCTCGGGCAGGATCCCTATCACGGCGAGGGGCAGGCGCATGGCCTGTGCTTCTCCGTGCAGCCGGGCGTGCGCATCCCGCCGTCGCTCGTCAATATCTACAAGGAAATGCAGGACGACCTCGGCATTCCGCCGGCCCGCCATGGTTTTCTCGAACATTGGGCAAGGCAGGGCGTGCTGCTGCTCAACAGCGTGCTGACGGTGGAGATGGGCCGCGCGGCCTCGCATCAGGGGCGCGGCTGGGAGCGCTTCACGGATGCGGTCATCCGCGCCGTCAACGAGCAGGAAAAGCCCGTCGTCTTCATCCTCTGGGGCTCCTATGCCCAGAAGAAGGCGGCGTTCGTCGACAAGAGCCGCCATCTCGTGCTGCGCTCGCCGCATCCCTCGCCGCTGTCGGCGCATAACGGCTTCTTCGGCACGCGGCCTTTTTCCAAGGCGAACGAATTTCTCGTCAAGCACGGCCGCACGCCGATCGACTGGCAATTGCCGGCGACGGCGGGCTGACGGGGCAGGGGTACCGCAGGGGCTGCCCCACGTCCCCCTGCTGGCATCCTCTCCCCGCAAGCGGGAAGAACGGGGTGTTGCACCGGTTTCCTCAAACCATCATGAAGGCAGGAAACCCGTGCCTCCAGCGCTCCTCGCCCCGCAGCCAAGGAGAGGATGCCGGCAGGCAGGTGAGGGGCGGCTACGTCCGCTTTACCGCACCAGCGTCTCGTCCAGCAGCGCCATCACCTTCTCCGCATCGATGCCGATGCAGGCGTGCTGGCTCGGCAGGCCGTCCCAGTTGCCGGGCGGGAAGCTGCGGGCGTCGGGTTTCTGGATGGTCTGTCCGTCGGCGATGCCGCCGGCGACGACGCGGATCGCGCCGGGGCGGGTGGTGAAGAGGTCCGGCGCGACGAGGTAGATGCAGGCGCAGCTGTCGTGCACCACCATGCCCTCGTCCTTCACATGCTGGCCGTAGAAGTCGATGTAGAACTGCGAGATGTCGGAGAGCAGCTTGAGGTGCCGGCCGTTCTGCGCGGTGAGTTCGGCAAGCCGCTTGCGGGTCATCACGGTCTTCATCGTCACGTCGAGGCCGACGACGACGACCTTCCACGGCGCGGTCATCACCACGTCGGCGGCTTCCGGGTCGCCGTGGATATTGGCTTCGGCGGCGGGGGTGATATTGCCGGGCACGTCGAAGGCGCCGCCCATGATGATGACCTGTTTCACGAGGCCGGCGATCTCGGGGTCTTCCTTCAACGCATAGGCAAGGTTCGACATGCGGCCGACGGCGATCAGCGTCACCTCGCCCGGATTGGCCCGCACGGTGTCGATGATGAAGCGGTGCGCCGGGCGCGGATCGACGGGCAGGTCGATCGTCTCGGGCACGTCGATATTGCCGAGCCCGTCATGGCCGTGGATCATCACCGGCCAGTCGGTGGGGTTGCGCATCGGGTTGTAGGTCTTGCCCTCGCCGCGGGCGACGGGGGCGGCAATGCCCCATTCTCGCTTGAGGAACAGCGCGTTGCGCGTCGTCGTCTCGATGGCGGCATTGCCGAAGACGGTGGTGATGCCGATGAGGTCGATTTCCGGATGGTTGTGCAGGAACAGCAGCGCCATGGCGTCGTCGACGCCGGGATCCGTGTCGAAAATAACCTTGTGCATGGTCGGTCTCTTTCTTTTGTTGTTGTTATCGAGATCGCGCGTCTACTGGAATCGGGCGATGGAGAAGGGGGCGAGCGCGCCATCGTCCTCGCCGGAAAGGAGGCGTGCGACGTGGCGGCCGGTCGTCGCCGCGAGCGTCAGGCCGAGATGGCCGTGGCCGAAGGCGAAGGCGATGCGCGGATCGCGGGGATGCAGACCGATGACCGGCAGCGTATCGGGCGTCGAGGGGCGCCGGCCCATCCACTCCGTGCCGCCCTCTTCCTGGAGGTCGGGCACGTAGCGGCGCATCTTGCGGCGCATGGCGGCGGCGCGCTTGTAGTTGGCGGGCGCGTCGGGCGAAGCGAGCTCCACCGCGCCGCCGATGCGCAGGGCATTTTCGAAGGGCGTGGCGACGAAGCCGTGCTCGGAGAAGAAGACCGGCATTTCCAGCGTGGTCGAGGGGTTCATGAAGGTCGTGTTGTAGCCGCGTTCGGTTTCCAGCAGCACCTTCAGCCCGAGATCGGCGACGAAACGGCGCGACCAGACGCCCGATGTGATCGCCAGCCGGTCGAAGGCGAATTCCCGGCCGCCTTCCGTGCGCACGAGGATGCCGCCCTGCGCCTGCGCCACCGAGGAGACCGTGGCGTCGAGAAGCGTCGCGCGCTCGCGCAGCGAAGCCTGCAGCCGGCGCAGGAAGGTCAGCGGATATTCGAAGGTCTTGTAGCCGTCGCTGAAGATCGCGCCGGCAAAGGCGCCCTGCAGGGCCGGCACGCGGCGGCGCGCTTCTTCCGCATCGAGGCTCTCGACATTGCAGCCGATCAGCACGGCGTTCTCCGCCTCGTGGGCGAAAGCCTTGTCGCGGGCCGGAAGGCTGTCGAAGACCGTCAGCGCGCCGGTGTCGCGGATGTGGCCGGAGATGCCGGCGAATTCGCCGAGCCGCACATGGTCGGCCTCCGCGGTCCGCATGAGATAGAGCATGGCCGCGCGGCTTGCCGCCGCCTTGCCGGGGCGGGCCGACAGAAGGAAGCGGATGAGCCAGGGCGCGAGCGCCGGCAGGTCCTGCCAGCGCACGGTGAGCGGACCGAGCGGATCGAGCAGCCATTTCGGCACGGACAGCAGCATGTCCGGCCGGGCGAGCGGATCGATCTCGGGTGTCGCCAGGATGCCCGCATTGCCGACCGAGGCCGGCAGGCCGCCTGCATCCCGCTCGAGGATCGTGACGCTGTGGCCCTGTTCCATGAGATTGAGCGCTGTGGCGCAGCCGATGAGGCCGCCGCCGACGATACCGATATGCGCCATGCCGTCCCGTTGCCGTTTGTCGATCGTTGCGGCCGAAGCAGGCCGGTCGCGGCGGACGATAGACGGAAACCCGACGGCTGTCGACCGAGTGTGGCGCGGCCCGTTCAGGTCTCCCGCGCGGGCCTGCGGCTTTCCAGCATGCGCCGCAGGAAGGCGAAGACGAAGAGGATGGACATCAGCAGCACGATGGTCGGGGCCGGCGCGCTGTCGATCATGAAGCTCAGCCAGATGCCGAGGAAGGAGGCGCCGAGCGCAACAGCGACGGCGACCATCAGCATGCTCGGAAAGCGGCGGGTGAGAAGGGCTGCGATGGCGCCGGGCGCGACCAGCATGGCGACCGCGAGGATGATGCCGACCGCCTTCAGCGCGCCGACCACGACGAGCGAGAGCACGGCGAGCAGGCCGTAATGCAGCAGCTTCACCGGCAGGCCGATGGCCGAGGCGTGCTGCCGGTCGAAGGCCTGCACCAGGAGGTCCTTGCGGAAGAGAAGGATGAAGGCCGCCGAGGCGCTGGCGATGGCCGTCGTCTCCAGGAGGTCGGCGGCGCTAATGCCGAGCATGTCGCCGAAGAGGATATGGTCGAGGTGGATGTCCGGCTGGATCTTCACATAGAGCACGACGCCGAGCGCGAACATGCCGGAAAAGACGATGCCGAGGATCGTGTCCTCCTTCACCCGGCTGTTGTCCTTGAGATAGCCGGCGGCGAGCGCGCAGAAGAGGCCCGCGACGAAGGCGCCGGCCGCGAAGGGCAGGCCCAGGACATAGGCGATGACGACGCCGGGAAGGACCGCATGGGACACCGCGTCGCCCATCAGCGACCAGCCCTTCAGCACGAGGTAGCAGGAGAGCAGCGCCATCGGCACGGATATGATCAGCGTCACCAGGAAGGCATTCTGCATGAAGGCGAGCTGGAAGGGCAGGAGGGCGAGTTCAAGCGTTTCGTTCATGGCGTGCCGGCCTCCGGGACCTCAAGCGCCCGCCTTCCCCTGCGGCGGGCGGCGATGATGCCGTGCTTGGGGGCGAAGACGAAGGCGAGGAGGAAGATCGCCGTCTGCAGGACGACGATGATGCCGCCGGTCGCGCCGTCGAGGAAATAGGAGAGGTAGGCGCCGAAAAGGCTCGTGCCGGCCCCGAGGGCGGCGGCGATGACGATGAGGCGCTGGAAGCGGTCGGTGAGGAGATAGGCGGTCGCGCCCGGCGTCACCACCATGGCGACGACGAGGAAGGCGCCGACCGTCTGCATGGCCGCGACCGTCGAGGCGCTGAGAAGGGTGAAGAACAGGATCTTCAGGCCCGACGGGTTGAGGCCGATGGAGCGGGCATGGTTTTCGTCGAAGAACGTCACCATCAGGTCCTTCCATTTCACGATGAGGACGACCAGCGTGACGGCGCCGATGATCGCGAGCTGGATCGTATCCTCGCGCGTCACGGCAAGGATGTTGCCGAGCACGATGGTCTGGATGTTCACCGGCGTCGGCGAGAGCGAAACCATGAAGAGGCCGAGGCCGAAGAAGGAGGAGAAGATCATGCCGATGATCGCATCCTCCTTGAGCTGCGTCTGGCGGTTGAGGAAGAGCATGGCGGCGGCGGCGAGCCCGCCGGACAGGAAGGCGCCGGCCGCGAAGGGCAGGCCCAGCATATAGGCCCCGGCAACGCCCGGCACGATGGAATGCGAGAGCGCATCGCCGATCAGCGACCAGCCCTTGAGCATCAGGTAGGCGGAGAGGAAGCCGCAGATGCAGCCGACCAGCGCGCTCACCCACATGGCGTTGACCATGTAGCCGTAGGTGAAGGGTTCCAGCAGCGCGTCGATCACCGCTTCTCCTCCTCACTGTATATGACGAAGGGGCGCTCGTCGTCGGTGATGACCTTGATCGAGCGCCGATCCTCGTCGTCGTGGAGATCGCGGCCGCCGAGGATGAAGTGGCGCAGCACGCCGCCGAAGGCGCGCTCCAGATTGGCCTCGGTGAAGGTCTCCGCCGTCGGGCCGGAGGCGATGACGGTGCCCTTGACGAAGACCGTGCGGTCGCAGAAGTCGGGCACGCTGCCGAGGTTGTGGGTGGAGACGAGCATGACGCGGCCTTCATCGCGCAGTTTGCCGAGCAGCTCGATGATCTGTTCCTCGGTGTTGACGTCGACCCCGGTGAAGGGCTCGTCGAGCAGGATCACCTGCCCCTCCTGCGCCAGCGCCCGGGCGAGGAAGACGCGCTTCCTCTGCCCGCCCGAGAGTTCGCCGATCTGGCGCTTGCGGTAGCCGGCCATGTTGACGCGCGAGAGCGCCTCGTCGACCATCTCGTGGTCGCGCTTCGTCGGGATGCGCAGCCAGTTCATGTGGCCGTAGCGGCCCATCATCACCACGTCCTCGACGAGCACGGGGAAGGTCCAGTCGACCTCCTCGGCCTGCGGCACATAGGCGACGAGGTTCTTCTTGAGTGCCTCACGCACGGAAAGGCCGAGGATCGTCACCTTGCCGGTGGCGACGGGCACGAAGCCCATGATGGCCTTGAAGAGCGTGGACTTGCCCGCGCCGTTGACGCCGACCAGCGCGGTGATCGTGCCCTTCGGCACCGAGAAGCTGGCATGGCGCAGCGCCGTGAGACCGTTGCGGTAGGTGACGGTCACGTCCTCGGCGATAATACCCGCGACCGTCTTCGGCTTGCCGCCCATCATCATTGCGAAAGGCCTTTCACGATGGTCTCGGAGGTCACGCGCAGGAGGTCGAGGTAGGTCGGCACGGGGCCGTCCGCCTCGCTCAGCGAGTCCACATAGAGGACGCCGCCATAGGTCGCGCCGGTTTCTGCCGCCACCTGCCTGGCCGGGTCGGCGGAAACGGTGCTTTCGCTGAAGACGACATGGATATTGTGCTCGCGCACGGCGTCGATCACCGCCTTCACCTGCCTGGGCGTGCCCTGCTGGTCGGCGTTGATCGGCCAGAGGAAGAGTTCCTTCAGGCCGAAATCGCGGGCGAGATAGGAGAAGGCCCCCTCGCTGGTGACCAGCCAGCGCTTTTCCGCCGGCAGCGCGCCGATCTTCGCCTTCATCTCGGCGCCGAGCGCCGTGATCTTGTCCGAATAGGCCTTGGCGTTGGCGTCGTAGGTCGCGGCGTTGGCCGGGTCGAGCGTGCCGAGCGCCTTGCGGATGTTCTCGACATAGATCAGCGCATTGTCCGGCGACATCCAGGCATGCGGGTTCGGCTTGCCCTCGTAGGGGCCCTCCACGATGCTCATCGGCGTGACGCCGTCGCTGACCGTGACATTGGGCACGTCGCCGAGATTGGCGAGGAACTTCTGGAACCAGAGTTCCAGGTTGAGACCGTTCCACAGCACCAGCTTGGCATCCTGCGCCTTGAGGATATCGCGCGGCGTCGGCTGGTAGTTGTGGATCTCCGCGCCCGGCTTGGTGATGGATTCCACCGTGGCCGCATCGCCCGCCACATTCGCCGCGATGTCGGCGATGATGGTGAAGGTCGTCACCACCTTGGGCTTTTCCTGGGCAAGGGCCGGGGCGGCCGACAGGAGCGGCAGGCTGAAGAGGAGGGCGGCAAGGGAGCGGAGGATCATCGGCTTTCTTGATCTGCTTTTGCGAATGAGTTGCAATAAACTATAGGGCTGTTTTGAAGTCTGTCAACGCAATTGCAAATCATTCGCAAAAACGGATTGAAATCGAACGTTCCGTTTAAAACTTCCGAAACGCCCGGCGGTTAGAGTGCGGTACGTTCGCGCGATCTCGGCGCGCTCCCTGTTCTGCGTTCAAAGAGAAGTTTCACGCCCGTGAAGTTCCTGCCGACCTCGTTCCGCCTGTCCCGGAAGCTTCTGATCATCGCTGCCGGTGTCATGGTCCTGACCGGTGCCTCGGGCGCCGCGGCAATCTTTGTCGGGCGCGACGTGCTTCTGGGGCCTTCGTCGGAAAAGGTCTCCGGCGCGGCCTGCACGACGGTGACGACCGTGCGCCTCGAGCAGGACGGCCAGCATTGGCTGCGCAGATATGTCCGCTCGGACGCCAAGGACGGCGAGGTGCGCATCAAGACGGCGCTGCGCATCGCCGGCGCCGTTTCCAACGCCGAGGAGGCCGATCTCTACCAGGTGATCCTCGTCGACGCCGCCGGCCCCGAATACAGGGCCGACATGCGCGGCCGGGCCATCGGCGCCGAAGTGCTGTTCGCCCGCGATCCGGCCGCCGTTCCGGGCATGACGGCACCCTTCGTCGCCCGCTACACGGACGGCTCGCCGGCCGCCAACGGCGAGTTCTACGGCGAGCGCAAGGAACTCTCGCTCGACGAGATCAAGGCCATCGTCACCTCCATGAAGGACCGCGAGGATTGCATCGATCCGAACGCGACCGAGACGGCGAAGTCCGGCCATGGCGAGGCCAAGGAGGAAGGCGGCCATGCCGCCGAGGGCGAGCACGCCGCCGCCGAACCCAGCCACGAGGTCGCCGCCAGCGGCCATTGACCCGCGCCTGCGCGGGCCGGACGGCATATTTGCCGTTGTACAGCACCGCCTAACTTTGCTAGCAGAGGCGACGATTTTCACCCCATACCGGCACCGTGTGCCGACCCTTCCCCGCAGGGAAGGGTGAGGAAAGTTGACATGCCCGATCTGCTGCTTGAACTCCGCTCCGAGGAAATCCCCGCCCGCATGCAGCGCAAGGCGGCCGGCGACCTGAAAAAGCTCGTCACCGATGCGCTGGTCGAGGCGGGCCTGACCTATGAGGGCGCGCGCGAATACTGGACGCCGCGCCGGCTGACGCTCGACATCCGCGGCCTCAATGCCCGCTCAGCCGACATCCGCGAGGAGCGCAGGGGCCCGCGCACGGATGCGAACGAGAAGGCCATCGAAGGCTTCCTGCGCGGCGCCGGCCTTTCCTCGATTTCCGAAGCGCATGTGCACAGCGATCCGAAGAAGGGCGATTTTTACGTTGCCCATATCGTCAAGCCGGGCCGTCCCGCCGACGAGATCATCGCCGAGGCGATGCCGGGCATCGTGCGCAACTTCCCCTGGCCGAAGTCGATGCGCTGGGGCGCGGCGTCGGCAAGGCCGGGCGCGCTGCGCTGGGTGCGCCCGTTGCAATCGATCCTCTGCACCTTCGGCTCGGAGACCGAGGAGACGCGCGTCGTGCCCTTCGAGGTCGACGGCATCGTCGCGGGCAACGTCACCTACGGCCACCGCTTCCATGCGCCCGAGGCCATCACCGTGCGCCGTTTCGAGGACTATGTCGCCAATCTGGAGAAGGCGAAGGTGGTGCTCGACGCCGAGCGCCGCAAGCAGATCATCGCGACGGACGCCAACAACATCGCTTTTGCGAGCGGCCTCGAACTGGTCGAGGACGAGGGCCTGCTGGAGGAGGTCTGCGGCCTCGTCGAATGGCCGCAGGTGCTGATGGGCACGTTCGAGGAGGAGTTCCTGGCGATCCCCTCCGAGATCATCCGCCTGACCATCAAGACCAACCAGAAGTGTTTCGTCACCCGCAAGCCGGGTGGCGACACGCTGTCCAACCATTTCGTCCTCGTCTCCAACATCGAGGCGAAGGACGGCGGCCGGGAGATCGTGCATGGCAACGGCAAGGTGGTGCGCGCGCGCCTTTCCGATGCCAAGCATTTCTGGCTGCGCGACCAGGGCGACCTGCCGGACCTCGGCACGCTGAAGGCGTCGGCCGAGAAATTCAGCCTCGATCTTGGAAAGCCGCTCGACCAGCGCATGGCCAAGCTCGATGCGCTCGACGTCACCTTCCATGCGAAACTCGGCACGCAGGGCGAGCGCGTCGCGCGCATTCGCCGGCTTGCCGCCGAACTCGCCAAGGTCACCGGCGCCGATGCCGCCCTCGTCGACCGCGCCGTGGTGCTCGCGAAGGCGGACCTGCGCACGGAAGCCGTCGGCGAATTCCCCGAACTGCAGGGCATCATGGGCCGCAAATATGCGGCTCTGCAGGGCGAGGACGCTGCCGTCGCCGAAGCTATCGAGGACCACTACAAGCCGCAGGGGCCCTCCGACCGCGTGCCGGCCGGCAAGGTGGGCCTCACCGTGGCGCTCGCCGACAAGCTCGACACGCTGATCGGCTTCTGGGCCATCGACGAGAAGCCGACCGGCTCGAAGGACCCCTATGCGCTGCGCCGCGCCGCGCTCGGCGTCATTCGCATGCTGCTCGAAAAGAACATCCGCCTGCCGCTTCTCTCGGTCGTGAAGGACCCGGACCTCATCGCCTTCTTCCACGACCGGCTCAAGGTCTATCTCCGCGACATGGGTGCGCGCCACGATCTCATCGATGCCGTGCTGACGCCGGAGGCCGACGATTTGCTGATGGTCGCCCGCCGCGTGGAAGCGCTGACGGCATTCATCACCTCCGAAGACGGCCAGAACCTTCTTTCCGGCACCCGGCGCGCGACGCAGCTTCTTGCGGCGGAGGAAAAGAAGGGCACCGTCGTCGAGGGCGCGGTCTCGGCCGGTCTCCTGCTGCTCGACGCGGAGAAGACGCTTCACGCCGCGGTGGACGCCGCTTCGAAGGATGCCGCCGCTGCAGTCGCGAAGGAAGACTTCCGCTCCGCGATGGCGGCGCTTTCGACGCTCCGCGCGCCGGTCGACCGGTTCTTCAACGACGTCCTCGTCAACGACGAGGACCCGGCCATCCGCGCCAACCGCCTCGCGCTGCTTGCCGCCATTCGCGCGGCGACCGGGACGGTCGCCGACTTCTCCCGGATCGCAGGGTGAGGGACGGGCGCTGATGGCCGGCAGGATCCTCATCAGCGCCTGCCTTGCGGGCCTGCCGGTCCGCTACAACGGATCGGCAAAGCCGCTCATGCATGCGGCCGTCGAGCGCTGGAAGGCCGAGGGACGGCTGGTGACGCTGTGCCCGGAGCTTGCCGGCGGCTTCCAGGTGCCGCGGCCGCCCGCGGAGATCGAGAACGGCCTCGACGGCGACGACGTGCTCGACGGACGGGCACGCGTGCTGGAGATTTCCGGCGGTGACGTCTCGGCCGCCTATATCGAGGGCGCGCGCATTGCGCTCGCCGTGGCGCGCGAGAACGGCTGCCGGCACGCGCTGCTGATCGACGGCAGCCCGTCCTGCGGTTCCGGTTTCGTCTATGACGGCAGTTTCTCCGGCGCACGCCATGCCGGACAGGGCGTGACGGCGGCCCTGCTGCGGCGAAACGGCATCGCCGTCTATTCGGACCGCGAGGTCGACAGGCTCGTCGGCGACATGGGGGAGGCCGGCTGATACGCGTGCGCCCCTGCTTGAGGTCAGGGGCGCAAACGTCCGCTTTCGCGGATTCCTGTCAGCCTGGAGGGACTGAGAGGCAGGGCCACCCAATATGGGCTCAGTTGAGCCGGAGTTCAAACGTTGCCGGATCAAACTCCCGTGAAGACGCCATCGCGGCCGTCCGGGCGTCCTGCGCCGCGCTCTCGCCGAGCGCGCTGGTCTTGGCGCCCGCATCGACGGTGACCGCGTTGCCGACCTCGGTTTTTTCCGCGGTGGCGGCTTCGACCGTTCCGGGCGCTGCCTTGCTGACGAAGAGCACGGGGGACCCGCCCATCCAGGCCTCCGTCCGGTAGATCTTGCGCTCGCCGTTCTCTTCCCGGATCTCCACCTTCTGCGTGCCGGGGGCGATGGCGTCGACATGGTATGTCGCGGCTTTCAGCTTCGGCTTCAGCGCCGGGCAGTCGTCGCAGCGTATCGCCTCGATACTGCCGGCCGAGGTGGTGCCGGCGACGGGATGGATCGAATCCGCAAGGGCTGGGGCGGCGAGAAGCATGAAAGCAATGGTCGGCAGCAGGCTACGCATCGACGGAACTCCCTCATCGTTGGGAGAAGACTAGCGCCCGTCGGTTACGGTCCCGTCAGGGGAAATGGTAAAATTTGAGCAAACGGCGTTTTTCGCCGGCTGCGGTCAGGCCTTTTCGCGGGCCACTGCCCGCCAGCCGATGTCGCGGCGGCAGAAGCCGTTGTCCCATACCACCCGGTCGAGCGCCGCATAGGCCGCCCTTTGCGCCTCGCCGACCGTCGGCGCCACGGCGGTGACGTTCAATACGCGCCCGCCGGTCGCGACCAGCTTGCCGTCCTTCAGGGCCGTGCCGGCATGGAACACCTTGGTGGCGGCGTCGTCGGCCGGCAGCGAAAGGATCGGCGTGTTCTTCTCGTAAGCGCCCGGATAGCCCTTCGAGGCCATGACGACGGTGAGGGCCGGCGCATCGCGCCACGCGGCCGTCACCTTGTCGAGCCGGCTGACCGCGGCGGCGTGCAGGATCGGCAGGAGGTCGCTTTCGAGCCGCATCATCAGTACCTGGCATTCCGGATCGCCGAAACGCACGTTGTACTCGATGAGCTCGGGACCCTTGGCGGTGATCATCAGGCCGGCGAAGAGGACGCCCTGGAAGGGATGGCCGTCCGCCGCCATGCCGCGGATCGTCGGCACGATGATCTCCTTCATCGTGCGCTCTACCATGCCGGGCGTCATGACGGGCGCCGGCGAATAGGCGCCCATGCCGCCGGTGTTCGGGCCGGTATCGCCGTCGCCGACGCGCTTGTGATCCTGTGCGGAGGCGAGCGGCAGCGCGTTCACGCCGTCGCACAGGCAGAAGAAGCTCGCCTCCTCGCCGTCGAGGAAGGCTTCCACGACCACTTCCGCGCCGGCCGCGCCGAAGGCGCCGTCGAAGCAGTCGTCGACGGCGGCGAGCGCCTCGTCGAGCGTCATGGCGACGGTCACGCCCTTGCCGGCGGCAAGCCCGTCCGCCTTGATGACGATCGGGGCGCCCTCGGCCTCGATATAGGCCCTGGCGGAGGCGGCGTCGGTGAAGCGTCGATAGGCGCCGGTCGGGATGTCGTACTTGGCGCACAGGTCCTTGGTGAAGCCCTTGGAGCCCTCGAGCCGGGCGGCGGCGGCCGAGGGGCCGAAGACGGCGATGCCGTCGGCGCGCAGCACGTCGGCAAGGCCGGCGACCAGCGGCGCCTCGGGGCCGACGACGACGAAGGACACGCCGTTCTCCTGGCAGAAGGCCGAGACGGCGGCGTGGTCCTCGACGTCGAGGGAAACCAGCGTCGCGCATTCGGCGATGCCCGGATTGCCGGGTGCGGCGTAGAGCGTGTCGAGAAGGGGGGATTGCGCGAGTTTCCAGGCAAGGGCGTGCTCGCGTCCGCCCGATCCGATCAACAGAACCTTCATGCCCGTACCCTCGACCTGATGCTTGTTGCTGGCGGGTTAAGGGGACGGGGCCGAAAGGTCAAGGGCCGGTAGCGGCATGAGGGGCAGGCCCGGATCTGCCACGACGCCTTCTCGCCGAACCGAATCGCCTCCGCGACTCGCGCGCCGGCTTGACCCGCGCGTGGCCGCTTGCGATCTAGGTGCATGATCAGCACCCCTTCCGATTCCGGCCGCGTCTCCGACGCGCCTTCCGACAACTGGGTCTACCGCGTCCTGCCGCGCGGGGCCTGGCCCTATGCGCAGCTTGCCCGCTGGGACCGGCCGATCGGCTGGCAGCTCCTGATGTGGCCCTGCTTCTGGTCGGCGGCGCTGGCGGCCAATGTCGGGGCGGCGGCCGGCAGCTTCGACTGGCCGCGGTTCCTCTTGCATCTCTTCCTGTTCTTCATCGGTTCGGTCGCCATGCGCGGGGCCGGCTGCACCTATAACGACCTCGTCGACCACGACATCGACCAGGCCGTGGCGCGCACCCGCTCGCGCCCGCTGCCGTCGGGCCGCGTCACGCGCCGCCAGGCGAAGATCTTCCTCGCTCTGCAGGCGCTCGCCGGCCTTGTCGTCCTCCTGCAGTTTAATCTCTTCTCCATCGGGCTCGGCACCGCCTCGCTGCTGATCGTCGCGATCTATCCCTTCGCCAAGCGCTTCACCGACTGGCCGCAGTTCTTCCTCGGCATGGCCTTTTCCTGGGGTGCGCTGATGGGCTGGGCGGCGTCGTTCGGCACGCTCTCGCTGGCGCCCGTCGCGCTCTACATCGCCGCCATCGCTTGGACCATCGGCTACGACACGATCTACGCCCACCAGGACAAGGAGGACGATGCGCTGATCGGCGTGCGCTCCACCGCGCGCCTGTTCGGCGAAAAGACGCGGCAATGGCTCATCGGCCTCTATGGCCTGACGGTGGCGCTCATCGCGCTGTCCTTCTGGCTTGCCGGCGTCGGCGTGATCGCCTGGCTCGGCCTTGCCGCCGCCGCGCTGATGCTCGCCTGGCAGATCCGGTCGCTCGACATCGACGATCCGGTGCAGTGCCTCGCGCTGTTCAAGTTCAACCACGTCGTCGGCTTTGCCATCTTCCTCGCGCTGGCGATTGCCATTCCCTTCGCCTGAGCCGGACGCGGAAAAGCCGGCCGCAGGGACGGCCGGCTTTCCGAGGTCAGACGTTCATCGCAGGCTCAACGGCGGGCGATGATTTCCCGGCCGTCGATCTTCATCTGGACGCCGAGCTTGCCCGTCGTGCGGCGCACGAGGAAGCGCGGGCGGCGGTCCGCGAAATAGGAGTGGCGGCGGCGCTGCCTGGCGGGGCGGCTGCCGACGGTCAGGCTGTCGTCGAGCGGGCGGGCGATGCCGTCGGCTTCCACCATCAGCATGGGGATGCGGTAGGCGTCGGCCCAGCTTCGCCAGTCGGCGGCGATGTCGCACAGATCGTGCGCCACCAGAAGCGGGATGCACAGGTCCGGATCGTCGTGATGCAGTTCCAGCGTAACCGTCACGTCGCCGTTGCCGTGGTCGATGGCGCGGGCGGCAACGCCCTTGAAGGCGCGGGCCGGCAGCGCGATGGAGAGCGGCAGGCCGCTGGAGGGGAGGACCTTGCGCAGCACGGCGCCGCGCTCGTCGAGGGTGATCGTGGCGTCGGTTCCCTCCGTGCGCAGCTCGAAGGTCACCTGCTGCGGAAAGCGCCTGGGATCGAGCCGGAGCGTGGTGCCGGCCCAGGCCGGCTTGGAAACGGTATTCAGCATGTCTTTCGCCCTTGTTTTCCTTGAGAGCCGTGTGCGGTCTTCTCATCGGGACTTTGCGTCCTCTGTGGGGGAGAATAGGCGCGCCCCCTTCCACGCCGCTTAAAAATTGCGGTTAAGAAAACTTTGCAGTTCCTGATGGTTAGCAAAACCGAACGGGCTAGGGTTTAGGAGACGTGAACGCCGCGGGCGCCTTTGCCGAAGGGGAGCCGACAGGCCGGGACAAGCCTCGCGCGCGACAATGCCGGCGATCGGCCTGCGCGCGGCCGGTGACCGGAAGGAACGGGTTCTCCATGCTGTCGACCTATACGAGCTACAACCTCATCTCGAAGGACATGCTGAAGTCGCTGGACCGCACGGCGGCGGAGACGAGCAATGCGCGCGAGGCCGAGTACTACAAGGAGAACATCGGCAAGGTCGGCTCGGTCGACGCGTTCCTTGATGACTACCGGCTCTATTCCTATGCCATGAAGGCCTACGGTCTCGACGACATGACCTATGCCAAGGCCTTCATGCGCAAGGTGCTGGACAGCGACCTGACCGACGCCAACAGCTTTGCCAACAAGCTGTCCGACGAGCGCTACCGCAACTTCGCCAGCGCCTTCAGCTTTTCCGCCTCGACCGCAACGCCCCAGACGGAAACCCAGCTCGACGAGATCATCGGTCTCTATTCCGCCACGGCCGCTAATGCCGGCTCGGCGATCAAGGAGGAGACGCGCTACTACAATATCGTCATCGATACGGTGACGAGCGCCGACCAGCTCCTCAACAACGACCGTCTGCGCAACTATGTGTTCACGGCCTTCGGCATCGATCCGAACACCTATTCGCGCACGGTGGTGCGCGGCGTCCTCGGCAGCGATCCCGACGATCCGGGCAGCTATTTCAACACCACGTTCGGCGCACGCGCCGAAGAGGCCGCCTCGGCGATCGAGGCGGCCAATGCGGAGCTGGCCGGCCTTCCCTCCAACGATGCCAACAAGGCACGGATCGCCGAACTCAGGGCGGAAATCACACGGCAGAACGCGGTCATCGCCAACGCCCAGAAGTATCGCGCGCTGGCGGAGGCCTACAGCTTCGCCAGCGACGGGACGGCGACGGCCGGCACCGTGCAGGATGCGGCGCAGAAGGCGGGCACGAACCAGCTCTACACGCTCTCCAATCCGCGCGTGACGTCCGAGGCGGCGCTGATGAACAAGGACTATTTCGAGAGTCGCATCGGAAGCATCACGACGGCGCACGAACTCGTCAGCGATCCGCGCCTCCTGAACTACATCAAGGTCGCCTTCGACCTCAACAAGGCGTCCGTCGTCAGCTCCACGATCTCCAATATCCTGACGAGCGACCCCGACCCGAACGACGCGACGAGCTACATCAACCTCTTCGGCGGCGCCGACAAGGCGAAGTACGTCGCGTTGCGCGCCGCCTTCAACTTCCAGGACGACGGCTCGCTTGCGGCCGGCGACACGGCGCAGACGGCCGTACAGACCGCTGCTGCCGCCCGCGGCTACATGGTCCACTACAACGACAAGGACGACGATGCGGACGCGACCGCCGTCAAGCGGTTCAAGAGCCAGATCGGTGCGGTCAAGTCGGTGCAGGACTTCGTCGGGGAGGCGTCGGTCTACAACTTCGCATTGAAGGCGTTCGGGCTCGATCCTGCCAGCGTCTCGGCCTTCACCGTCAAGAGAGTGCTCAAGAGCGACCTCAACGATCCCAGGAGCTATGTGTACCAGCTCAAGGACGACCGCTTCGTGCAGCTTGCCAAGGCGTTCAATTTCGGTGCGGACGGCAATATCACCGCGCCGAAGCTGGCGCAGTCGGAATCCGAGATCCTCGTCATGTCGCGCGCCTATGTGACGGCGAAATCCCGTTTCGGGACGAAGGACGACAAGGCGAAGGCTGAGGAAGAGGCGAAATATTACGCCACGCAGATCCAGCGGGTCGAAACGACCAAGGAATTCCTCTCCGACGAGCGTCTCGTCTCCTTCGTGCTGACGGCGAACGGCATCGATCCGAAGAGCGTCGATCCGGTCTTCATGGAGAAGATCTTCGCGTCCGACCTCGACGACCCCAAGAGTTTCGTGAACCGTCAGGCGGACCGCGGCTTCCGCAAGATCGTCGCCTCGTTCAACTTCAACGCCGAGGGCAAGATCAAGCAGCCGGACGATGCCGAGATCCAGTCGCGCCGCGGCATCTACGAGACGATCGACAGCCATGTGCGCCAGATGCTGGAGGAGGAGGCGGGCAACGACAATGCCGGCGTGCGCCTCGCACTCTATTTCGAACGCAAGGCCGCGACGATCACGACCCCCTACGACATCCTTGCCGACGACGCGCTCTTCGAGGTCTTCAAGGTGGTCTACCAGCTTCCCGACGAGGTGGGCAGCGCGAACATCGACGCCCAGGCCGAAATGATCAAGCGCCATCTCGACCTCAAGGAGTTGCAGGACCCGCAGGCAGTTTCGAAGATGATCGTGAAGTTCTCCGTGCTCTACGACCTGAACAATCAGGCGACCACCGATCCCGCCCTCTCGGTGCTGACGAATTCGGGTTCCTCCGGCATCAGCGCGGACCTCATGATGTCGCTGGCGCAGCTTCGCACGGGCGGGGCCTGATCAACCGGCGACGACCTTGCCGGGATTCATGATCCCTGCGGGGTCGAAAGCGCGCTTGACCCTCCGCATCAGGTCCATCTCGATCGGCTCGCGCACGGCGGCAAGCTCGTCGCGCTTCAACTGCCCGATGCCGTGCTCGGCGGAAATCGAGCCGCCGTATTTCAGCACGATGGCGTGGACGAGATGGTTGATCTCGCGCCAGCGGGCAAGGAACGCCTCCTTGTCGGCGCCGACGGGCTGCGAGATGTTGTAGTGGATGTTGCCGTCGCCCATGTGGCCGAAGGAGCAGATGCGCGCGCCGGGGATCGCCGCCATCACCGCCGCATCCGCTTCCGCCATGAAATCCGGAATGGAGGAGACGGGCACGGAGACGTCGTGCTTGATCGATCCGCCCTCGGGCTTCTGCGCCGGCGACATGCTCTCGCGCATGTGCCACAGGGCCTTTCGCTGTTCCCCGCTTGCGGCGATGACGGCATTTTCCACCAGCCCGGCCTCGATGCCTTCGGCGAGCAGCGCCTCCATCATCCGTGTCGCCGTTTCGGCGGCGTCGGAGGTCGAGATGTCGACCAGCACGTACCAGTCGTGCCGGGTGGCCAGCGGATCGCGCACGCCCGGAATGTTTCGCGTGGTGAAATCGACGCCGAGGCGCGGCATCAGCTCGAAGCCCGTGAGCGCCGTGCCGCAGCGGCTGGAGGCGCGTTCGAAAAGGGCGAGCGCGTCCTTCACCGATTTCAGGCCGGCAAAGGCGACCTCGTGGCCGAGCGGACGGGGAAAGAGCTTCAGCACCGCCCCGGTGATGACGCCGAGCGTGCCTTCCGCGCCGATGAAGAGGTCGCGCAGGTCGTAGCCGGTATTGTCCTTCTTCAGCCGGCGCAGGCCGTTCCAGATTTCGCCGGTCGGCAGCACCACCTCCAGGCCGAGGCACAGATGGCGCATGTTGCCGTATGCGAGCACCGCGGTGCCGCCGGCATTGGTGGAAAGGTTGCCGCCGATCTGGCAGGAGCCCTCCGAGCCGAGCGACAGCGGGAAGAGCCGGTCGACGGCTTCGGCCGCCTTATGGATGTCCGCAAGGACGCAGCCGCCGTCCGCGACGATCACGTTGCCGACCGGGTCGACGTCGCGGATGCGGTTGAGGCGGGAGAGCGAAAGCACGACATCCGCCGCCCCCTCGCGCGGCACGCTGCCGCCGACATGGCCGGTATTGCCGCCCTGCGGCACGATCGCGGTGCGCGTTTCCGTGGCGAGCGCCAGGATCGCCGAGACCTCCTTCACCGAGCCGGGCCGCAGCACCAGCGGAGAGGTGCCGTGGTAGAGCCCGCGGCTCTCGACGAGATAGGGGGCGATGTCCCTGTCGTCGGCGAGGGCATATCCGGGGCCGGTGATGTCCGCGAAGCGGGCGATGAGATCGGGGGTGAGCGTCGCCTGGACCATCGCGCGTTTCTCCTAGCTACGGGGGGCGGCCGCGCGTCGCAAGCGGTCGTTGATCGCCTCGCCGAGGCCGGTCGTGGGGATCGGCGAAAAGGCGATGGAGCGCGCGCCCGCCGCATCCGCCGTCTTCATGTAGCCGAAGAGATTGGCGGCCGCTTCGGCAAGGTTGCCGCTGGGGCTGAGGTCGAGCACCAGCGCGGCCTTATCTTCTCCGGGAAGCGGCGTGCCGCCGAAACGGATCAGCGCCTCACCGGGTTTCACGTCGCCGGCATCGAGGCGCACCGGGGCGTCGGGCGCATAGTGCGAGGCCAGCATGCCGGGCGCCTCGATCGTCGCACCCGCCTTGTCGCCGCGCGTGACCGGGCGGCCGATGACGCGCTCGACGTCTGCGGCGTCGAGCCCGCCGGGCCGCAAGAGCCGGATCGTCTCCCCCTCGACCTTGAGGATCGTGGATTCGAGGCCGACGGTCGTGGGGCCGCCGTCGAGCACCAGTTCCAGCCGGTCACCGAAATCCTCGGCGACATGGCGGGCGGTGGTGGGGCTGATGCGGCCGGAGGTGTTGGCGCTGGGGGCTGCGAGCGGCCGGCCGAAGGCGGCGATCAGGCGGCCTGCGATGCCGGTCGGCACGCGGATGCCGACCGTGTCGAGGCCGGCGCGTGCCAGCGGATGGATGGGACTTTCCGGGCGGACCGGCACGATCAGCGTCAGCGGGCCGGGCCAGAAGGCCTCGGCAATCCGGCGTGACAGCGGGTCGAAGACCGCGTGCCTTTCCGCCATGGCAAGATCGGCCATGTGGCAGATCAGCGGATTGAAGCGCGGCCGGCCCTTCATTTCATAGATGCGGGTTATGGCCAGCGGATCGGTGGCGTCGGCGGCAAGCCCATAGACCGTCTCGGTGGGAATGGCGACGGGCACGCCGCGCGCGAGGGTCTCCACGGCGCGCGCCAGCGCGGCCTCGCCATCCGTCCGGGTATCCACGATATCCGCCATGTCGTCCTTCCGTCTTTCTGCTTCCTTTACAGGGCTTTGGCCGTGGCTGCCAAGACCGCGCGGTTGCCTAAAATTCGAGCGACCGGGTTAGAGGGGCCGAAAGAGCCGCCTGTTATACGGGGGCCAACAGTCCCGCACGCAGGTCCCCATCATGACTCACAGGAAATCCTCGAAAACCGACATCGCCTTGCGGATCGCGATGGCGATGAAGCAGATGGGCATTGACGGCCTGCCGCGCAATTACGAACTGGTTTACGAGGCCTATGCCGGCAGCAATCCGGATCTCGTGCGCGACTTCATCGCGCTCGGCAAATACAAGTCGCAGGCCGCCCTCGACGAACTCGGCCGCAAGTACCTGCCCCACCAGCACGAGGCGAGCGTGCTGCAGCGTTCGGCGGGCGCGCTCAGCAGCGAGATGAGCAACTTCATGCACCTGCTCAGCCAGGAGCGCTCCTCGCTCAACGACTATGGCCGCCTGATCGGCGAGGCCTCGCAGGTCATCCGCGATGCCGGAGGCCTTGGTGAAGGCGCGCTCGGCAGCTCGCTCGAGGCGCTGCAGCGGGCAACCGAGCAGCGCGTCAACCATGCGGCGGAAATGGCGGAGAAGGTCGCGGCGCAGACCGCCGCCATGGAAAGCATCCAGAAGGAGATGGTGGAGTTCGAGGCGACGAAGTTCATCGACCCGCCGACCAGGCTCGGCAACCGCCGCGCCTTCAACAAGGCGCTCGCCCGTGTCTACGCCAATCCGCAGATGCCGCTGCTGTGCGGCGTGGCGATTGCGGAGGTCGATGCCGAGCGGCGGTTCTCGCCCGGCCAGATCGAGGCGCTGTCGGACCATCTCGTCACCTTCTATGGCGGCCTCATCCGCCAGGCCTTCCCGGCGCAGGACCTTGCCGTGCGCTTCGACGGCCTGCGTTTCGGTTTCCTGTTCAACACCGCGGACGAGGGCGAGGTAACGCGCCTTGTCGATCTCCTGCGCGCGGCCTTCCAGGCGGTGCCGCTGCGCGATCCGCGCACCGGCCGCAATCTCGGCAATCTCACGCTTTCCACCGGCGTGTGCATGACGGACCGGGCCGACAGCGCGCTCGACCTTTCGTCCGCCTGCGAACGGGCGCTGGCGGAGGCGAAGGCGGCGGGGGGCGACCAGATCGTCGTCTACGGCCGCGGCGACGAGGTGCCGGCCGGCAAGGAGTGGATGCTCTACAAGGCTTCGTGAGCCCGCGTCAGAGCGCCTCGATGGCCCTGCGCAGGGTTTCGTTGCGCGCACCGAGCATCAGCACGTTCTTCATGGCGAGCTTCGGGTCGTCCGTGCGGAAGATGACGCCGTTGCCGCGCACCGTCCGGTCGATCGTCAGGCGCCCTTCATCTTCCGCCGGCGCGATGGCGACGGCGAAATACATGCGTCCCGGCTTTTGCGAAATGCCGGCGAAAAACTGTTCCCCGTCGCCGATCTCGGCCAGGAAATTGGCCATGTAGAAGGCCCATTGCACATTGTCGAACTCCGCAAAGCGCGAATTGGCGACCGTGATGTGGCAGTAGCCGAGATGCGGCGTCCCGGCGAGCGTGCGGTGGAAGATCAGCTTCGGGAACTGGATCGATCGGTGGAAGCCGTTGATGCGCTCGTGGGTGACGTTGCCCGCCCGCTCCAGCTTGCGGCCCGTCCGCTCGGCCACCTCCTGGTAGCTGAGATAGCGCTTCTCGTTCGGGCTCCAGCCAAAATTGCGCTCGATGCGGCCGGTGCGCAGGAATTCCGTATGAACGGCGGAGCGCGGCGGGTTCGCGCGCTTGAACGCCACGGCGTCGTAGTATCGGAATTTCGTCTGCTGCACGCTTCGACACCCCGTCCTCGCGCCCGGATTGCCGGAAAGCTTATGAAAACGTCGTTAAGCATTCCTTTCCGTGCGGCTGCCTTCTTTTGCGC
This sequence comes from Shinella sp. PSBB067, assembly GCF_016839145.1. Lineage (NCBI taxonomy): Bacteria > Pseudomonadati > Pseudomonadota > Alphaproteobacteria > Hyphomicrobiales > Rhizobiaceae > Shinella > Shinella sp. PSBB067. The sequence continues at coordinate 2,669,753 of NZ_CP069303.1, read as the reverse complement.
GTCACAATCATGGTCGCAATATGACAAGAGACTGATCGCGGATGCGGGCGTGCCGAAAGAATGGGCGGCTTGCCGTGAAAATCGGCATATGTAGTTGAGTTAAGTGGAGAAAACCGGATTCTATCTGTGCTCCATGCTCCGTCTTGACTGTCGTCAAATCAGAATGGCATGTCGTTTTCCGACATGCCGCGCCGCCGCGCTTGCGGTTAGATGGAGACACTCAAGGTGCTGCCCCCGCAGGGGGGTGGAGAATTGGGAAGCCGGTTGAAGTCCGGCGCTGCCCCCGCAACGGTGTTGGAGCAAGGTGCAGCAGCGGCCACTGGACGGGAGGTCTGGGAAGGCGCTGCACCGGTCAGGCAAGGCACGACCCTTGAAGCCGTCCGGCTTCGAAAAGGGAACGGCCCGGCAGGACGCTCCTCAGCCCGGAAACCAGCCTGGAGAAACGATCGTGACTGGCTGCGGCGGGCGGCCGGGAAGCGTGCAGCCCGTGCGGTCTTCCGCCCGGATGCCGTCTCCTCCCGCGCGCCTCGGCCCAAATCTGGATTAGTTGAGGATCCGCCATGGACATCAGCAGCGACGTGCTCCGCAAGCTCAAGAACCGGCGCGAGGGCTACAGCCTCGAGCAGGCCTTCTATATCGACCCCGACCATTACAAGCTCGACCTCGAGACGATCTGGTATCGCGACTGGCTGTTCATCGGCCATGACTGCGAGATCCCGAAGGCCGGCAACTTCTTCACCGTGCAGGTCGGCGATTATCCCGTCGTCATCACCCGCGACCGTTCGGGCACCGTCCGCGCGCTGCACAATTCCTGCCGCCATCGCGGTTCGCGCGTGTGCACGCAGCACAAGGGCACTTCGGCCAAGCTCGTCTGTCCCTACCACCAGTGGACCTACGAGCTCGACGGCTCTCTGCTCTTTGCCCGCCACATGGCGGAGGATTTCGACAAGACGCAGCACAGCTTGAAGCAGATCCACTGCGAGACCGTCGGCGGCTACATCTTCATCTGCCTCGCCGACGAGGCGCCCGACTTTTCCGCCTTCCGTTCGACGGCCGAGCCTTATCTCGCCCGCCACCGCCTCGGCGAGACGAAGGTCGCCTTCGAGAGCACGATCATCGAGAAGGGCAACTGGAAGCTCGTCTGGGAGAACAACCGCGAGTGCTACCACTGCGCCGCAAACCACCCGGAGCTCTGCCGCACCTATCCGGAAGCGCCGAGCGCGACCGGCGTGCAAGGGGCGAAGGACGATCCGGTCATCGCCGCGCATTGGGCGAAGTGCGAGGCCGCGGGCCTGCCGAGCGAATTCCGCATCTCGCCGACCGGCCAGTTCCGCGCCGCCCGCATGCCGCTCATCCAGGATGCCGAGAGCTACACCATGTCCGGCGCGCGCGCGGTGCAGCGCCCGCTCTCCAACGACATGCTGGAAAGCCATGTCGGCACGCTGCTGCTCTTCCACTATCCGACGACGTGGAACCACGTCCTCGCCGACCACGCCATCACCTTCCGCGTGCTGCCGCTCGGCCCGGAACTGACGCAGGTCACGACGAAGTGGCTCGTCAACAAGGATGCGGTCGAGGGCGTCGACTACCGTCTCGACGAGCTCACCCATGTCTGGACCGAGACCAACGACCAGGACCGCCGGATCGTCGAGGAAAATGCCTTCGGCATCCGCTCGCCCGCCTACCAGCCCGGCCCCTACTCGGCCGAGGACGAGGGCGGCGTCATGCAGTTCGTCGAATGGTATTCGAACTTCATGATCGAGCGGCTCGACGGCGCCAAGAAGCCGCTTACCAAGGTCGCGTGACATGACGGTCGTCAGCCATTTCCACCATTTCGACGAACTCAATCCCTGGCACGACCGCCACAACCTGCTGGAGTGCATCGCCGTCACCGTGGAAACGGCTGATGTGATGACCTTCACCTTCAGCTCCGACCAGAAGAACTGGTTCCGGTATCTGCCGGGCCAGTTCGTCACGCTGGAGCTGCCGGTGTCGGAGGACGAGCCGGTCATGCGCACCTACACGCTGTCCTCCTCGCCATCGCGCCCGTTCTCGGTCGCGGTGACGGTGAAGGCGCAGAAGAACTCCATCGGCACGCGCTGGATGTTCGACAACCTGCGCCCCGGCATGAAGCTGAAGGCCTTCGGGCCGCTCGGCGACTTCTCCTTCGTCCGTTATCCCGCGGAGAAGTATCTCTTCATCTCCGCCGGCTCGGGCGTCACGCCGATGATGTCGATGACGCGCTGGATGGCCGATTGCGCGCCGCAGTCCGACGTCGCCTTCGTCACCTGCGCGCGCAAGCCGGAGGACCTGCTGTTCAAGGGCGAGCTCGAATGTCTTGCCGCCCAGATGCCGAACCTTGCGCTCGGCTTCGTCGTCGAGGGCCACAATCCGCGCGACGGCTGGCATGGCCTTCGCGGCCGCATCGACGCGGCGCGCCTTTCGCTGCTCGCCCCGGATTTCCGGGACCGCACTGTCTTCTGCTGCGGTCCGGAACCGTTCATGCGCGGTGTGCGCGACATGCTGAAGGTCTGCGGCTTCAACATGGACCGCTATCACGAGGAGAGCTTCCAGCCGTCGAGCGCCCCCGCGCCGGAGGAAATCGCCATACGTGCCGGCGCCGGCGAGCAGGAGGTCGATGCCGACGCCGTCGCCACCGTCAGCTTCACCATGGCCGGCAAGGAGGGCAAGTGCCCGCCCGGCCAGACGATCCTGCAGACGGCCCGCGCCGCCGGTGTGCGCATCGGCGCGGCCTGCGAGGGCGGGCTTTGTGGCACCTGCCGGGTGATGAAGGTCTCTGGCGAGGTGGAGATGCGCCACAATGGCGGTATTCTCGACGACGAGATCGCGGAAGGCTATATCCTCGCCTGCTGCTCGCGGCCCATCGGGGATGTCTCCATCGAGGCGTGAGGCAAGGAAAAGCCCCGTCATCCTGGATGAGGGGGCTTTGATCTTTACTTGACGGCTATCTCCGCACCCGCGTCATCCTCGGGTCGAGCCCGACCACGACGGAGGGGAAGCGGTGCTTCCTGCCACCGCAACGAAGCGTGTCAGTCCGCCTTCGCCCGGCGTGCCGGGAAGAGGATGACGTCGCGGATCGACGGGGCGTTCGTCAAGAGCATGATCAGGCGGTCGACGCCGATGCCGAGGCCGCCGGCGGGGGGCATGCCCTGGTCGATGGCGTCGAGGAATTCGTCATCGAGCTGCTTGGCCTTCTCGCCGCGGGCATGAGCCTGTTCGAGCTGCTCGACCATGCGGGCGCGCTGCTCTTCCGGGTCGTTGAGCTCGGAGAAGGCGTTGCCGAGTTCCCAGGTGTTGCAATAGGTCTCGAAACGCTCGACGAGGCGCGGCTCGCCCGGCACTTCCTTGGCGAAGGGCGAGATGTCCTTCGGGAAATGCGTGACGTGGCTCGGCTGGATCAGCGTCGGCTCGACCTTCTCCTCGAAGATGAAGGCAAGGCATTCGCCCCAGGTCCAGTCCTTCTCCACCTCGAAGCCGGCGGCCTTCGCGGCGGCGCGGGCTTCCTCGTCGCTCTTCATGGCGAGGAAGTCGAGGCCGGTTGCTTCCTTTACGGCATCGGGCATCGGCACGCGCCTGAACGGGCCCTTGAAGGAAAGTTCCTTGTCGCCATAGGCAAATTCCGTCGAGCCGTGGATCTTCACCGCAAGCTCGGCGAAGAGGCGTTCCACGAGGTCCATGATGTCCTCGTAGTCGGCATAGGCCCAGTAGCATTCCATCATGGTGAATTCGGGATTGTGCCGGGTCGACACGCCCTCGTTGCGGAAGTTGCGGTTGATCTCGAACACCTTGTCGGTCAGCCCGGAGACCAGCGTGCGCTTGAGGAACAATTCCGGCGCGATGCGCAGGTACATGTCGAGCTTCAGCGTGTTGTGGTGCGTCTTGAAGGGTTCTGCCGTCGCGCCGCCATAGACCGAATGCAGCATGGGCGTCTCGACTTCCATGAAGCCATCGTTCTCCATGAAGCGGCGGATGCCGGAGACGATCTTCGAGCGCTGCTGGAAGCGGAGCTTGGATTCCTCGTTGGTCATGATGTCGAGATGGCGCTTGCGGTAGCGGATCTCGACATCGGCCACGCCATGCCACTTCTCGGGCATCGGCAGCAGGGTCTTCGTCAGCATGACGATCTGCTGCGCGTTGATCGTCAGCTCGCCGCGCTTGGTGCGGCGGACGATCCCGGTCACGCCGATGATGTCGCCGATATCGATCATCGGCAGCAGGGCGCGCGCCTCTCCCGGCGTCGTGTCCTTATGTGAGAAGATCTGGATCTTGCCCGAGGCGTCATGAATATCCATGAACATGCCGGAATTGCGCGAGGAATAGACGCGGCCGGCGACGGTCACGATGTCGCCGCTCTCCGTGTCGGGTTCCAGGCCCTCGTATTTTTCCGCGAGCTCCGCATTGGTCATCGTGCGGTGGAAATGCGCCGGATAGACCTCGCCGATCGTCTCGCGCAGCTGGCCGAGCTTCTGGCGGCGGACTTCCGTCGGGTCGGAGGAAAGGGCGGTGTCTGTCTTCGTGTCGGTCATCTTTTCGAACCCTGTTGCGGCTCTCGCCGCGCAATTAATTGCAAACTGGTGCCTGCTGCCCCCTCACCCTGGCCCTCTCCCCGAGGGGAGAGGACTGGAGTGTGTTGCGGGCGCCGCATTCCCTTCTCCCCGCGGGGAAAAGGTGCCGGCAGGCGGATGAGGGGGACCCCTTACTTTCCGCTGCCCACCATCGAGGCCACCACCTGCGCGGCGACCTTCAGGCGCTGGCGCACGACGGAGCGGCCGAGGATGGCCATGCTATCGAAGAGCGGCAGCGAGCGCGACGAGCCGGAAACGGCGACGAAGAGCGGGGCCACCACGACCTTGAGCTTCTTGCCCAGCTTGTCGGCGCTGGCGCGCAGTTCCGCCTCGATGCTCTCGACGGTCCATTCCGGCATCTTTTCGAGATCGGGCTGCACCTGGTTCAGCACTTCGAGGATTTCCTCCGGCGTCGACTTCACCTTGGCGAAGGATTCCGGCATCAGGCCGAGGTCCGACTTCAGCAGGAAGCCGGCGAGGTCCGGCAGTTCGCCGAGCTTGGAGATGCGCGACTGCGAGAGCTTGAGACCCTCGCGGATGCGGTTGTTCTCCATCGCCCATTCCAGAACGCGCTGCGTGAAATCCTCTTCCGAAAGCTGCTCGCGCAGCCAGCGGCCGTTCAGCCAGTCGAGCTTCTGGATGTCGAAGATCGCGCCGGCCTTGGAGAGGTTCTCCGGGTCGAACTTTTCAGCGAGCTGATCCATGGTCAGCAGCTCCTCGCCCTCGGAGATCTGGATGAAGAACAGGCCGAGGAAGTTCATCAGCGCTTCCGGCAGGTAGCCGAGCGCCGAATAATAGGAGATTGAGGTCGGGTTCTTGCGTTTCGAGAGCTTCGACTTGTCGTGATTGCGCATCAGCGACAGGTGCATGAAGACCGGCGGTTCGAGGCCGAGATACTGGTAGATGAGGATATGCTTGGGCACCGAGGCGAGCCATTCCTCGCCGCGCGCCACATGGGTGATCTTCATCAGGTGGTCGTCCACCACATTCGCCATGTGGTAGGTCGGCATGCCGTCGGCCTTGAGCAGCACCTGCATGTCGACGGCTTCCCACGGGATCTCGACCGGGCCGTAGACGCCGTCGACGAACTTGCAGGAGCCCTCGGTCGGGATCTTCATGCGCACGACATGCGGCTCGCCGGCCTCGACGCGCCGCGTCACTTCCTCGGCCGAGAGATGCAGGCACAGGCCGTCGTATTTCGGCGGCTTACCGGCGGCGCGCTGTTCCTCGCGCATCTTCTCCAGCCGCTCGGGCGTGCAGAAACACTTGAAGCCATGGCCGTTCGCGACGATCTGGTCGACGTAAGGACGATAGATGTCCTTGCGGTCGGACTGGCGGTAGGGGCCGTAGGGGCCGCCGATGTCAGGGCCTTCCGACCATTCGAGGCCGCACCATTTCAGCGCGTCCAGCACCTTCTGCTCGAATTCCGGCGTCGAGCGCGTGGCGTCCGTGTCCTCGATGCGCAGGATGAAGGTGCCGTTGTTCTTTTTCGCAAAGAGGTAGTTGAACAGCGCGATATAGGCGGTGCCGACATGCGGCTCGCCAGTCGGGGAGGGTGCGATGCGGACGCGGACGCCGGAAGTGCTCATGGATAGGGCCTGTCTTGACATTTCAGGAGGGGAGAGCCCGGATTTTCGCCGTTTCGGGCGGCGGGAAGAGGCTTTCCATTGGGCTGGGTGAGACCATATTCAGCCCGGCGCGTCAAGAAAAACTCGGGCCCGCCTATCGCACCGGCCAGACGTAGAGCAGCGCCGGCACGCTGACGATGACGATGAGGACGGAGAGCGGCAGGCCGACGCGGGGATAGTCGGCGAACTTGTAGCCGCCCGGGCCCATGACCAGCGTGTTGCACTGGTGGCCGACGGGGGTGAGGAAGTCGCAGCCCGCGCCGATCGCCACGGCCATCAGGAAGGCCTCGGGCCGGTAGTGCAGGGCGCTTGCGAAGCTCGCCGCGATGGGCGCCATCACCAGCACCGTCGCGGCATTGTTGAGGAAGGGCGTTACCGCCATCGCCGTCAGCAGGATGAGGCCGAGCGCGCCGAAGGGCGGCAGGTGCACGGCGATATCGCCGAGCCAGCCGGCGATGAGTTCGCTGGCGCCCGTCGTGCGCAGGCTGTCGGAAACGGGGATGAGGGCGGCGAGCATGACGAGGATCGGCCCGTCGAGCGCGGCATAGGCCTCGCGCAGCGGCACCGCGCGGAACAGCACCATGGCGACGGCGGCGGCGAAGAAGCCGGTTGCGACCGGCACGAAGCCGAGCGCGGTGGAGGCCATGGCGGCGATCAGCACCAGCACGGGGATGATCGCCTTGCGCGGCGCGCCGAGCAGGATTTCGCGCTGGGCGAGGGGGAGGAGGCCGAGCTCCGGCAGCAGCGTCGGCAGGGCCCGGTTGTTGCCCTGCACCACGATGACGTCGCCGGGGCGAAGGCGCACCTCGGAAAGCTTTTCGCGCAGGCGCTGGCCCTGCCGGCTGACGGCGAGCAGGTTGATGCCGTAGGAATGGAACAGCGCGATGGAGCGGGCGGAAATGTCGATGAGGCGGGATTCGTTGCCGACGACGACCTCGATGGCGCTGATCTCGCCCGACTCGCCGCGGCCGGTCTGGATGGGTTTGCCGGAGAGCGACAGGCCGGCGGCGGAGACGACCTTGTCGAGCGCGCCGGCGGTGCCCTCCATCAGGATCGTGTCCCCGGCCGCCAGCCGGACATCCGGCAGCGGCGCGATGTGGACGTGGCCGCGGATGATCGCGGTCGCGATGACCTCGCCGTCGCCGTTCCTCAGCACCTCGTTGAGCGACTTGCCGATGGAGGGAGAGCCTTCCTCCACGCTCGCGTCGGAGGAATAGGCGGCCGCTTCCAGCGATTCCTCGATGCTGGCGTTCTTGTTGCTCCGCTCCGGCACGATGCGGTTGAAGAACAGCATGAAGAGGATGCCGCACACCGTCAGCGTCGCGCCGACGGGGGTGAAGTCGAACATGGTGAAGCTCTCGCCGGTGATTTCCTGGCGAAGACGCGAGACGACGATGTTGGGCGAGGTGCCGATCTGCGTCATCAGGCCGCCGAGAAGCGCGGCGAAGGCCATCGGCATCAGGAATTTCGAGGCGGGCGTGCCGGACTTGCGGGCGAACTGGAAGGCAAGCGGCATCATGATGGCGAGCGCGCCGATGTTCTTGATGAAGGCGGAGAGCACCGCGACGGAGACGAGCAGCAGCGCGAGCTGGCTGCGCTTGGAGGTGAGGTTCGGGAAGAAGCGCTTGACCGCGAGGTTGACGATGCCGGAGCGGGCGACCGCCGCGCTCACCATCAGCGCGCTGCCGACGATGATGACGATGTCGTCGGAAAAGCCGGAAAACGCCTTGTCGAAGGGCACGATGCCGACGGCGAGCGCCAGCAGCAGCGAACAGCAGGCGACGAGATCGTAGCGGAACCTTCCCCATATGAACGCCGCCATCATGAGCCCGATGACGACGAAGGCGAAGGTCTGCTCAAGGGTCATATGTCAGTCCGTGCGGCGGGGTGATGCGCGGCATGAATTCCCTTGAAGCCCTGCCGGTTCCGCTGCGATCAGCGCAACCGGCCAAAACTTTCGCGGAACAATCCACCCGTGCGAAGATTTGCCAAGAGAAGGCGGGCCGTGTCAACCGGACACGACGGAGATGGAGAACACGGGGATTTTTCCGGTTTCTCCCTGTGGCCAACGAAACGGCAGGCGAGCTCCCCACCCGTCCGGCCTGTCTTCGACAGCTTCGCAGGCCCTCGTTGCCGAAGACCCTCTCTGCCTGCCGGCATCTCCCCACAAGGGGTAGAAAGCTGGAGGCTTGCTTATCATCCAAAATTGAATGCCAACGGAGCGGCAGGTTAAGCCCCTCCCCCTTGCAGGGAGGGGCCTTCCGGCTCAATCTCAATGCCCGCCCGCGCTCCTGCTCTTCTGCCGCGCATTGCGCGAGAGCATGTTCAGCAGTTCCACCAGCGCCGAGAAGGCCATGGCGGCGTAGATGTAGCCCTTCGGCACATGGAAACCCATGCCTTCGGCGATCAGCGTCGTGCCGATCATCAGCAGGAACGCGAGCGCCAGCATGACGATGGTCGGGTTCTTCTCGATGAAGTTGGCGAGCGGCGTTGCGGCCAGCAGCATGACGGCGACGGCGACGAGCACGGCGACCACCATGATCGGCAGGTGCGGCGTCATGCCGACGGCGGTGATGATGCTGTCGATCGAGAAGACGAGGTCGAGCAGCAGGATCTGGCCGATGGCGGCGGTGAACGACGTCGTGACCGCGCCGCCCACCATATCCTCCTTGTGGTCGAGCGGGTCCACATTGTGGTGGATTTCCTTCGTCGCCTTCCACACGAGGAAGAGGCCGCCGGCGATCAGGATCATGTCCTTCCAGGAGAAGCCGTGGCCGAAGGCCTCGAAGACCGGGGTGGTGAGCTGCACGATCCAGGCGATTGTACCGAGCAGGGCAAGGCGCATGACGAGCGCCAGGCCGATGCCGATGCGGCGGGCCTGCACCCGGTGCTCTGCGGGCAGCTTGTTGGTCAGGATCGAAATGAAGATGAGGTTGTCGATACCGAGAACGACTTCCATCACGACCAGCGTGACAAGCGCGATCCAGGCGGCCGGGTCCTGCATGAGCGCAAGAATGCTGTCCATCCGGTCTTCCTCTCCATGAATACGGGTGTGAGAATGGACTTCCGTATTTATGCAGAATTCGACCGCTGGCAAGCGGGCGCGCCTGCCCGCCGATCTTATTTCACGAATTCGTCATTCGGCGGCGTCCGGCCGCAAGGGTTTTGTGCCATAGGCGGCGAGGAAGACGCGGATCGCGGACGTCACGTTCCTCTCGATGGCGCTGCGCGGGGGCACCTCCTCCATCGAGCCGAAGATGCGCGGCTTGAAGAGGCCGACGGTGGTGAGCTCGATGAACTGCTTGGCGGCTTGCACGGTGTCCTCGCAGGCGATGATGCCCGCCGCCACCTGCCGGTCGAGATATTCCTGCAGCACCGAGACGGGGTTGATCGGCGTCGCGGAGAAGAAGCGGCTGCAGAGCATCGGCAGGCGGTGATTGGCGGCGATCACCATGCGCATGGCGCGGATCGTCTGATCCGCCGTCATGTGCGTGGCAAACAGCATGCCGAAATCCGCCAGCGTCTCGGTGATCGGCTTGTTGCCGTCGAGCGCATGGCGCACCGTCTCGGTGATCCGGCTGCGCTCGCGCTCGATCATGTAGCCGAAAAGGTCTTCCTTGTTCTCGAAATAGACGTAGATCGTACCCTTGGAGACGCCGGCCGCGCGCGTGATGTCGTTCATGCTGGCGGCCTCGAAGCCCTGCTCCATGAACACGCGCTTTGCGCCGTCGAGGATCTGCTCGCGCTTGGCGGGGTCTTCTCCCGCCGCGCGGCGACCCGCATGCGGGGCGGCCAACTTTTCTACCGTGGTGTGCATTCCCGTGTCAGAGCCCGATTCCAGTATTTCGAACCGCTTGGTTCGATTTCACTTGATATGCGGGAAAAACAGGATTATGTCAAATCGAACCGTACGGTTCAGTTCGAAATTTTCATCCAGAGAATGGTGGAATGCGCATGTCGACTTCACATGGCGCCGGCACGGCGAAGGTTCGCCCGGTCAACGACGATTTTGAGGCCGAGACCGCCGAGGCACGGCCGGTGACGACGGCGGAGGCACCGGCCCCTGCCGCTGCAGTCGCGCAGCAGCCCGAAAAGAAGAAGGGCGGCCGCCGCATGGCGCTGCCGGTCCTCGGGCTGGTGCTGCTCGCCGCCGCCGGCTGGTACGGCTACCAGTGGTGGACGCATGGCCGCTTCATGATCTCGACGGATGACGCCTATATCGAGGGCGACATCGCGTCCATCTCCCCGAAGGTGTCCGGCTATGTCGCCGCGGTCAACGTCGTTGCCAACCAGATGGTCAAGGCCGGCGATCCGCTCGTCACGCTCGACGACGGCGACTATCGCCTTGCCCGGGAGCAGGCCGAGGCGCAGATCGCGACGCAGAAGCTCGCGCTCCACCGCATCGACGCCCAGATCGACGGCGCGAGGGCAAGCCTTGCCCAGGCCGAGGCCCAGAAGGTGGCCTACCAGGCTGCCCTCAGCGGCGCAGAAGTCGCCGAAAAGCGCGCCAAGGAGCTGAATGCCAAGGCCGTCGGCACCACCGCCTCGCTCGACAGCGCCACGGTGGCGCTCGACCAGGCCAAGGCCAACCTCGTCGGCGCGGATGCCAATATCGTATCCGCCAAGGCGAACATCGCAGTCCTGGAAGCCCAGCGCGCCGAGGCCGATAGCGGCATCCGCACGCTGGAACTGGCCCGCGACAAGGCCACGCGCGACCTCGGCTTCACGGTTCTGAAGGCGCCCTATGACGGTGTCGTCGGCAATGTCTCCGTGCAGGTCGGCGACCTCGTTTCAGCCGGCCAGCGCCTTGCCGCGCTGGTTCCGGTGACGGACCTCTATGTCGAGGCGAATTTCAAGGAGACGCAGATCGCCCATCTCGTGCCCGGCTCGAAGGTGCACCTGCATGTCGACGCCTACGAGAACGACGATATCGTCGGCACGGTCTCGTCGATCGCGCCCGCCTCCGGCTCGGTCTTCTCGCTGCTGCCGGCGGAAAACGCCACGGGCAACTTCACCAAGGTCACGCAGCGCGTGCCTGTCCGCATCGCCCTGCCGAAGGATGCGCTGGACAGCGGCAAGCTTCGTGCGGGCCTGAGTGTCGTCGTCGACGTCGACAGCCGCACTGCCCCGGCCGGCTCGGCGATGGCCGCGACACTCGAGTAACGTTCGAATCTATCGTTTATCGCATTCAGCCGCCGGACGATCCCCCCGGCGGCCGAATGCTCCAGCAAGGGAGCGCGGGCCATGGCCGCGACCGCTCAACCGACTGCCGGCGCACTTGCGGCGGCGCCCGCGCATGCCGACAAGGTTCCCGTCCGCCGCGTCATCGCCTTCTTCGCGATGGTCTTCGGCATGTTCATGTCGATCCTCGACATCCAGATCGTCTCGGCCTCGCTGTCGGAGATTCAGGCCGGCCTCGGCGCGGGTGCGGATGAGATCGCCTGGGTGCAGACCTCCTACCTGATCGCCGAAGTCATCATGATCCCGCTGTCGGGCACGCTGGCGCGCATCGTCTCGACGCGCGTGCTCTTCAGCTTCTCGGCCGCCGGCTTCACCATCGCCAGCGCGCTTGCGGCGACGGCCACGAATATCGACCAGATGATCGTCTACCGCGCCATACAGGGCTTCATCGGTGGCGGCATGATCCCCTCGGTCTTCGCGGCGGCCTTCACCATCTTCCCGCCCTCCAAGCGCTCCGTCGTCTCGCCGATGATCGGCCTCGTCGCGACGCTCGCGCCCACCATCGGCCCGACGGTGGGCGGCTATCTCAGCCATGCCTTCTCCTGGCACTGGCTGTTCCTCGTCAACATCATTCCCGGCATCATCGTCACGGTCCTCACCTTCAACCTGATCGACTTCGACAAGCCGGAACTCGGCCTGATGAAGCGCTTCGACTGGTGGGGGCTCATCTCCATGGCGGTGTTCCTCGGCTCGCTGGAATACGTGCTGGAAGAAGGCAACAACAAGGACTGGTTCAGCGACGAGCATATCGTCATGGGGTCGCTCGCCGTCGCCATCGGCGCCATTGTCTTCTTCTGGCGGGCCTTCAAGGTGCCGTTCCCGGTGGTGGACCTGCGCGCCTTCGCCAACCGCAACTTCGCCTTCGGCTCGGTCTTTTCCTTCGTCATGGGCATCGGGCTCTATGGCCTCACCTATCTCTATCCGCTCTATCTCGCCCGCATTCGGGGCTACGATTCGCTGATGATCGGCGAGACCATGTTCGTCTCGGGCCTTGCCATGTTCTGCACCGCGCCGATCGCCGGCATGATGTCTTCGCGGCTCGATCCGCGCGTCATGATGATGATCGGCTTCGGGGGCTTTGCGCTCGGCACATGGTCGATGACGCAGCTCACCGCCGACTGGGACTTCTACGAGCTCCTGGTGCCGCAGATCCTGCGCGGCGTCTCGCTGATGATCTGCATGGTGCCGATCAACAACGTGGCGCTCGGCACGCTGCCGCCGGACCGTATCCGCAACGCCTCCGGCCTTTTCAACCTGACGCGAAACCTCGGCGGGGCGGTGGGGCTCGCGGTCATCAACACGATCCTCACCCAGCGCTCGCAGGAGCATTACCTGCGCCTGTCCGAGCATGTGCAGTGGGGCAATCCGGTCGCCGTCGAGCAGCTGCGCAACATGGCCTCGAACTTTTCCGCCCATGGCCTCGACGGGCCGACCATCGCCATCAAGCAGATGGCCGGCATGGTGCAGCAGCAGGCCTATATCCTCTCGTTCATCGACATTTTCCTGCTCCTGACCTTCCTCTTCGGCTCGCTCGTCGTCTGCGCCTTCGCGATCAGCAAGCCGCCGTCGGGCGTCGGAGGCGGCAGCGGGCACTGAGCTCGCCCGAAACCCTCTTGCCGGGACATCGGTCCGTCCGCCACAATGGCGGCGTGATCGATGCCCGGAGACAAGCATGTCCTTCAACCCCACCCGCCGCCACCTCCTGACAGCCGCGGGCGGCCTCGGCCTTTCCCTCGCCCTGCCAAGGCTTGCGGCTGCCGCCGGGGCGCAGCGCGCCGCGACGGACGCGACCTTCCTGTTTTCCTGCGACGTTCATGCCTGCCTCGTCTCGGCGGACGGCCTTAGTCCGAACTGCGCGGCCGAGGGCAAGACGGATGCCGCGCTGCTGCGGCATGTCGGGGCGGTCAACGCGGTCGGCGGGCTCATCTGGCCGGCGGTGATCGACGGCAAGCCCTCCGGCCTTGCGAGCGCCGGCGCGCCCATCGCCGCGCCGCTCGGCCTCGTGCTCGGCGGCGACATGACGGACGATGGCGGCGGGCAGGTGAAGGTGCCGGGCGAGGGGTGGCAGCTCCAGCAATTCGCCAGCCGCTACCAGCAGGGCACCGGGCCGGACCGGGTGCACTATCCCGTCTATAACGGCCTCGGCAATCACGATCTCGATCAGGACGGCGTGCCGCCGCATGTCGACTGGTATCGCCGTGAACTGCGCGATTATGTCGAGCTCAACCACCGCTCCACTGTCTTCTACAAGGCGCCGGTGCCGGTGACGAACTACGATCTCGATTCGGACAACTATTCCTGGGATTGGGGCGGGCTGCATCTCGTCCAGCTCCAGCGCTTCGGCGGAGACGATACGAAGGGGGCGATCAGCGGCCTCAACTGGCTGCAGCAGGACCTTGCAACCTATGCCGCAGACGGCCGGCCCGTCGTGCTCTTCCAGCATTACGGCTGGGACCATTTCTCCACCGAGCACTGGGACCCGGCGGCGAAGACCTTCGATCCGACCGGCGCCGGTCCCGCGCACTGGTGGAGCGACGAGGAGCGCGCCGCCCTGCTTGCCGCCCTCAAGGGCTACAATGTCGCCGGCATCTTCCATGGCCACGAGCATCCGACGCCGATGATCTACAACCGCGAGGGCTATGATATCTTCAAGCCCATCGCCGCCTTCCTGGGCGGCCTCGCGCTGGTGCGCGTCGCCGACACCTTTATGGATGTCGCCCTCGCGAAGGCCGGCGAGAACCCCGCCGATCTCCTCTTCACCCACGCCTTCAGCAAGCGTCTCTAGGCCCGGCAAAACCGGCCTACGGACCTTGCCTGAAAATTTCTGATTTACGTACATCAAAAATTCCTCTAAGGCTCTCGCCACGGAGGAGAGATGAGACCCACGGTTCACGATATCGCCGACAAGGCGGGCGTCAGCCTCGCCACGGTCGACCGCGTCCTGAACGACCGGCCGGGCGTGCGCGGCGTCACGCGCGCCAGGGTCGAGGCGGCGATCGCCGCGCTCGGCTATGTGCGCGACGTCGCGGCGGCGAACCTTGCCAAGGGCCGCGTCTATCCGCTCGTCTTCATCCTGCCGGATGGCGACAATCCCTTCATGCGCGGGCTGGAGGCGGAGGTGCGCCGCGCCGGCCTTCATTCCGCCGCCGAGCGCACCCGCCTTTCCGTGGCGACGGTGCCGGCCTTCGACGCGGCGGCGCTGGCGAAGGCCATTGATGCCGCCATCGCCGGGGACGTTTCCGGCATCGCCGCCGTTGCCGTGGATGCGCCGGACGTCACCGACGCCATCTCCCGCGCGCATGCCGCAGGCATTCCCCTCGTCACGCTCGTTTCCGACCTTGCCGGCTCGGGTCGCGATCATTTCGTCGGCGTCGACAATATCGCCGCCGGCCGCACCGCCGGCAGCCTGATGGGCCGCTTCCTCGGCGGCCGGCCCGGCCCCGTCGCGGTGCTCGCCGGCTCCATGCGGGTGCGCGACCATGGCGAGCGCCTCGAAGGTTTTCTCGCCGCCATGTCGGCCATGCCGGAGCCCCGCGCCATCCTGCCGGTGCTGGAAGGGCAGGACGATCCGGAGCTTTCCTTCTCGCTGATCGCCGATTGCCTCGCCAAGGTGCCGGACCTTGCCGGCATCTACAGCCTCGGCGCCGGTAATCGCGGCCTCATCGCCGCGCTTTCGGCTAGGGGCAGGGGCGATCTCTGCGTGATCGTGCACGAGCTGACCGGCGAGACCCGGGCGGCGCTGGAAAGCGGCGTCGTCGATGCGGTGCTCAACCAGGATGCCGGCCACGAGGTGCGCAGCGCCATCCGCGTGCTGCGCGCCAAGGCGGACGGCCTGCCGGTCAACGCCGCGCAGGAGCGCATCCGCCTCGACATCTTCATCAAGGACAACCTCCCGGCCGGCCCGGACGAGGAAAACTAGGAGACAGCCATGTATCTCGGGATCGACCTCGGCACGTCGGGCGTGAAAGCCATGCTGATCGATGCGGACCAGAGGGTCGTCGGCTCGGCCTCCGGCAGGGAGGTCGAGACCGCGCGCCTTCACGCCGGCTGGTCGGAGCAGGACCCGGCCGACTGGATCCGCGCGACGGAGGAAGCGATCGCCAGCCTTCGCGCTGCGCACCCCGCCGAATTCTCCGCCGTGCGCGGCATCGGCCTTTCCGGCCACATGCATGGCGCGACGCTGGTCGATGCGGACGACAGGGTGCTGCGCCCCTGCATCATGTGGAACGACACGCGCAGCCACAGGGAAGCCGCCGCGCTCGACGCCGATCCGCGCTTTCGAAAGATTACCGGCAATATCGTCTTTCCCGGCTTCACCGCGCCGAAGCTCGCCTGGGTGAAGAACAACGAGCCTGATATCTTCGCCAAGGTCCGCCGGGTGCTGCTGCCCAAGGACTATCTCCGCCTGTGGCTCACCGGCGAGCACCTCTCCGAAATGTCCGATTCCGCAGGCACGTCCTGGCTCGATACCGGCGCACGCAAATGGTCCGCCGAGCTGCTGGCCGCGACCGACCTCGAGGAGCGCCAGATGCCGGGCCTCGTGGAAGGCACCGAGCCGGCCGGTATGCTGCGGCCGGAGCTATCGTCGAAATGGGGTCTCGGCGAGGGTGTCGTCGTTGCCGGCGGGGCGGGCGACAATGCGGCCTCGGCCTGCGGCATGGGCACGGTGCGCGAGGGCACGGCCTTCGTTTCGCTGGGCACCTCCGGCGTGCTCTTCGCGGCGAACGCCAGCTACCTGCCGAACCCGGAAAGCGCCGTGCATGCCTTCTGCCACGCGCTGCCGGACACCTGGCACCAGATGGGCGTCATCCTCTCGGCGACCGACGCGCTCAACTGGCATTCGCGCGTCACCGGCGCCTCTGCCGCCGATCTCACGAAGGAACTCGGCGAGGCGCTGAAGGCCCCGTCGAGCGTCACCTTCCTGCCCTATCTCTCCGGCGAGCGCACGCCGCACAACGATGCGGCCATCCGCGGTGCCTTCCTCGGCCTCGGCCATGAGAGCGGCCGGCCGGTGCTGACGCAGGCGGTGCTGGAGGGCGTCTCCTTCGCGCTGCGCGACAATCTCGAAGCGCTGAAATCCGCCGGCACGCGGCTGTCGCGCGTCACCGCCATCGGCGGCGGTTCGCGCTCGCATTACTGGCTGAAATCCATCGCCACGGCCCTGAACCTTCCCGTCGACCTGCCGGCCGACGGCGATTTCGGTGCCGCCTTCGGCGCCGCACGCCTCGGTCTCATCGCCGCCACCGGCGCGAACCCGACGGCGGTGCTGACCGCCCCCGCCACTGCCGAAACCATCGAACCCGAGGCCGCGCTCACCGCCGCCTACGAGGATGCCTACCAGCGCTACCGCCGGCTCTATCCGGCGATCCGCGCCGCCTACTGATCAACGACCATTCGAGAGGAGACACCCATGGCCACCGGCTTTTTCGGCGATATCGCCAAGATCAGATACGAAGGTCCCGAGAGCACCAATCCGCTCGCCTTCCGCCACTACAATCCCGACGAGATCGTCATGGGCAAGCGCATGGAGGAGCACCTGCGCTTCGCCGTCGCCTATTGGCACACCTTCGTCTGGCCGGGCGGCGACCCCTTCGGCGGGCAGACCTTCGAGCGCCCGTGGTTCGAGGACAGCATGAAGGCGGCGAAGCTGAAGGCCGACGTCGCCTTCGAATTCTTCCAGCTCCTCGGCGTGCCCTTCTACTGCTTCCATGACGCGGACGTGCGCCCGGAAGGCAAGGACTTCGTCGAGAACACGAAGAACCTCAACGAGATCGTCGACTATTTCGCCGAAAAACAGGCCGCGACCGGCGTCAAGCTGCTCTGGGGCACGGCGAACCTCTTCTCGAACCGCCGCTACATGGGCGGCGCCGCGACCAATCCGGACCCAGACGTCTTCGCCTTCGCCGCCGCGACGGTGAAGACCTGCATGGATGCCACCCAGCGCCTCGGCGGCGACAACTACGTGCTGTGGGGCGGCCGCGAAGGCTACGAGACCCTGCTCAACACCAATCTCGGCCAGGAGCTCGACCAGCTCGGCCGCTTCGTCAACATGGTGGTGGAATACAAGCACAAGATCGGTTTCAAGGGCGCGATTCTCATCGAGCCGAAGCCGCAGGAGCCGACCAAGCACCAGTACGACTACGACGTCGCGACGGTCTACGGCTTCCTCAGGAAGTACGGCCTGGAAAACGAGGTGAAGGTGAATATCGAGCAGGGCCACGCGATCCTTGCCGGCCATTCCTTCGAGCACGAGCTGGCGCTCGCCAACGCGCTCGGCATCTTCGGCTCCATCGACATGAACCGAAACGACTACCAGTCCGGCTGGGATACCGACCAGTTCCCCAACAACGTGCCGGAAATGGCGCTTGCCTATTACCAGGTGCTCGCCGGCGGCGGTTTCACCAAGGGCGGTACCAATTTCGACGCCAAGCTGCGCCGCCAGTCGATCGACCCGGCGGACCTTCTCATCGGCCATATCGGTGGCATGGATTGCTGCGCGCGCGGCCTGAAGGCGGCGGCGAGGATGATCGAGGACAAGGCGCTTTCCGGCCCGCTCGCCGAGCGCTATGCCGGCTGGCAGAAGCCGGATGCGCAGAAGATCCTTTCCGGCGGTTCCTCGCTGGAAGCGCTGGAGGCCTATGTGCGCGACGGCAACGTCAACCCGCAGCCGCGTTCCGGCCGGCAGGAATTCCTGGAAAACGTCGTCAACCGCTACGTCTGACGCCGCCGGGCACGCATCATCCGGGTTATCGCGGGGCGCCTTCGGGCGCCCCTTTTCATCCGCGCGGCGTCACGCCTCACGTTACGTGAGATATACTTTTCAATGTACTTGATTGTACCTTCGATCTTGGCGTATTTGTGTGATTTTTATCGTTGATAAGTGAGGCTTACGATTTAAATCCGAGCAAAAATTACCATACATCAATTTTGTGACTGGCATTGTCCTCGATCCTACAGCTTTTGTTTACTGTCTCCTGTAAAAAATCACTACAGACCGAAAGCTTTGATCCCGATTCGGGACTTGGCGTCAGTCGCCATTTCCAACGCAGGAGGATCTGCCCGATGTCAGCGCAGGATGCCAAGACGCAGCAGTTGAATGAACGCCTCCGGTTCGTCGATCTCGACACCGGCCAGCGCGAGGCGTTGCTGAGGGCGCTGCCGACAATCTCCGCCTCGCTCGACGGCGCGCTCGACACCTTCTACCGCAAGGCGCGTGCCACGCCCGAGACGGCACGGTTCTTTTCCAGCGAGGCGCATGTCCAGAGCGCCAAGGGGCGCCAGGTCAAGCATTGGGAGCTGATCGCCTCTGCGAAGTTTGACTCAAATTATGTCGATGCCGTCACGACGATCGGCCGCACGCATGCCCGCCTCGGCCTCGAGCCGCGCTGGTATATCGGCGGCTATGCGCTGATCCTGGAGGCCATCGTCGAGAGCGTCATCGCAAAGCATCTCGAAGGCTTCCTCTACCGCAAGAAGGCGGCGGCGCTCGGCGCGGAGATTTCCTCCATCGTCAAGGCCGCGCTGGTCGACATGGACTATGCCATCTCGGTCTATCTGGAAGCCCTGCAGGAGGAGCGCGAGAAGGTGGAGGCCGAACGGCAGGCGCTGAATGCCGAGCAGGAGGAGGCGCTCGGCGCCCTGGATACCTCGCTCAACCGCCTTGCCGGCGGCGATCTCACCGCCGCCATCGACAATCCGCTCGCCCCGCAGTTCGAGCGGCTGCGCTCCAATTTCAACGCGGCGATCGAGAAGCTCGACGACACGCTCGGCGCCATCGTGACGGCGGCGGACGATGCGGCCGGCAATTCCGGCGAGCTCGCCCATGCGACGGACGACATGGCCCGGCGCACGGAGCAGCAGGCCGCCTCGCTCGAAGAGACCGCGGCGGCCGTCGAGGAGATCACCACCATTTCCCGCGAGGCGGCGCAGCGCGCCGAAGAGGCCCGCCGTGTCGTCGCCAGCGCGACGGACGAGGCCAAGCGCTCCGGCGACGTCGTCGAGCAGGCGGTATCGGCCATGAGCGCGATCCAGGAATCGTCCGGCAGGATCACGCAGATCATCGGCGTCATCGACCAGATCTCCTTCCAGACCAACCTCCTGGCGCTGAATGCCGGCGTCGAGGCGGCGCGGGCCGGCGAAGCCGGCAAGGGCTTTGCGGTCGTCGCGCAGGAGGTGCGCGAGCTCGCACAGAAATCCGCGGAGGCCGCCAAGGAGATCAAGGCGCTGATCGACAAGTCCTTCGAGGACGTGCAGCGCGGCGTGTCGCTGGTCAACCGGACAGGCGAGGCGCTGCACCATATCGGCGAGCAGGTCGTGCACATCAACGCCCATATCGACGCCATCGCCAGCTCCGCCCGCGAGCAGTCGGCCGGCATTTCGGAGATCAACACCGCCGTCGGCAGCATGGACCAGATGACCCAGCAGAACGCCGCGATGGTCGAGCAGACCAACGCCGCCACGCACAACCTCATGAAGATCAGCGCGACGCTGAAGGACCTCGTCGACCGCTTCACCGTCACGGCCGGCCGCAGCCAGCCTTCGGCCAAGCCGGCGCAGCGGCGGTACGGGTAAGGGCTGGCACCCCCTCTGCCCGGCGGGCAGAGGGGGTAACCCCAAACTCTACCGTTTCAAAAACCGCCGGGCCGGGGCCGAGACCGAGTTGCGCACGATGAGGTCCGGCGTCAGCAGGATTTCCGCGTCCGGCGGCTCGCTGCCGGAGAGGAGCTCCAGCAGCAGCGCCATGGAGCTCTTGCCGATGGCGGTGCGCGGCTGGCGGATCGTGGTGAGCGAGGGCGTCATGAAGGTCGCCTGCGGCACGTCGTCGAAGCCGGTCACGGAAAAATCTGTCGGAATGTCGTAGCCGCGCGCACCGAGGCCGATCATCACGCCGATGGCCGTCTGGTCGTTGACGCACATGAAGGCGCTCGGCAGCGTGTCGCGCATGAAGAGCTGTTCGAGCGCGAGGCGCCCGCTCTCGATGGTACCGTCTCCCTCCAGCACGATGCGTTCGCCCGGCGGCACGCCGGCCGCGTCCAGCCCCTCGTCATAGCCCTGCCGGCGGCGGCTGTAGGCAAGGCGGGTGCGCGAATCGCCGATGAAGGCGATCTTGCGGTGGCCCTCGGCGATCAAAAGGTCCACGGCCTTGCGCGCGCCCTCGGTGTCGTCGACGCCGACATAGGGGATGCCGCCCTTGTAGACCGGCTCGAAAACGCCGACGCACGGCGGCAGGCGCGCCGTCATCGACTGGTGGCCGAAGGGCAGAATGCCGGTGAAGAGGATCAGCCCGGCCGCCTGGTTGGAATTCAGGAACTTCAGGTATTCCAGCCCGCGCTGTGGATCGTTCTGCGTATGGCCGATCAGGATGCCGTAGCCATGCGCGCGCGCCTCGTTCTCAAGGCCGACGAGGATATTGGAGAAGTTCGGGTCGCCGATATCGGGCGCCACGACCAGGATCATGTTCGACCGGCCAAGGCGCAGGCTGCGCGCCATGGCATTGGTCGTGTAGCCGGTGATGGCGATCGCCTGGTTGACCTTCAGCCGCGTCGAATTCGCCACCTTCTCCGGGGTGTGGATCGCCCGCGAGACGGTCGCGATCGAGACCTGCGCGATGCGCGCGACATCCTCGATCGTGGCGGGACTGGACGACGACAAACTGTTTCTCACTTGGCGGTCGCAGGTCCGGAAAGGCGAAAAACGGCGTCCGGAACGGCGATGATCAAAAGACTTGCGGGGACACTACACAGACTGGCCCGAGGGTCAAACGACGCTTGGTGAAAATTCTCGATATCCAGTGATGTAAACCTTTACATGATCTGTGTAAAGGTTTACATCATCGTCAAGCGGTCGAGGAGCCGCAGGGAGGAAATCGATGAATCCGGACGCTGCCGACGGGGCTCCCGTCGTCCTTGCCGCGCGTCGCATCAGCAAGTCTTTCAGTGGCGTGCAGGTGCTGTTCAGCGTCAATTTCGAGCTTCGTGCCGGTGAGATCCATGCGCTCATGGGCGAGAACGGCGCCGGCAAGTCGACGCTGGTCAAGATCCTCTCCGGTTTCGAGCAGCCGACCTCCGGCGAGATCCTGCTGGACGGGCAGCCGGTGAAGCTGCCGCCGAACGGGCAGGCCGAAGCGCTCGGCATCGTCATCATCCACCAGGAATTCAACCTCGCCGAACATCTCACCGTCACCGAGAGCCTGTTCCTCGGGCGCGAGGTCACGCGCTACGGCGTGCTCGACCGCAAGTTCATGCGCGCCGAGACGCGCCGGGTGCTCGACCAGCTCGGCTCCCATGTCGATGAGAATGCCCTGATCAGCTCGCTCTCCATCGCCGACAAGCAGATGGTGGAGATCGCGAAGGCCATCAGCCGCGATGCGCGCATCATCTTCATGGACGAGCCGACGGCCGTCCTCTCCCGCGAGGAGACCAACTACCTCTTCCGCCAGGTGCGCAAATTGCGCGAAAAGGGCACGTCCTTCGTCTTCGTTTCGCACAAGCTGGACGAGGTGATGGAACTCACCGACCGCGTCACGGTGCTGCGCGACGGGCAATGGGTGAAGACGGCGCCGACCAGCATTCTCGATGGCGAATCCATCGCCCAGCTCATGGTCGGCCGCGAGTTGTCCAGCCTTTATCCCGCCAAGCAGGAGCCGAGCGTCGACGAAGAGGTGACGCTGTCGGTCGAGGGGCTTTCCACGCATTACGTCAAGGATGCGAGCTTCGAGGTGCGCAAGGGCGAGATCCTCGGCTTTTCCGGCCTGATCGGCTCTGGCCGTACAGAGCTGATGGAAGCCGTCGCGGGGCTGCGGTCGCGTTCGGCCGGCGAGGTCAGGGTGCGCGGCGAGAGCGTGCCGGGCGGCGACGTCCATGCCGCCAACCGGGTCGGCATCGCCTACATGACCAAGGACCGCAAGCACAAGGGCCTGCTGCTGAACTCGCGCATGACGGCGAACCTTACGCTGCAATCGCTGGAGCAGCATGGCAAGTATGGCTATCTGAGCCCGAAGAGCGAGGCCGCCGCGCTGGAGCGCGCCCGCCGGCGTTTCGATATCCGCGTGCGCGACGGGCGCGTCGTCGCCGGGCGCATGTCGGGCGGCAACCAGCAGAAGCTGTTGCTCGCAAAGGTCATGGAGACCGAGCCGGACGTCATCATCATCGACGAGCCGACGCGCGGCATCGATGTCGGCACCAAGCAGCAGATCTACCATTTCATCTCGGCGCTCGCCCGCGACGGCAAGTCGATCGTCGTCGTCTCCTCGGAGATGCCGGAGATCATCGGCCTGTGCACGCGCGTCGCCGTCATGCGGGAAGGGCGGATCGTCGGCATTCTCGAAGGCGAGGAGATCTCCGAGCAGGAGATCATGCGCTATTCGGCGGGCCTGAAGAAAAAGACCGCGGCCTGATCGCCGCCAGCACAACAAATTCACGTCGGGGACGAACATGACGGAAGACGCAGTCGAAACCAAGCCGCGGGGCCGAAGCTGGCGGGATGTGGACCTGAGGGCCGTCGCGCCCTTCGCTGCGCTCGCGCTGCTGCTCATCGTCGGCGCGCTGGTGAACCCCAATTTCATCGGGCTCAACAACCTCGCCAATGTCGCGACGCGCAGCGCCTTCATCGCGATCATCGCGGTCGGCGCCACCTTCGTCATCTCCTCCGGCGACCTCGATCTCTCTGTCGGCTCCATGGTCGCCTTCGTCGCCTCGATCATGATTCTCTTCATGAATTCCGGCGTCATCGCCGATCCTGGCCTGATGCTCGCCGCCGCCATGGCGCTCACGATCGTCATCGGCGCGGCCTGCGGACTTGCCAACGGCCTCATCACCACGGTCGGCAGGATCGAGCCTTTCATCGCAACGCTCGGCACGATGGGCATCTATCGCGGCCTCACCACCTGGCTGTCGCAGGGCGGCGCCATCACGCTGCGCGAGCCGGAATTGCAGGCGATGTATCGCCCCGCCTATTTCGGCTACATCTTCGGCGTGCCGGTGCCGATCGTCATCATCCTCGTCGTCACCGCCATCGCCGCCTTCATCCTCTATCGCACGCGCTACGGCCGCCATGTCGTGGCGGTCGGCTCGAACAGCGACGTGGCGCGCTATTCCGGCATCCCGGTCAACCGCGTGCGCACCATCGCCTTCGTCATCCAGGGCCTGTGCGTCGCCATCGCCGTGCTGCTCTACGTGCCGCGCCTCGGCTCCACCTCGGCCACCACCGGCATCCTGTGGGAATTGCAGGCCATTACCGCCGTCGTCGTCGGCGGCACGGCGCTGAAGGGCGGGGCGGGGCGCGTCTGGGGCACGATCTGCGGCGCCTTCATTCTCGAACTGGTCGGCAACATCATGCTGCTGTCCAACTTCATCAGCGAATACCTGATCGGGGCCATCCAGGGCGCGATCATCATCATTGCGATGCTCGTCCAGCGTTCGCTGGTGCGGAAATCGTAGAACCAACCGGGTTTCTGGTCGCCCGGCATTCATGTCAGACCTGCTTTTGGGAGGAAAATCATGCGCAAGAAACTACTCGGCCTGACGGTCGCGGCCATGGCGCTCATCGCCGGTGCCGTCCATGCGGAAGACAAGAAGGTGACGATCGGCGTGTCGATCCCGGCCGCCGACCACGGCTGGACGGCGGGCGTCGTCTACCACGCCGAGCGCGTCGCCAAGCTCCTGATGGAGCGCAATCCGGGCCTCAACGTCATCGTCAAGACCTCGCCGGATCCGGCAAGCCAGGCGAATGCCGTGCAGGACCTCGAAACGCAGGGCATCGACGCGCTCGTCATCCTGCCGACCGACCCGGATCCGCTGGTCAACGCCATCAAGGAAGTCAAGGGCAAGGGCACCTTCGTCGCGCTCGTCGACCGTGCGCCGAGCGCCAACGACAATTCCGTGCGTGACCTCTACGTCGCCGGCAACAACTTCGCCCTCGGCCAGACGGCCGGCGAATATATCAAGACTACGACGCCGGATGCCGAAGTCGTCGTTATCAGGGGCATGGCGATCCCGATCGACCAGCAGCGCCAGGATGGTTTCGACAAGGGCATCGAGGGCTCGAACGTCAAGGTCCTCGACCGCCAGTACGGCAACTGGAACCGCGACGACGCCTTCAAGGTCATGCAGGACTACCTGACGAAGTACCAAAAGATCGACGTCGTATGGTGCCAGGACGACGACATGGCCGTCGGCGTTCTCCAGGCCATCGAGCAGGCCGGCCGCACGGACATCCAGTATGTCATCGCCGGCGCCGGCTCGAAGGACATGATCAAGAAGGTCATGGACGGCGACAAGATGATCCCGGTCGACGTGCTCTATCCGCCGGCAATGGTGGGCACCGCGCTCGAAATGACCGCCGCCAACTTCTACGGCCAGGTCCCGGTCCGCGGCGTCTACACCATCGACGCCACGCTGGTGACGAAGGACAACGCGAAGGACTTCTACTTCCCGGATTCCCCGTTCTGAGCTGACGACGAAGCGAGCCGCCCGGGTTTTTACCCGGGCGGTTTGTCCATGGCCACGCCACACTCTCTGTCGTCATCCTCGGGCTTGACCCGAGGATCCACCCGCGGCTGTGGCGTGGATGGTCGGGTCAGGCCCGACCATGACGAAGGAGAGGGGAGAGGGCGGAGCGAGGTACTGGCACTGGCTTGGCGGACGCCCTTGGTGCCGC
Organism: Shinella sp. PSBB067; assembly: GCF_016839145.1. NCBI lineage: Bacteria > Pseudomonadati > Pseudomonadota > Alphaproteobacteria > Hyphomicrobiales > Rhizobiaceae > Shinella > Shinella sp. PSBB067. The sequence continues at coordinate 2,644,642 of NZ_CP069303.1, read as the reverse complement.
GTCACCACCGCCCCTCACATTCCATCAACTCTTATAATTCCGCATTGCCCGCCCGGCCAAAGGCCGATAGCTTTCCACGCGCTGCGGTACGTACCGCAAAAATATCATCGACTGGCCGCGACCATGGCCAGCTCCATGGGAGGAAGCCGAAATGAAGACGATCAAGGGCCCCGGCCTGTTTCTCGCGCAGTTCGCCGGTGATGCCGCGCCGTTCAATTCCTGGGACTCGATCACCAAATGGGCGGCCGACATCGGCTACAGGGGCGTGCAGGTGCCGACCTGGGACGCGCGCCTCATCGACCTGAAGAAGGCGGCGGAATCCAGGGCCTATTGCGACGAGTTCGCCGGCAAGGCGCGGGAGAACGGCGTCGAGATCACCGAGCTTTCCACCCATCTGCAGGGCCAGCTCGTCGCCGTGCATCCCGCCTATGACGAGGCCTTCGACGGCTTTGCCGTGTCCGAAGTGCGCGGCAATCCGAAGGCGCGGCAGGCATGGGCGGTGGAGCAGGTGAAGCTGGCGCTGACAGCGTCGAAGAACCTCGGCCTCGATGCGATGGCCAGCTTCTCCGGCGCGCTCGCCTGGCCCTTCGTCTATCCCTGGCCGCAGCGCCCCGCCGGCCTCGTCGAAACCGCCTTCGATGAACTGGCGAAGCGCTGGAAGCCGATCCTCGACCATGCCGAGGAGAACGGCGTCGACATCTGCTACGAGATCCATCCGGGCGAGGACCTGCACGACGGCATCACCTACGAGATGTTCCTGGAGCGCACCGGCAACCATGCCCGCGCCTGCATGCTCTACGACCCCTCGCACTATGTCCTTCAGTGCCTCGACTATCTCGACAATATCGACATCTACAAGGACCGCATCCGCATGTTCCATGTGAAGGATGCCGAGTTCAACCCGACGGGCCGGCAGGGCGTCTATGGCGGCTACCAGAGCTGGGTGAACCGCGCCGGCCGCTTCCGCTCGCTCGGCGACGGCCAGGTCGATTTCGGCGCCGTCTTCTCCAAGATGGCCGCGAACGATTTCGCCGGCTGGGCCGTGGTCGAATGGGAATGCGCGCTGAAGCACCCGGAGGACGGCGCGCGCGAGGGGGCGGAATTCGTGAACGCGCATATCATCCGCGTGACGGAAAAGGCGTTCGACGACTTTGCCGATGCGGGGACGGATCAGGCGGCGAACCGGCGCATGCTCGGGCTTTGAGGGCTGCCCCTCACCCTAACCCTCTCCCCGCAAGCGGGGAGAGGGGACGTGCCCCACGCAATGGGTGAAGGTTTGGGAAAACAGTGCGGCAAATTTCCGTCGCCCCGCTTGCGGGGAGAAGGTGGCCGGCAGGCCGGATGAGGGGCCTTTGCCCCGCGAAAAACGCTAAGGAGGAACACAGGATGGCAATCGAAGGAAGCGCAAGCGAGGCGCGGGAGCGCCGCATCCGGCTCGGCATGGTCGGCGGCGGTTCGGGCGCGTTCATCGGCGGGGTGCACCGCATCGCCGCCCGGCTCGACGACCACTACGAGCTCGTCGCCGGCGCGCTGTCGTCCTCGCCGGAGAGGGCCGAGCAGTCGGCGCGCGAGCTCGGGCTCGACCCGTCGCGCAGCTATGGCAGCTTCAAGGAGATGGCGATCCGCGAGGCCAAGCTGAAGAACGGTATCGAGGCGGTGGCGATCGTCACGCCCAACCACGTGCATTACGAGGCGGCCAAGGAATTCCTGAAGCGCGGCATCCACGTCATCTGCGACAAGCCGCTGACCTCGACGCTGGCCGACGCGCGCAAGCTGAGGAAGCTCACGGAAGAGAGCGACGCGCTCTTCGTGCTGACGCATAATTACACCGGCTACCCCATGGTCCGGCAGGCCCGGGAGATGATCCGGAACGGCGAGCTCGGCGCGATCCGCCTCGTGCAGATGGAATATCCGCAGGACTGGCTGACCGAGGACATCGAGAGCAGCGGCCAGAAGCAGGCCGCCTGGCGCACGGACCCCACCAAATCCGGCGCGGGCGGCTCTACCGGCGATATCGGCACGCATGCCTACAATCTCGGCTGCTTCGTCTCCGGCCTCGAACTGGAGGAGCTTGCCGCCGACCTAGACAGCTTCGTGCCGGGCCGCAGGCTGGACGATAACGCCCATGTCATGATGCGCTTCAAGGAGAAGGACGGGGTGCGCGCCAAGGGCACGCTCTGGTGCAGCCAGGTCGCGCCCGGGCACGAGAACGGCCTGAAGGTCCGCGTCTATGGCACGAAGGGCGGCCTCGAATGGGTGCAGGCCGATCCGAACTATCTCTGGTACACGCCATTCGGTGAGCCGAAGCGCCTCATCACGCGGGGCGGTGCGGGCTCCGGCCCGGCCGCCGCCCGCGTCAGCCGCGTGCCGTCCGGCCACCCGGAAGGTTATCTCGAAGGCTTCGCCAACATCTATTCCGAAGCCGCACGCGCCATCCATGCCAAGCGCAGCGGCGCGAAGGTCGATCCGGCCGTCACCTATCCGACGGTCGACGACGGCCTCAAGGGCATGATCTTCGTCGATGCCTGCGTGCAGTCCTCGAAGCGGAACGGGGCCTGGGTGAAGGTCTGACGTCGAATGCCGGATCGCCGCGGCACGGCGGTGATCCCTTTCCTCAGGAGAAGATGCTGCCGAGGCGGATGACCAGCTTCTTGTCGAACAGGTGGCCGCGCTCGAACATCCAGTTCAGTGCATCCCTCGTTTCCCACGGCCGCTTGTAGGGGCGGGCGCTCGTCAGGGCCTCGAAGACGTCGCAGACGGTGGCGAGGCGGACCTCCCGGCTTATCTGGCCGGCTTTCAGGCCGAGCGGATAGCCGCTGCCGTCGAGCGCTTCGTGATGATGGCGGCACACATCGAGGATGGTGCTGGAAATGCCGTCCTGTTCCTTCAGCAGCCGGTATCCAAGCTCCGGGTGGGTGCGCATCAGGCGCTTTTCATCCGTATCGAGGCCCCCGTTCTTGTTGAGGACCGCGTTCGGGACCATGAGCTTGCCGACATCGTGCAGCAGGCCCGCCACGCCAAGCTCGCGCACCGCGTCCTCGTCATAGTGGAGCAGGCGGGCAAGCCGCATCATGAGGGCGCTGACCGCCAGCGAATGGACATAGGTGCCCTCGTCCTTGGTCTTCAGGCGCGTGACCTTCAGGAAGACGTCGGGGTCCGCCTCGATGCGGTCGGAAATATTGTCGGCCACCGGTCCGAGTGTCTCGGCCTCGAAGTGGCCGGACCGGGCGGCCGCGAAACCGTCGCGCAGGGCGTGCGCCGACTGTGAAACGACTTCAAGGGTTCGCCTGCGCTCCTCGGCCTGCCTGCCGGATGCGGCATCCGTCGTCGCGCCCGCGTCCACCATGCTCTTCTGCGTGTTGACCAGGGCGTAGGCCGCCGATGTCGCGAGGATCACGCGCAGCATCTCGTCGGATTGCACGTAGAAGCGGCGACCGGAAAACTCGTCGTTCGGGCATTCCATCGCCTCGATGAACATGCCTTTTCGCACGAGATGTTTCGGGATCCTTTGCACCACGCCTCCAACACCGCCAAATAGAGCTATGGTGCAGGGAAATACCTAATCCTTGTTTAAGCTGTCTCTGATTTAGGGCGGCGCTCCTTTGGGTAAGCCCCGATCCGGACGCATTGATTTTTACATCCGCGCGCATTACTGCAACGTTACAGATTTGATTTTCATACCCGAGAAGAGAATGATCCCAGAGACCAAGACCCTCGCCGGCCGTTTCCCCGGCGATTTCGTGTTCGGCGTGGCGACCGCCGCGTTCCAGATCGAGGGCGCGACAAAGGCGGATGGCCGCAAGCCGTCGATCTGGGATGCCTTTTCCAACATGCCGGGGCGGGTCTACGGCCGGCACAACGGCGATATCGCCTGCGACCACTACAACCGGCTGGAAGACGACCTCGACCTCATCCAGTCGCTCGGCGTTGCGGCCTACCGCTTCTCCATCGCCTGGCCGCGCATCGTGCCCGAAGGCACCGGGCCGGTGAACGAGAAGGGGCTGGATTTCTACGACCGCCTCGTCGACGGGCTGAAGGCGCGTGGCATCAAGGCCTTCGCGACGCTCTACCACTGGGACCTGCCGCTGATGCTGGCGGGCGAGGGCGGCTGGACGGCCCGGCAGACCGCCTATGCCTTCCAGCGCTATGCCCGCACGGTCATCGCCCGCCTCGGCGACCGGCTGGATGCGGTGGCGACCTTCAACGAGCCATGGTGCTCGGTCTGGCTCAGCCATCTCTACGGCATCCACGCGCCGGGCGAGCGCAACATGGACGCGGCGCTGCATGCGCTGCATTTCACCAACCTCGCCCATGGCCTCGGGGTTTCGGCGATCCGCGCCGAGCGGCCGGACCTTCCCGTCGGCCTCGTGCTGAATGCCCATTCGATCTATCCGGGCAGCGACGATGCGGGCGACCGCGCGGCGGCGGACCGGGCCTTCGATTTCCACAACGGCGTCTTCTTCGGCCCGGTCTTCAAGGGCGAGTATCCCGAACGCTTCCTGTCGGCGCTTGGCCACCGCATGCCCGAAATCGAGCCCGGCGACATGGAGACGATTTCCCAGCCGCTCGACTGGTGGGGCCTCAACTATTACACGCCGATGCGTGTCGCCGACGATCCGGCCGAAGGCTCGGACTTCCCGGCCACCGTACCGGCCCCGCCGGCGGGCGACGTCAGGACGGACATCGGCTGGGAAGTCCATGCTCCCGCGATGGGCGATCTCGTGCGCAAGCTCAATGCCGATTACACGCTGCCCGACTGCTACATCACGGAGAACGGCGCCTGCTACAACATGGGCGTGGAAAACGGCGTTGTGGATGACCAGCCCCGCCTCGACTACATCGCCGATCATCTCGGCGTGACTGCGGACCTTATAAGCGAGGGCTATCCGATGCGCGGCTATTTCGCCTGGAGCCTGATGGACAATTTCGAATGGGCGGAAGGCTACCGCATGCGCTTCGGCATCGTCCATGTCGACTATGAGACGCAGGTGCGCACGGTGAAGAAGAGCGGCCACTGGTATGCGGCGCTTGCCGGGCAGTTTCCCAGGGGGAACCATCGCGAGGGATAGCTTGGCGCCGGGGTGAGGCGCCCTTCGCGCCTACTTCCCGAGATGACGCTCGCCGCGCTTCTTCGCAAGGTCCATCTGCTTCTGCCGCTGGCGGAAGCGCATGCGGTCTTCCTCGCTGCGGCTCGCATGGCAGTGCGGGCAGGAGACGCCGGGCTCGTAGAGCGGGGAGGCGATTTCCTCGGCGGTCAGCGGGTGGCGGCAGGCGCGGCAGAGCGTGTGCTCGCCTTCCTCCAGGCCATGGGTGACGGAGACGCGCTCGTCGAAGACGAAGCAGGCGCCCTCCCACAGGCTTTCCTCCGGCGGCACGTCCTCCAGATATTTCAGGATGCCGCCCTTGAGGTGGTAGACCTCGTCGAAGCCCTCGGCCTTCATGAAGGCGGTCGCCTTTTCGCAGCGGATGCCGCCGGTGCAGTACATGGCGATCTTCGGCTTGTTGTGCAGGCCGGTGTTCCGGCGCACCCAGCCGGGAAATTCGCGGAAGGTCTTCGTGTTCGGATCGATCGCGCCCTTGAAGATGCCGATCGCCGTCTCGTAGTCGTTGCGCGTGTCGATGACGATCGTGTCCGGATCGGAGATCAGCGCGTTCCAGTCCTTCGGCGCGACATAGGTGCCGACGGAGCGGTTGGGGTCGATGTCCTCGACGCCCATGGTGACGATCTCCTTCTTGAGCCGTACCTTCATGCGGAGGAACGGCATGTCGCCCGCGCGGCTTTCCTTGTGCTTCAGCGCGGCAAATTCCGGCTGGCTGCGCAGGAAGGAAAGCACCGCGCGGATACCGGCGTCCGGCCCGGCGATCGTGCCGTTGATGCCCTCGTGGGCGAGCAGCAGCGTACCGCGCACGCCGTTTTCCTCGCACAGCGCCTGAAGCGGCGCGCGCAGTTCGGCAAAGCGCGGAACGGAGACGAAGTGATAGAGCGCGGCGACCAGGAAGCCACCGTTCTCAGCGGGCGAAGAGATCTCGTTTGTCATGGCCGCCACATACAGCTTCGCCGCGTTCCAGGCAATGCGGCGTGGTGTACCGGCTCAGGCGAGCTGGCGCAGGCTCGCGCCGTTGCTGATGCCGAGCGCCATCGCCTGGTTGGAATACCGGCTTTCGCCCGTCACCTCGCGGCCCACCCAGTTGGGCATGGCCGGCTCGTCGTGGATCGAGGACAGTTCCACCTCGGCGATCACGAGGCCGCGGTGCACGCCGCCATAGACGTCGACTTCCCAGACATGGCCCTCGTGCGGCACCCGGTAGCGCACCTTCTCGATGACGTTGCCGACCGCGTGGCGCAGCATGTCCTCGGCCTCGTCGCGATCGATGTCGAATTCGTATTCGTCGCGCACCAGCGCGGTGTGGCCGACTTTCAGCGTGATGCGCGCGCGCCCGTCGCCATAGATGCGGACCCGGAGCGACCGGTCTTCCTGGGCGACGATATAGGCCTGCCTTATGGCGATGCCGTCATCCGCGAAGGTGCGCCATCGCTGGCCCGACACCAGGAACTTCCGCTCGATCTCTTTAGCCATCGGCTCGCTTTCGCTGTTGGAGATGGGCTTGGGCGAGGGGAAGACTACACGATAAGTGTGTCATGACAAGGCCATGAATCATGCTTTAGGCTCGACAGAACGTCGCGGACGCGATATGCCGCTTTCAATTCAATCGTTTTAAAAAGGTGGTCCCATGAGCGCGAAAAACGCCAAGCTGCTTTCCGTCCTGAAGCTTCAGCCGGTGGTGCCGGTGCTGGTCGTCGACGACGTCAAGACGGCGGTTCCGCTGGCGCGCGCGCTGGTCGCGGGCGGGCTGAAGGCGATCGAGATCACGCTGCGCACGACCGCCGCGCTGGAGGCCATCCGCGCGGTCGCCAACGAGGTCGAGGGCGCCGTCGCCGGTGCCGGCACGATCCTCAACGCCGCGCAGTACGAGGCGGCCGTCGAGGCGGGGTCGCAGTTCATCGTCAGCCCCGGCACGACGCAGGAACTGATCGACGCCGCGGCGGATTCCGAAATCCCGCTGCTGCCCGGTGCGGCCACCGCCAGCGAGGTCATGGGCCTTCGCGAGGAGGGCTACCAGGTCATGAAGTTCTTCCCGGCCGAACAGGCGGGCGGCGCGGCCTACCTCAAGTCGCTTTCCTCGCCGCTTGCCGGCACGCTGTTCTGCCCGACGGGCGGCATTTCCCTGTCGAATGCCCGCGACTACCTCTCGCTGCCGAACGTCGTGTGCGTCGGCGGCTCCTGGGTCGCGCCGAAGGAGCTTGTGGCCAAAGGGGACTGGGCGGGCATCGAGAAGCTCGCCGCCGAAGCTGCGGCCCTCAAAGGCTGATCCTCGGGGCCGATCCCCGTGGCAGGGACAGGTTCAAGGCAATTTCAGACGGGCGGCCATTGGCCGCCCGTTATGCGTTTGTAATTTGGAAGGGGCATTCCTATCTTGCCTTGCAGCCGGCCCTTGCCGTGACTGGAGAAACGGAGACCGCCCATGTTTGACGCCAAGAAGTTGCTCGACCAGTTCCTCGGTTCGCAGGTGCCCGGCGCGGGCGGAACCGTGCGCGACCGCGCCGGCCAGGTCACCCAGCTTGCCAAGGACAATCCGCTTGCCACCGTCGCGATCGCCGGCGTCCTGCTCGGCACGGACGGCGGCCGCAAGGTCGCGGGCTCGGCGCTGAAGCTCGGCAGCCTTGCCGCCATCGCCGGCCTCGGCTACCAGGCCTACAAGAACTATCGCGACGGCCAGAACCCGGTCGAAACCGCCGAGGCCGGCACGCCCGAGCTGCTGCCGCCGCCCGTCGATTCCGGCTTCCATCCGGATGCCGTCAGCACGGATTTCGCCCTCGTTCTCGTGCGCGCCATGATCGCCGCCTCGCGCGCCGACGGCCATATCGACGATGCCGAGCGCGCCCGCATCCTGGACAAGCTGAAGGTCTCGGGTCTCGGCGAGGACGCCGCGAAATTCCTCGAGGACGAGCTTGCCAGCCCGGTCGATCTCGACGCCATCGTCGCGGCGGCGAGGAGCGAGGAGCAGCGCGTCGAGCTCTATACCGCCTCGCGCCTTGCCATCGAGCCCAAGTCGCGCGCCGAGCGTGGCTATCTCGACCTGCTCGCCGGCCGCCTCGGCCTTGCCGATGCGCTGGTCGACCATATCGAGGCGACGGTTTCGGCCGCCACGGTCTGACATCAGCCGGGGAAGCGGCCGAACGCCGCTCCCCGTTTTCCGCATTGCCTCGGCCTGCCCGCTGCTCTATCCCTTCGGCAAGACCGAAGGAGGATTTTCATGCGCGATCTCAAGGACTGGAAAGGTTGCCCGCCGCCGGCGCCGGTGACGCTCGAAGGACGCACTGTGCGCCTGGAGCCTTATGACCGCGCGAAGCACCTTCAGGCGCTCTGGGACGCCTTCGGCGGCATGGGCATCAACCCGCTGCTGCGCTACTTCGCGCAGGCCGATTTTGGAGGCATCGAGGATTTCGATGCGTGGTCCGAGGCGGTGATCCGGTCGGGCTGGGTGCGCGAGGTCATCGTCGACAAGGCGAGCGGCAAGCCGGTCGGCATGGCGCATTACATGCGGCCTGACCCGGCCAACGGCGTCGTCGAGATCGGCGGCATCGCCCATGGCGGCGGCATGTCCCGCTCGCCGCTCTCCACCGAGGCGCAATATCTGCTCGCCAAGCACGTCTTCGAGGATCTCGGCTATCGCCGCTACGAGTGGAAGTGCCACAACGGCAACGAGGCCAGCAAGCGCACCGCCGCCCGTCTCGGCTTCACCTTCGAAGGCGTCTTCCGCCAGCACATGCTCTCCAAGGGCGAGAACCGCGATACCGCCTGGTTCTCGATCATCGACAGCGAATGGCCCGTCGTCGCCAGGGCGTTCGATGCCTGGCTGCTGCCGGAGAATTTCGACGCCGAGGGACGGCAGAAGCGCAGGCTGGAGGACATCCGCGCCGAGATCGCCAGGGCGGGCGCGGCATGAGCGGGGACGGCACGGGCAAGTCGGCGGCGCTTGCGGCGCTTTTCATCCTGCTCGGCACGGGCATCGCGTTCTATTTCCTGCCGCGCGTCATGATCGCGCTCGGCGATGTCTCGCCGTGGCTGGCTGGCGTCTTCGGCACGCTGCTGGTGCTCGGCTTCTTCCTCGTGTTCTGGCTCAGGGCGCGCTACCAGCGCAGCCGCGGCAACTAGCGCGTCCGCGCTCAGCCCTGCAGCGAGGCGCCGAGCAGGAGCAATCCCAGGATCATCACCAGGGCCGCGCCGCCGATCTCGATAGCGGTGCCGACGCGCACGGCGGCAGAGCCGTTGCCGGCGAAGCGTACGGCCGCGCCCTTGGCGGTGACGGCGAGCGTGGCGAGAATCGAGACGGTGATGGCCGTGCCGATCGACATGGCGAGCACGGCGAGAACGCCGCCGAGATAGAGGCCGTTCAGCAGCGCAAAGCTCAACACGATGAGCGCGCCGGAGCAGGGGCGCAGTCCGACGGCGACGATGGCGGACCATGCCTCGCGCAGCGCGAAGCGCTCGCCCTTAAGCAGCGAGGGATCCGGCGCATGGGCATGGCCGCAGGTCGCGCAGACCTCGCCGGCATGGTGGTGGTGCGCGTGATCGTGATGATGGTGATCGTGGACCTCGACCGCCATCGCGCCGAGCGCCGAGGGGCGGCGGGCGGGACGCAGCTTGCGGAGGAGGAGCCAGGCGCCGAACAGGGCGATGAGGGCGTAGCTGCCGGTCTCCAGCGCCCGCGTCGCGTCCGTCATGGAGACCGTCGTGCCGCGCAGGAAGAGATAGGCCGCCCCGACCAGCAGGATGGCGACGATGCCCTGCAGGATGGAGGAGAGGAAGGACAGGGCGACGCCCCGCTTCAGTTCCACCTCGTTCGCCAGCATGTAGGAGGAGATGACGGCCTTGCCGTGGCCGGGGCCGGCGGCATGGAAGACACCATAGGCGAAGGAAAGGCCGGCCAGCGTCGTGGCCGCCCACGGGTTTTCGCGCATGTCCTTCAGCGCGCCCGTCATCAGCCGGTAGAAACCCTGCTGCTGTGCGTTGATCCAGGCGAAGAGGCCGCCGAAGGCGCCGGTCGTGTTGAAGCCGGGTTCCGCCGAGCCGATGCCGAGCGGGGACTGGGCGTGGGCGAGGGTCGCGGTCGCCGCGACGGCGAGCGTCAGGGTGATGAGCGCAAGCGCGCGGCCACGGGTCAGCATGTGACCTCCAGGCGGGTGGCGAAGAGTCTGGACATGTCGGTGCCGGCCGGGTCGTTGAAGAAGGCTTCCGTCAGGCTGCTCTGGTTCTGGGAGAGCACCTCGTCGGGATCCGGGCGTACGACCTCGTGCTTGCAGGCGTTGAGTTTGTCGCCGATGGTGACGAGGTCGCCGTCCGAGGCGAAGTCCATCGAGGCATACATGGTGGGATCGTAGACGCCGAAGGTGAGCTTGCCCTTGAGCGGCATGACCTCGCCCGGCTTGACGGTGAAGAACATCAGGAGCTGGCCGTCCTTGAAGTCGACATTGATGACGTCGGGCTTGGAGACCTTCACCGCTTTGCCGTCCTCGGTGATCGTCGTGTAGTAGCTGAATTCCTCCAGCGACTCGAGCACGGTCTTGCCGACCTCGGCCAGTTCGTCCGGGTCGAGCTGGCCGTTGCTGTTGCTGTCGAAATCCATGACGACGCTTGCGGAGAACATCTCGTCGAAACGCCAGACGTTGCGCAATTCGCTGATCGTGCCTTCCTCGTTCCCCACCACCTCCAGCCGCGCCTCGGCGAAGACATGCGGATGGGCAAGGGCGGCCACCGGGGCGAGGAGAGCCCCCCCGGCGACGAGAAGAGGAAGGAATCGCATGGGTTTTCAAACCTCCCGGGCGGCGTGAATCGGCCGGATCAATGTACCGCAAATGGGTCGGAATTGGGACCTGTCATGCCTCGATGCCGGGATTGCGGCGGAACCAGGCGTGCAGGAAATCGACGAAGGTGCGCACCTTGGCCGGCAGGTAGCGCCGGTGCGGGTAGATCGCATAGATGCCGCGGTCGGTCGGAAGGTAATCCTCGAGGATCGAGACGATGCGCCCCGAATCGAGGCATGGGCGGGCGATGAAGGCCGGCACCTGCGCCACACCGAGGCCGCTTGCCGCCGCGCGCACCGCGGCCGTCGGGCTGTTCACCTCGATATGGCCGCCGACCGGCACGGAAAAGCCCGCGCCCTTCTCGTCGACGAAGCGCCAGTTGCTGTGCGACTTGCCGTTCGTGTCGATGATGCAGGGCAGGCGGGCAAGGTCGCTTGGGTGGTTGATCGGGCCGACGCGCTCGATGAACTCCTCCGTTACGCAGATCTTCAGGAAGAAATCGCCGAGCTTGCGGGCGATGAGGGCCGAATCCTCCAGCCGTGTGATGCGGATCGCGACATCGAAGCCTTCCTCGACCAGGTCGACGAAGCGGTCGTCCGAGACGATCTCCAGCGAAAGCTCGGGATGCTCGCGGCCGAAATCGATCAGCGACTGGCCGATATCGGCATCGACGAAGGTGCGCGGGGCGGAGACCTTCAGCTTGCCGCGCAGGTCCGTGTTCTTCTCACGCACGAGATCGGCGAGGTTGTCTATCTCCTTCAGAATGTCGGAGGCGGTGCGGTAATAAGTGTGGCCGGCCTCGGTCATCGAGAACTGGCGGGTGGTGCGGTTGAGAAGCAGCGTGCCCAGCTCGTCCTCCAGCTCCCGCACATATTTGGACAGCAGCGCCTTGGAACGGCCGGTCTTGCGGGATGCTGCGGAAAAGCCTTCGGCGTCGATGACGTCGATGAAGGCCCGGATTCGGGTCAATGTATCCATGTATCCCCACTTGGCTATCCGCCGCTTCGTCTCGCGGACGGTGCGAAGGGAGGCGGGCCTCCGGCCAGAGAGCGGCGGCCGGTGTTTTATAAACGATCTTTGAAAACCAGTCCGGCGAATGTCGTGGCTGTAACAATATTTTCAATAGCAACCCGCAAAAAACTCTTGATTACGACAGCGATTCTTCCTATCTCCGCGCTTGCCCAAAGTCGCACGTGCCTGTGGGTGTCCGCCGACCCTCGATTTGGTGAGGATCATCGGTAAGGTACCTGGACCTAACCGCTCCAGTCGCTATTCCGGCCAACCGGGAAATGCGAGGACATCTTGAAGCAACGACGGTGCGGGCCTTTCTGGTGTCTGCCGGCTTTCCAACAGCCGGGGTTACTGAAGAGGCACACCTTCATTGCCGGACGTGCGGTCGGGTTCTCCCGCCAATCCATGGCAGACAAAGCCGAATTGAAGCCTAGGCGGGCTTCGGTTCACCGTTCGCGCATTTGCGCATGCTTGGTTCCGGGGTCTCCACCGGCTGGTTCCAGAGCGTTGCCGCATCTGCCCTTTGTCCTCCGGGGTTTTCCCGGAGAAACCTGGATATGGGGAATACCGAGATGGCTTCTGCACGTATTATCGACTTCCTGAACACCCGACGTCCCGACGGCCCGTGCCTCGTGGTCGACCTCGATGTCGTGCGCGACAACTTCAAGGCCTTCCGCCACGCGCTGCCCGACAGCGCCATCTACTATGCCGTGAAGGCCAACCCGGCGCCGGAAATCCTGCGCCTGCTCGCCTCCATGGGCTCCAACTTCGATTGCGCGTCCGTCGCCGAGATCGAAATGGCGCTCGATGCCGGCGCGACCGCCTCGCGCATCTCCTTCGGCAACACGATCAAGAAGGAACGCGACGTCGCCCGCGCGCATGCGCTCGGCGTCTCGCTCTTCGCCGTCGACAGCCATGAGGAAGTCGAGAAGATCTCCCGTGCCGCCCCCGGCGCGCGCGTCTTCTGCCGCGTCCTGACCGATGGCGAGGGCGCCGAATGGCCGCTGTCGCGCAAGTTCGGCTGCGTGCCGCAGATGGCCGTCGACGTGCTCGTCTACGCGCACCAGCTCGGCCTCACGTCCTACGGCGTCTCGTTCCATGTCGGCTCGCAGATGACGAAGCTCGACGCCTGGGATTCGGCCCTTGCCGATGCCAAGCGCGTCTTCGTGCAGCTTGCCAAGCAGGGCATCGAATTGAAGATGGTCAATATGGGCGGCGGCTTCCCGACGAAGTACCTGCGCGACGTGCCGTCGGCCGAAGCCTATGGCCAGGCGATCTTCGGTGCGCTCAAGAAGCACTTCGGCAACCACATCCCGGAAACCATCATCGAGCCGGGCCGCGGCATGGTCGGCAATGCGGGCGTGATCAAGGCGGAAGTCGTCCTCGTCTCGAAGAAGTCGGACAACGATAACCACCGCTGGGTCTTCCTCGATATCGGCAAGTTCGGCGGCCTTGCCGAAACCATGGACGAGGCGATCCGCTACCCGATCCGCACCGGGCGCGACCAGGACGAGATGGAGCCCTGCGTGCTCGCCGGCCCGACCTGCGATTCGGCCGACGTGATGTACGAGAAGAACATGTACCCGCTGCCGATCACCCTTTCGATCGGCGACGAGGTTCTGATCGAAGGCACCGGCGCCTACACGACGACCTACTCGGCCGTCGCCTTCAACGGCTTCGAGCCGCTCAAGGCCTACGTCATCTGACGACCGGGCGCTCCCGTCCCTGCGGGAGCGCCAGCTTCACAATTCATTCTGGATACCGTCTGAATCGGTTTTGAGTGCGGGAGGCCCGGAGATGGCCACTGTTCTTGATTCTGTGCGTGCGTTTTTCGCGCATGCCGCCTTCACCATCGACCGGGAAAACGCCGGCGACATCGTCGCGCGCGAGCGCCTGCTCGACCGCGTCATGGGCGAGGGGCGCTTCCGCAAGTCCTCCGAAAAGCTGCGTCGGGGCCGCCTGCCGGCCGAGGGCCTCGCCCTTGTCGCGCGCGATGCGGATGGCCATGTCATCGGCACGGTGCGCCTGTGGGATGTCGAGGCGGGCGTCGATGCCGATGGCAATGCCGTTCCGGCGCTGCTGCTCGGCCCGCTTGCCGTCGATTGCGCACACGAGGGCAAGGGGATCGGCGGGGCGCTGATGCGCGCGGCGATCACCGAGGCGCGCAGCCGCGGCCACGGCGCGGTGCTGCTCGTCGGCGATCCCGAATACTACGAGCGCTTCGGCTTCTTTGCCGAGAAGGCGCGGCACCTCGTCATGCCCGGCCCATTCGAGCGTCGCCGCTTCCTGGGACTGGAGCTGAAGGACAGCTGGCTGGGCGGCGCGGCGGGCGTCCTCGTCGCGAGCGGCCGGCGCCTTTCCGCGGGGCTGCGCAAGGCGGCCTGAGGGCGGGATGATCCAATGGGAATTTGATTTTTATCATTGTTATCATTGGAGAAATTTCAACACTCGCGCAAATTCCGGCGATAGTTGGAGTTCGTCAAGCCTTCATTTGATTCATCTCAAATGGTTAGGCCTTCCGGCCGCTTCATAGTCACGCCGCAAAGAAGAGTCGTGACTGATGGAGAGACGACATGAAGAATATGGGTATGGGCATGCTGGGCGCCGCCGCCCTCAGCCTGGCCGCTATCGCAAGCCCGCTGCACGCGGCTGACCTCGCCGAACGCATGGCGCCGCCGGAGGCGACGATCGACGTCGCGGCGAAGAGCCCGTGGCAGATCCGCGTGCGCGGCCTCGGCGTGATAACCGAGAACAGCGGCTTCGTCGACGGGATACCCGGATCCGACCTGTCCTTCTCGGATACGGTGGTGCCGGAACTCGACATCTCCTACTTCTTCACGGACAATATCGCCGCCGAACTCATTCTCGGTACGACCTATGCGAATGTGACGGCCGACGGCTCGATTGCCGGCCTCGGCAAGGTGGGCAAGACCTGGCTGCTGCCGCCGACATTGACGCTGCAATATCATTTCACCGATCTCGGCGCCTTCAAGCCCTATGTCGGCGCGGGCGTGAACTACTCGCTGTTCTACCACCAGTCCGGTTCCGGCGCTTTCACGGACCTCGACGTGAAGAATACGCTGGGTGCGGCGCTTCAGGTGGGCTTCGACTACATGCTGGACGACCACTGGGGCATGAACTTCGACGTGAAGAAGCTGTTCCTCGAACCGGAGTGGAAGGTCAATATGGGCGGTGCGCCCCTCACCGGCAAGGCCAAGCTCAATCCCTGGCTGATCGGCACGGGCGTGACCTACCGCTTCTGAGCAGGGGAAGGACCTGCTTCACTGAGGCGGGTTTCCAGGCTTATCCATCAACGCGGCCGGGGATTTGACACTCCGGCCGCGACATCCTATGTACAGGCGGAGGGTGAGAGCCCCTGCCGTCCGCGAGCGCAAGCTTTGGTGAAGTCTCTCCAGAATCGATCGGTCTTCCAGCATCACGCATGCGAACCGGTGGCAATGCGGGCCCCCTCCGAAACGACGCATGCCACGACTGGAGTTCCGACATGCGTCCATCATCGACGCCACTACCCTCCCTCGATGCCCTGAAGGACCAGGCAAGGCGGCTGCGCGCGCGCTTTTCCGCCGAGGGGCAGGACATTTCCCATTCCCGCGCGCTCGAGCTCATCGCCGCGCAATACGGCTTTCGCGACTGGAACACGCTGCATGCGGCCGTCGGCAACCGGCCGCCCTTCGATCCCTGGATGCTGGGCGCGCGCGTGCGCGGTCATTATCTTGGCCAGCCGTTCGATGCCGAGGTGCTGGGCGTGCAGGCGGTGACGAGCCAGCCCGGCCGCTACCGCATGACCCTGCGTTTCGACGAGCCGGTGGACGTGGTCACCTTCGAAAGCTTCTCGGCCTTCCGCCACCGCGTGACGTGCACCGTCGACGAGACGGGGCGGACGACCGAGAAGACCTCCAACGGCAGGCCGCATCTCGAACTCGAATGGTGATCGCTCAGAACGATCCCGAAAACCGCATCGCAAGGCCGTCGACCCTGAAGCCGGCGGCCTTGTCCGTTTCGCGGCGCACGAGGTGGCTGTATTCCAGCGCCGCGGCGGCACCCTTTGCGAGCGTATAGGTGAGGGTCGCGGTCGTCGCGGTCGTGCGCGTGCGATAATCGTAATAAAGCCAGTCGCTGCGGGCCTGCTCGTAGGCGAGGGCGAGCTTCAGCCGTTCCGTCAGCGCCGTTTCCAGCGACAGGCCTGCGGTGCGCACGTCCTCGCCAAGCGGGTCGTCGATGTCGGCGAGCTGTATGTCGCGCCCGAACTTCGCCTTGAAAACGGTGTCCCGAGGGAGCGGGATGGCGAGTTCCGCCTTCAGGAAGGGCCGGGTGCGGCCGACCGTCAGGCCGAGCTCGGGGCTGCCGACGCGCACGATGCCTGCCTCCGCCATCAGCGTGATGCCGTCGCCGAAGGCGCGTCCATAGGCCAGGGAACCGCGCAAGGTCTCTGCCGGGAAGCGGTCGAGCGGATGCTGCTGGCCGGCCGGAATGCGGTTCGTGCGGTATTGCAGCGTAATGCCCGCCTCGCCGCCGAGAAGCGGGCGGATATGGCCGCCGGTGAGATCGAGCAGCCGGTTGTCCGCTTCGAGCCGGGTGTGCGGAAGGGCGGGCAGGGTGAAGCGTGCCTTTCCCCGGTGCAGGCTGGACAGGGCGGCGACAAGACGGCTCTTGCCGCCTGCGTGCTCCACGGTGATCCCGGCGCTGGCGGCGGCGGCGACCTCGGCCTTCCGGTAGCCGATCAAGAGCCCCGGCAGGGCGAGGAAGAGGTCGCCTTCCTGCCGGTGCTCGATGCCGCCCCTGAGGGTGAGCTTCACCGCCTCGCCCAGATCGCGGTCGAGGCCGAATTCGACGCCGACCCGCCGCTCGTCGGCGAAACGGTAGCGGGCGAGGCGCCTGGCGCTCGCATTCAGCCCGTAGGCGAATTCGGAGTCCTCCAGCGCCAGGCTGCCACGCAGGGAGAGCTTGGCCTCGGTGAATGGAGAGGAAAGAGCGGACGGATCCCTGAAGACGTTCCCGGTCCAGCCGCCACCGACGCTGTAATCGATGGTTGAGTCGGCGTTTGCCGGGTTGCAGAAGGCGGCTACGAAAACCGCACAAAGGAGGCCGCGAAACAAGCCCATCGGAATTTGCCCCTGTCCGTTTCTGAAACGGAATCCTAGGGTTGCATGGTTAAAAATTCCCTCATTGGTTGATTTTAACCTGACAAATGCAAACTAAATCACCTGGAGTTGTGTCCGGTAGGGATTCGTTAAACTTGTCTTTATTATGGTTAACTATTTGCTATGATTGGGAAATCGGGTTGAGTAAATCGAAGTTCATATTACCCTTGATTGTGCATCCAAGAGGTGTGCAACCAAAGGAGAGAGAGCATGAACAAGACCCGCATCATCGCCATCGCCATCGCAACCGTCATCGCCCTTGCCGGCGCCGGCCAGGCTTCGGCCGGCGGCCTGCTCGGCCTCGGCATCCTCAGCGGCAACAAGACCAAGACCGGCGGCATCGTGATCGCCCCCAGCATCGGCGTCGGTAACGTCCTCAGCGACAACGACGGCAACAAGGTTCTGAACGGCGTGCTGAGCAACAATCTCAATGGCACGCTGTCCGGCATCCTGAACGGCAATGCCCTCGGCATCCTCGGCGGCAGCGACTGCGGCTGCAAGTCCCGCAAACACTGACCGCACCTTCCCGCCCTGCCCCTGCGGCCAGTAGGCCCGGGAGAGCTTGCTCTCCCGGGTTTTCGCATGGGTTCAGCCGGCGAGATCGATCAGCCCGCAATCGCCGGCGTCGCTGGCGAAGGCGAGGAGCTTGCCGTTGCGGCTCCAGGCCATGGAGGTGACGGCGCCCTTGCCGGGCCGGCGCAGCAGCACTTCGCGGCTGTCGGCGAAGCGGGCGGCGAGCACCATGCCGTCGGAATAGCCGATGGCGACGACGTCCTCGCCCGGATGGCAGGCGACGGAAGTCACCATGACGTCGGCGCGGGTGCCGAGTTCCAGCGGCGGCTTGCCCATCGGGCCGTCCTTGGCCGAGAAGGGCCAGACGATGGCGGCGGGTGCGCCGGAGGAGGCGAGCCACTTGCCCTTGGCGGACCAGGAGAGCGACTTCACCTTGGCCGGATAGCCGGTCATGCGCATGTGGCGGGTCTCGGCGCCGGGCTTGGCATCGAGCTTCCAGCCGTGCAGGGCGTTTTCCTGCATGCTGGTGACGACGAAGCGGCCGTCCGGCGAGAAGGTGATGCCGGTATGCGCGCCCTTCCATTCGAGATCGACCGGCGGGGCGGCCATGGCGACCCAGTGCAGCGATGCGCCGTTGTAGCGGGCGGCGCCGATGCGCAGGCCCTTCGGCGCAAACGCGATGCCCTCGACCGAGCGGCCCTCGGTGAATTCCCTGATCGTGCCGTCGGCAAGGCGAACGCGCGCGGTGCGGCCTTCCGCGAAGCCGACGGCGCCCTGCGGACCGGCGGCGACGACGGAGATCCACTTGCGCGGCACTTCGGCCAGAAGCGTCGCGCTGCCGTCGGCGGCGATGCGCAGCACCTTGCCGTCCTCGCCGCCTGTTATCAGCGTGTCGTTCGCCTCGTCGCGCACGCAGGCGAGCAGGCCGTCATGCGCCTCGGTGACCTTCTCGCCCTGGTCGAGGCGGTGGATGGCGCCGGAGGCGGTGGCGAAGAACGGCACGTCGCCGAGGAAGGCGGCCGCAATGACGTGGCCGTCGAGATCGAGAGGCGCGACTGTCGGCATTATCGGGTCTTTTCCTTCACGCTTTCCGGCATCATGCTTTCTGCGCCTCGCAGGCCTTGAACGTGCGCTCGATCTTCTCGCGGTCGAGATCGCGGCCGATGAAGACGAGGCGGCTTTCGCGCGTCTCGCCATCCTTCCAGGCGCGCTGGTGGTCGCCCTCGACGATCATGTGCACGCCCTGCACGACATAGCGCTCGTCATCGCCGGCAAAGGCGATGATGCCCTTGAGGCGCAGGATGTTCGGGCCGTCCGTCTGTGTGATCTTCTGGATCCAGGGGAAGAAGCGCTCGGGGTTCATCTCGCCGCCGCGCAGCGAGATCGACTGCACCGTCACGTCATGGATCGGCGAGACGCCGTGGTCGTGGTGATGGTGGCCATGGTCGTGGTGGTGATGGTCGTGATCATGATCATGATCATGATGGTGGTGATCGTGGTCGTGATCATGGTGATGATGGTCATGGCCGCAATCGGGGCCGCAGACATGGTCCGGGTGATCGTGGTCGAGGAAATGCGGATCGTTCTCCAGCGCGCGTTCCAGGTTGAACGCACCCTGGTCGAGAACCTTGGTGAGGTCGATCTCCGAGCGGGTCGTGCGGTGGATGCGGGCGGACGGGTTGATGGCGCGCACCGTGGCCTCGACCCGGGCGAGTTCTTCGGGGCTCACGAGGTCGGTCTTGTTGATCAGCACGACGTCGGCAAAGGCGATCTGGTCCTCGGCCTCGCGGCTGTCCTTCAGGCGCAGCGGCAGGTGCTTGGCGTCGACGAGGGCCACCACGGCGTCGAGCTCGGTCTTCTGGCGCACGTCGTCGTCCATGAAGAAGGTCTGGGCGACCGGTACCGGATCGGCAAGGCCGGTGGTCTCGACGATGATGGCGTCGAAGCGGCCGGGGCGGCGCATCAGGCCTTCCACCACGCGGATCAGGTCGCCGCGCACGGTGCAGCAGATGCAGCCGTTGTTCATTTCGTAGATTTCCTCGTCCGACTCGACGATCAGGTCGTTGTCGATGCCGATCTCGCCGAACTCGTTGACGATGACGGCATATTTCTTGCCGTGGTTGTCGGTGAGGATGCGGTTCAGCAGCGTCGTCTTGCCGGCGCCGAGATAACCGGTGAGCACGGTGACGGGAATGGGCTTGGGAAGGGCTGTTTCGGTCATGGGAACCTCGAACGGGTACGGGGACGCCAAGCGTCCGGTCGGCGACTGATATAGGAGATCGCAAGGGCCAGCGCAAATCCCGGACGCGACGTTTCGCGGTCAGCGGAGCGCATCCGCGTCGAAGGCGGCGACGTCCTCGAGGAGGGCGACGAGGCCGCGAACGGCATGGGCGATGAGTTGCTCTCCCTTTTCCGCCGTCGCGGCGGCGGCATCGCCGGCCGCACCCTTCGGGTTGAGGTCGGACATCTTCCAGCCAAAGGCATGCGGACCATAGGCGCGCAGATGCGCAAAGCGCGCGGCGAACTCCGCCTGGCGCGAGCCGAAGCGCTCGGCCTTGTCCATGCGGACCAGCTCGGGGTGGAGGGCGAGCATGACGGAGGTTTCTATGTCTCCGCCGTGGATGTCGATGGCCTTGTTTTCCGGCGAAATCCAGCCCTCCGGCTGGCCGAAGCGCGTCCAGGCGGTGGCGACGACGAGCATGTCGAGCCGGATGCGCGCCTCGGTCGCGACGATGGTCATCAAGGGTGAATTGCCGCCATGGGCGTTGAGCAGCACGAGCTTGCGGATGCCGAAGCGGTGGAGGTCCTCGGCGATGCGCAGCCAGCGCTCCACCGCCTCGCCATAGCCGAGCGAGCGGGTGCCCGGCACGTCGAGATGCTCGGGCGAGTAGCCCACCGGCTCTGCGGGCAGGACGGTGACGGGCAGGTGCGGCGGCAGCGCGGCCATCAGCCTGTCGGCGATGCCCTCGGCGATCAATGTGTCCGTTTCCAGCGGCAGGTGCGGGCCGTGGCCCTCATGGGCGCCGAGCGGCAGGACCGCGATCCAGTCCGCGCGGTCTTCCGGCGCCAGCATGGGGTCGTTTTCGGTCCATCGCGTCCTGGGATGCGCCATGGTGTCTCTCCGATCCTTACTTGCCGCCAGCCTTCTTCCTCTGTCATACAAGGCCGCGCCCGCGATGCAAGGGCGGTGCAGGAGGCGATGCATGGGCAAGAAGCACAAGGACGGCAAGGACGGCAAGAAGGCCAAGAAGAAGAAATCGCACGAGGATGTCTCGGGCACGGGCCTTGCCACCGCCGTCGTGAATGCGGCGCGCTCGATGCGCACGGTGCTTTCCCGCAATCTCCTGGCGACCGGCCTTTATGCAGGGCAGGATGGCGTGATCCTCGCGCTCGCCGAAGAGGGCGGTCTGACGGCCGGCGCGCTGGCTGCCCGGCTCGGCGTCAAGGCGCCGACCATGACGCGCACCATCGGCCGCCTGGAGGCGCAGGGCTTCGTCGAGCGCAGGCCGGACGAAACCGATGGACGGCTGACCGTCGTGCATCTCACCGAGGCCGGCCGCGCGTCCATCGACCGCATCACCGAGGCGGGCCGCCTCAGCGAGCGGCAGGCGGCCGACGGCTTCAGCGAAAAGGACGTGCGCCATCTCCTCAAGCTGCTGCGCGCCATGGACGAGAACCTGCATGCCGCCATGCCGGACACGCGGGGTGAAAAGGCGGTTGCCGAGGACATTTAAACTGTTTAAATAAACGGTTTTAAAGCCGCGTTGCTGCGCGTTCTTGGGGAGGGGTCGTGGCACAGAAAATCAAGCTTTCTACCATCGCGGAGACGCTCGGCGTTTCCACGGCGACGGTATCGCTTGCGCTGAGAGACAGTCCTCTTGTCGCCGCTACGACGCGGGACCGGATCAAGGAACAGGCACGCGCGCTCGGCTATATCTACAACCGCCGCGCAGCGAGCCTTCGCACCTCCCGCTCGGGCATCATCGGCGTCGTCGTGCACGACATCATGAATCCGTTCTATGCGGAAATCCTGAAGGCCATCGAGAGCGAGCTCGACCGCGACCGGCAGACCTTCATCCTCTCAAACCACTACGATTCGGTCGAGAAGCAGCGCAATTTCGTCGAGACGCTGCTGCAGCTCGGCGGCGACGGGGTGATCATGTCGCCGGCCATCGGCACGCCGCCGGAGGACATCCAGCTTGCCGAGGACAACGGCATGCCGGCGATCCTGATCGCGCGCTCCATCGACGGCCTCGACGTGCCGATCTTCCGCGGCGACGACAGCTACGGCATCTCGCTCGCCACCAACCACCTGATCGGCCTCGGCCACCGCACCATCGCCATGGTGGGCGGCACGGACCAGACGTCCACCGGGCGCGACCGCTACCAGGGCTATGTCAACGCGCTGCGCAAGGCCAATATCGAGGTCGATCCCGGCCTTCGCATCCCGGGCCCCCGCACCAAGCAGGGCGGCTTCGAGGCGGCGGTGCATTTCCTCTCGCTGCCGCAGAAGCCGACGGCGGCCGTCTGCTGGAACGACCTCGTGGCCATCGGCCTGATGAACGGCATCGCCCGTGCCGGCCTCGTGCCCGGCCGCGACGTCTCCGTCACCGGCTATGACGACCTGGAGGAGGCGGCGATCGCGACGCCCGCCCTCACCACGGTCTGGAACGGCCAGTCGGAGGTCGGGCGCAACGCCGCCCGCGCGCTGCTCGACAAGCTCTCCGGCAGCCACGAGCCTGACGGCATCCATCTCATCAAGCCGGAAATGCGCATCCGGCAATCGACCGGACCGCTGAAGCCGCATCCCGAAGGCTGAGGCGGCTGTCGCAGAAGGAGGTTTTCGCCATGGCGTCGAAGACACGCATTCTCGTGCCCGGCCCGATCCGCGAGCGGGTGCTCGATCGTCTGAGGGAGGGCTTCGACGTCGTGCGCATCGACCGGGCGGATCCCTCCCTTCTCGCCCGCTCCGAGGCGGCGAGCATTTCGGGCGTTGCCGTTTCGGGCAGCTTCGGCGCTGCGATGATCGAGCATCTGCCTTCGCTGGAGATCATCGCGAGCTTCGGCGTCGGCTATGACGGCATCGACGCGCAGGCCGCCGCCGGGCGTGGCATCGCCGTCACCAACACGCCGGACGTGCTGAACGACGAGGTGGCGGATACCGCCATCGGGCTCCTCATCAACACCGTGCGCCGCCTGCCGCAGGCGGAGGCGTGGCTGCGCGAGGGGCGCTGGACGCGCGAGGGCGCCTTCCCGCTGACGCCGCTCAGCCTGCGCGGGCGCAAGGCCGGCATCTATGGCCTCGGCCGCATCGGCCTTGCCATCGCCGAGCGGCTGAAAGGCTTCGGCATCGAGATCGCCTATCACACGCGCCGGCCGCACGAGGGCGTGCCCTATGCCTACCATCCGTCCCTGACGGCGCTCGCCGAGGCCGTCGATATCCTGATCGCCATCGTGCCGAAAACGCCGGAGACGCACAGGACGATCGACGCGGCGATCCTGCGGGCGCTCGGGGCAAACGGCGTGCTGATCAATGTCGGGCGCGGCTGGACGGTGGACGAGGCGGCGCTGGCCGCGGCGCTGGAGGATGGCGTGATCGCCGCCGCGGGCCTCGACGTGTTCTACGACGAGCCGAACGTGCCGGAGGCGCTGCTCGCTCAGCCGAACGCCACGCTGCTGCCGCATGTCGCCTCCGCCTCGGTCGTGACGCGCGATGCCATGGCCGATCTCGTGGTGGACAATCTCTTTTCCTGGTTCGGCCGGGGCGCCGCGTTGACGCCGGTGCCGGAAACGCCCTTTACGCGAAAAACGGGGTAGGGGACGGAAAGCCTTCGTTAACCATTCCGCAAGCTTGCGGGCGCATAATTCCTGCGTCGAACCGCGATGAAGGAGAGCCCGATGAAGATGCTGACGATTGCCGTTCTGGCCGGTGCCGTTTCCTTCGGTCTTTGGAGCTACCGGACGCAGGCGCCCGGCATCGATCCCATCGTCTCGGGCTCCATTCCGGCCCGGGCCGCGGGGCACAGCTACACGATCTCGAACGCGGTGGCGAACACGGCCTGCCTTGCCGAGCGTGGCAGCCCCATTTCGAGCCGCAGCGCGCGTTTCGAGGCCGGCGCAGACTGCGACGCCGTCTGGCCCGGCCTTTCCAAGGCGCGGACCTGGACGAACAACGGCGACGGCACGGCCGTCGTCGCCGACGCGCGGGGCGAGTCGATCCTTACCGTCGTCGATGGCGACGGTTTCGCCTACGAGGCGGTGGAACCCGCCGACGCCCTGATCACGATGATGTCCGCCGACTGACGGCCTATTCCGCCGCCGTCCGGTGAACCATGCCCTGCCTGACGGCGGCATACTCCCGCACGGCCTCGCCGAATGCGGCGAAGAGCCTGTTGGAGGGCTGGTCGGAGCCGACCCAGTATTCCGGATGCCACTGCACGCCGACGGCGAAGGCCTTCGCGCCGATGACCGAGACGGCCTCGATCGTGCCGTCCTCGGCGACGGCTTCCACGGCAAGGCGCGGCGCCATCTCGGAGATGGCCTGGCGGTGGAGGGAGTTCACCTGCACCTCGCCGGCGCCGATGACGCCCGCAAGGCAGCTCCCTTCCTTGACGATCACCTTCTGGCGGATGCCGTAGGCGACGTCGAGCACCGGGGTATCCGGCTTGCGGTGATCCCACATGCCGGGCTGTTCCTGGATCTCGTTGGCGAGCGTGCCGCCGAGCACCACGTTGAGCTCCTGGATGCCGCGGCAGATGGCCAGGAGCGGGATGCCGCGCTCGAGCGCCCGCCGGATGAGCGGCAGGCTGGTCGAGTCGCGCGCCGTGTCGTAGGGGCCTTCCGCCTCGGTGGCTTGCTTGCCGTAGAGGGAGGGATGGACGTTGGTGCGCGAGCCGCTGACCAGAAGCCCGTCCACCCGGTCGAGGATGCCGTCGAAATCGTTGTCGGCTTCCAGCGCCGGGACGAGGAAGACGGTCACGCCCGCGCCCTTCACGGCGGCGCGCACATACTGGTTCGGGGTGGCCTGCCAGACGTTGCCTTCGATTTCCCTGATATCGGCGGGAATGGCGACGACGGGTTTGGACATGGTGGGCTCCGGAGAATGAAATACCAAAAGAGGATTTGCTATCAAAACCGGCATCAGTCAATTCCCCCTTTCCGGCGAAATGACGACGGAACCGCCGGCCCGGGGGGGCATGGCATCCGGCGCGCCGGCACGGCGCTGACCAGTTTTCACGGTGTTTCCTGATGCAGGTTGTTAACCACGCGATTGCAATCCTCATTTGCAGCGCGGCTTTTTTCTTGCGCTGGCATGCGCAATACTCTGTCCTGTACAGGAAAGGAAGTTGCGCGATTGGCATATGTCAGGTTGAGTGACTTGCGCGAAAAGGCTTTTTCCTGCAATATTGAGTTGAATGTATCTTCTCATGGTTGAATGCACGTGCAATAGTGCCGCCACCCTCCCTTTTTATTAGGTAATTTCCCGAAATCATTCATTAAATTTTGGCCGGTAACCCTCGAACGTCATAGGGAGTGCCGAGTCCATGAAGGATAAGGGTCAAAACACACTGCCGGCTGATGTCTATCTGTCGTTCGTCAGCTCGCTGTATGGGAACCGCCAGACCCTTTTCGTGGGCATGATTTCGCATGTCATCACGTTCTCCTTCGTCTACGCCAAGACCGACGATCCATTCTTCCTCGCCTGGAGCGCGCTTGTCATCCTCATCTGGTCGCTGCGCGCGCGCGGGATGCGCCGCTTCGACCGTGCGGACAAGGCCTCGCTCGGCATGGAGGGCATCCGCTACTGGGAGAACTGGTACAATCTCGGCGCCGTCGGCACGACGCTCGCGCTCGGCACGGCCTGCTGCTACAGCCTGATGGTCAGCCGCGACAGCTTTGCGGAGATCGCCTGCCTTTCGGTGACGTTCGCCACCATGGTCTCGGTCGTCGGCCGCAACTACGGTTCGCCGCGGGCGGTCAACTACATGGTGTTCTCCGCCTGCTTTCCGATCGTCGTCGGCTTTCTCGGCCTGCAGGACTTCTACCACGCCGTGCTCGCCTCCCTCGTCCTGCCGTTCGCCATTACCACGCGGACCATGGCGAACGGCGTGCGCACCTTTCTCTACGAGAATGTCCTTGCCGCCCGCGAACTTGCGACCATCGCCGACCGCTTCGACACGGCGCTCAACAACATGCCGCACGGCCTGTTCATGCTGGATGCGGACCACCGCATCCTCGTTGCCAACCGGCGCGCCTGCGAACTCCTGCATCTCGGCAACCAGGACCGGCTGAAGGATTGCCATCTCGACGTGGTGCTGCGCTTCGGCGTGCGCAACACCTTCTTCAACGCCGAGCAGAGCCGGACGATCCTGCGCCAGCTCGACGAGCTCCTGAAAGGCGAGCGCTCGCGGGCGCTCGTGCAGGTGACGGACGGGCTCTATCTGGAATTCACCGCCGCGCCGCGCGAGAACGGCGGCGCCGTGCTCATCTTCGAAGACGTGACGGCGCGCGTGCGGGCGGAAAAGAAGATCCTGCACATGGTGCGCTACGACAGCCTCACCGGCCTGCCGAACCGCACCTATTTCGCCGATCTCGTGCAGGAGGCGCTGGCCGAGCGCAGGAAGCCCGGCATGGTCGGCTTCATGGTGCTCGACGTCGACGACTTCAAGCATGTCAACGACATGAAGGGCCACGTCACCGGCGACCGGCTGCTCTGCACCATCGCCGAACGGCTGCGCCGGCTTGCCGGCGAGCGGGAGATCGCCGGCCACCTGATGGGCGACGAGTTCCTGCTGTTCTTCCCGAACGAGGCGAACAGGCGGGACCTCGAGACCCGCATGCGCCGCTTCCACGAACAGTTGCGCGGCAATTACGAGGTCGACGGAACGACGTTCTTCGTCTCGTTCAGCGCGGGCTGCGTGACCGTGGCGAGCGACGATTTCCGGCTGGAGGAAATGCAGATCCGCGCGGACCTTGCCCTGTTCGAGACCAAATCGCGCGCCAAGGGCAGCGTCACCATCTTCGAACGGGAGATGGATGCGCGCTACGTGGATCGCCAGAAGCTCAAGGACGACCTGCGCGAGGCGCTTGCCGGCGACGCGCTCTCGGTCGCCTACCAGCCGATGTTCGTGCCGGACGGATCGCGCATCGAGTGCTGCGAGGCGCTGTCGCGCTGGACGCATCCCGAGCGCGGGCCGGTGGCGCCGAACGTCTTCATCCAGATCGCCGAGGAGATGGGGATCGTCTCCGAGATCACGCGCTTCATGATCAACCGCGCCTGCGCCGACTGCGCGACGTGGCCGGCGCATATGGGCGTCTCCGTCAATCTTTCCGTCCAGGACCTGCGCGGCACCGGCATCATCGACGTGGTGGCCGAAGCGCTGGCCAAGGCGGACCTGGAGCCGCACCGCCTGCATCTCGAAGTCACCGAAAGCTGCCTGATGGAGGAGCCGGTCAAGGTGCAGGCGATCCTGCAGGAACTGCGCGCCCGCGGCATCACCATCGCCATCGACGACTTCGGCACGGGCTATTCCAGCCTCAGCTATCTCGACCAGCTTCCGCTCGACGTCATCAAGATCGACCGGTCCTTCGTGCGCAATATCGGCGAGGACCCGCGCCGCTTCAAGCTGCTGCGCGGCACCGTGAACCTCTCGCGCGAACTCGGCCTTCGCATCGTCATCGAAGGCGTCGAGACGCAGGAGCAGCTCGCCCTCATCAACAAGTACCATTGCGCCGACCTGGTGCAGGGCTATGTCTTCGCCGCACCGATGTCGCCTGACGCGCTGCGCGACCGCTACGAAAGCCTCGGCGACAATCCGGACGAGCCGCGCCGCCGCGGCCGCCGCGTCGCCTGACGATCCCGATGATACGTAATTCGACATGATGTATCAGCTTATTCGAAATTAGCGTTAACCATTTATTAAGGTTAATGAATGGTATTTTACACAAATTGTCCTATATCGGTGATTATGGAGTCGGCGGCGGGTGCGGCCGGCTTTTTCGATCGGGGATATGGGCAATGGCCAATATGGAAATGGCGAACGGTCGCTTTTCCGAAAAGCTTCTCGGGCTGCTCGACAGGGTGGAGTACCGCCGGGTCGAAACGAGCGAGGACATGGAGGACGTCGCGCGCGTCCGCTACAAGGCCTACAAGGCCGGCAGCGTGATGCATCTTGCGGAAGATTCGCATCTTCTCATCGACGAGGTCGATTTCGACAGCCAGGCCTATGTCTTCGGCGTCTACCATGAGGAGCGGCTGATCTCGACGGTGCGCCTGCACCATGTGACGCCGGACCATCGCGTCACCTCGTCGGGCAAGGTTTTCCCGGACGAGATCAAGGCTTTCCTCGATGCGGGCATGTCGCTGATCGATCCGGTCCGGCTTGCCGCCGATCCGGAAATCTGGAGCGAGATGCCGGCGATCCCGTATCTGACGCTGCGCCTTGCCACGATGGCGGCGGACTATTTCGACGCCGACCGCGTCCTGCAGATGGTCAAGCCGGCGCATGCGGCCTTCTACCGGCGCGTCTTCGACGGCGATTTCGTCGCCTCGCCCAAGAGCAACCAGGGCAAGTTCATCATCGACCTGATGCTGATGGCGACGCGCTGCAAGGACGTGCGCTCCTCGCTCTATGCGCGCTTTCCCTTCTTCCAGTCGGAGCCGTTCGAGCGGCGCATGCTGTTTGCCCGCGGCGAGGAGATGCCGTTCAGCCCGCTGACGGTGCGCCCGACCGCCCGCCTTGCCGAATCCCATCGGCGGATCCAGCTTTCCGGCAATGCCTACGCAGGTTAGGGCTTGCGTTTCAATGTCGCATGACGGGCCGGTTTCCAACGAAACCGGCCCGTTTCGTTTCGGAAACGATGCAGGTGCGAAACGCGGGCGCGCCTTGCCGTTGCGCTTTGCCGATCCATTGTGTATGGCCAGAAAGACGCGCGCTTTCGCGCTTGAGGGAATCGCCGGCCGTTTCGGGGCCGGCCTGTTTTAGGCGCTCATCGGGTGGGGCTTTCCGGCTGGCGGGTGCGGCTGCTTAGGAGAAGGTGACAATGGCTGAACATCATAACGGACCGGTCGAACTCGGCGCTCCGATGGATTATCCCGAGCACGAGAAGACCTACAACTTCTTCCTCAATGCGGCCAAGTACGGCACGCTGTTCTGCGTTGCGCTCCTGATCGCCATGGCCGCAGGCTTCTTCACCAGCGCCGGTTTCTTCAGCGGCGTCCTGCTGTTCATCATCCTCAACGTCGTCGGCTACTTCCTGCTGCGTTGATCTGAAAAGCCGCATTCGCGGTTTGCCGCGGCGTCATCCGGCGCCGTGATCCAACACGGCCAGTCTCGGGGGGAGGACCACGGTTTGAGTCAGTGTGTTTTTGTCGCGCGGGAAAGCGACCCGGCCGAAGGCCGCGTTGCCGGATCCGTTGATACCGTCAAGAAAATGAAGGCCCTCGGGCTTGACGTCGTGGTCGAGGCCGGCGCGGGCCTTGCCTCGCGCATCCTCGATGCGGACTATGAGGCCGCCGGCGCCCGCATCGCCGGAAAGGAAGAGGCGAAGACGGCCGATGTCGTGCTCAAGGTGCGCCGACCGACCGCTTCGGAGATCGCCGGCTACAAGCCCGGCGCGATCGTCATCGCCACCATGGATCCCTACGGCAACGAGGCCGCCATCGCCGAAATGGCGCGGGCCGGGCTCACCGCCTTCGCCATGGAGCTGATGCCGCGCATCACGCGCGCCCAGTCGATGGACATCCTCTCCTCGCAGGCCAACCTTGCCGGCTACCAGGCCGTCATCGACGCCGCCCATGAATTCGACCGCGCCATGCCGATGATGATGACCGCCGCCGGCACCGTTCCGGCCGCCAAGGTCTTCGTCATGGGCGCGGGCGTCGCGGGCCTGCAGGCCATCGCCACGGCCCGCCGCCTCGGCGCCGCCGTCTCCGCGACGGACGTGCGCCCCGCCGCCAAGGAGCAGGTCGCCTCGCTCGGCGCCAAGTTCATCGCCGTCGAGGACGACGAGTTCAAGGCCGCCGAGACCGCCGGCGGCTATGCCAAGGAAATGTCGAAGGAATACCAGGCCAAGCAGGCGGCGCTCGTCGCCGACCACATCGCCAAGCAGGACATCGTCATCACGACGGCGCTGATCCCCGGCCGGCCGGCGCCGCGCCTCGTGACGCGCCAGATGCTGGCCGCCATGAAGACCGGCTCCGTCGCCGTCGACCTCGCGGTCGAGCGCGGCGGCAATATCGAGGGCTCGGAACCGGGCAAGGTCGTCGAGGTCGAGGGCGTCAGGGTCATCGGCTATCTCAACGTGCCGGGCCGCATTCCGGCCTCCGCCTCGGCGCTCTATGCCAGGAACCTTCTCACCTTCCTGGAGACCATGGTCGACAAGGAAACCAAGACGGTCTCGGTCAATGCCGAGGACGAACTCGTCAAGGCGACGATGCTGACCCATGGCGGGGCCGTGGTGCATCCGAACTTCGGCGGCGCCGTTCATGAAGGGGAGGGCAAGTGATGGCGAACGAACTTCTCGACAAGGCGCTGACCGATCTCGAACGCGCCGTGGAGGCTGTGCGCACCGCCTCCGAATATGTACCCGATGCGGCCGGCGCCGTGGCGCATGGCGTTTCCGGCGGGGCGATCGATCCCTTCGTCTTCCGCCTGGCGATCTTCGTGCTGTCGATCTTCGTCGGCTACTATGTCGTCTGGTCGGTGACGCCGGCGCTGCACACGCCGCTGATGGCCGTCACCAATGCGATCTCATCGGTCATCGTCGTCGGCGCGCTGCTCGCCGTCGGCATCTCGCTCTCGGGTGTTGCCACGGGTTTTGGTTTCGTGGCGCTGATCCTCGCCTCCGTCAACATCTTCGGCGGCTTCCTCGTCACCCAGCGCATGCTGGCGATGTACAAGAAAAAAGAGAAGTGAGGGCGGCCCGATGAACGCAAACTTCGCAGCCTTCCTCTATCTCGTCTCCGGCGTGCTCTTCATCATGGCGCTGCGCGGCCTGTCGCATCCGACGACCAGCCGGCGCGGCAACATGCTCGGCATGGTCGGCATGGGCATCGCCATCGGCACGACGCTGCTGCTGGCGACGCCCTCCTTCGGCGGCCTCGTGCTCATCGTGCTCGGCCTTGCCATCGGCGGGGGCGCCGGCGCCTATATCGCCCGCTCGATCCCGATGACGTCGATGCCGCAGCTCGTCGCCGGCTTCCACTCGCTGGTCGGCCTTGCCGCCGTGCTGGTCGCCGCCGCCGCGCTCTATTCGCCCGTGTCGTTCGGCATCGGCGAGGTCGGTTTCATCCATGGCCAGGCGCTCGTCGAGATGGCGCTCGGCGCGGCCATCGGCGCGATCACCTTCACCGGCTCGATCATCGCCTTCCTGAAGCTCGACGGGCGCATGTCCGGCAAGCCGATCATGCTGCCCTACCGCCATGTCATCAACATCGTGCTGCTTGCGGCGATCGTCGTCTTCATCGTCGGCCTGGCGCTGTCGGAAAGCCATTTCGACTTCTGGCTGATCGTCATCCTGGCGCTGGCGCTCGGCGTGCTGCTGATCGTGCCGATCGGCGGGGCGGACATGCCCGTCGTCGTGTCGATGCTCAATTCCTATTCGGGCTGGGCGGCGGCCGGCATCGGCTTCACGCTCGGCAACCTCGCACTGATCATCACCGGCGCGCTGGTCGGCTCCTCGGGCGCGATCCTCTCCTACATCATGTGCAAGGGCATGAACCGCTCGTTCATCTCCGTCATCCTCGGCGGCTTCGGCGGCGAGACGGCGGCAGCGGCGGACGACGGCGTCCAGCGCACGGTCAAGCAGGGCTCGGCGGACGATGCGGCCTTCCTGATGGCGAACGCCTCCAAGGTCATCATCGTGCCGGGCTACGGCATGGCGGTGGCGCAGGCCCAGCACGCGCTGCGCGAGCTTGCCGACAAGCTCAAGGAGCAGGGCGTCGAGGTGAAATACGCGATCCACCCGGTCGCCGGCCGCATGCCCGGCCACATGAACGTGCTGCTGGCCGAGGCGAACGTGCCGTATGACGAGGTGTTCGAGCTGGAGGACATCAACTCGGAATTCGCCCAGGCCGACGTCGCCTATGTCATCGGCGCCAACGACGTGACGAACCCGGCGGCGCGCGACGACAAGTCCTCGCCGATCTACGGCATGCCGATCCTCGACGTCGACAAGGCCAAGACCTGCCTCTTCGTCAAGCGCTCCCTCGGCTCCGGCTATGCCGGCATCGACAACACGCTGTTCTACAAGGACGGCACGATGATGCTGCTGGGCGACGCCAAGAAGATGACCGAGGACATCGTCAAGGCGATGAACCACTGAGGGCAGGACCCCTCCCCAACCCCTCCCCACAAGGGGGAGGGGCTTGCCGTGCTATTCCATTTTGAACGATGAGCACGCCTCCCGCTTTCTCCCCTTGTGGGGGAGATGCCGGCAGGCAGAGGGGGCGGCCCCGCGAAGCCGGGCGTTACGGGAAGACCCCTCCCTAAATCCCTCCCCACGAGGGGGAGGACTTGAACTGTCGCTCCGTCTACTTTCCATTTTGCATGATGAGCAAGCCTCCCGCTTTTTCCCCCTTTGCGGGGGGAATGCCGGCAGGCGGAGGATCTTCACTTCACCGGCAGGCTTCCCCCCGCCGCAATGCCCGGGTCATCGTCCAGGGGGCGACGCCGAAGGTGCGGGCGAGGGCGGTGATGGTTTCGCCGTGGCTGAGTCGTTCGCGGGCGAGGCGGAGCTGCCGGTCGTCGAGCTTGGGCGGGCGGCCGAGGCGGGAGCCGCGCTTGCGGGCGGCAAGAAGCCCCTCGCGGGTGCGCTGCGACAGGGTCAGCCGCTCGAATTCCGCCAGCCCGCCCATGACCGTGTAGAGGAAACGGCCGGTCGGCGTCGTCGTGTCGATGCTGAGCTTGGCGATATGGAAGTGGATGCCCCGCTGCTGGAGGGCGTCCAGCTCGGCCAGCGCGTCCCTCGCCGAGCGATAGGCGCGGTCGAGGTCCCAGATGACGAGGAGGTCGCCGGCCTGAAGGCCGGCGGTGACCGCCTCGTAGACCGGCCGGCGGCGGCTCACCGCCGAGAGCGTCTCGACGTGAAGCTCGTCGCAGAGGTCCCTCAGCCCTTCGATCTGCCGGTCGGGATTCTGGTCGACCGTGCTCACCCGCAGATAACCGATCTTCTTCGTCATGCGCTGCCTTCCGTTCCATGTTGCTTTTTCCAACATAAACGAACGTTTTCGAGCGGGGATATTTGAAGGGATATATTTGCGAAATTGGACGGCTGATTGCGTGGGTAACAAGTAGAATTCGAGCTTGCGCCATCGAAAAGGAACAATCAACAAAAACGTTCCTTATCGTGGCCCGCAATGAAAATCGCCGAACTGAAAGCGGAGCTTCTGCTCCTCCTCCTCGCCGTCCTGCCGATCGTGTCCTTCGTCCTGCGCTATACGGCCGAGCCGGATGCCGTGCAGGTCGTCGAGGCCGCCTTCGTGGACGGCTACCGTGTGGATGCGCTGCTGAAGGCCGAGAGCCGCAGCGGGATCGTGGACGTGTGGATAGAGCAGGGCGGCGTGAAGATGTGCGGCACGGTCGCCCATCTTCCGCGCGGCGAGACGCGGAAGGTGTCGGTGCTCTGCCCCGACCTGACGCCGGAGCCCTTCAAGGTGGGCGTGCGGGCGCAGTAGCGCCCGCGTGCGATCACGCGGGTGACGCTCAGGCGGGCTTTGCGGTATTGGCCGCGCCGCGGGTGCGGGCGAGGCCGTCCTTGGCCGGCTTGTAGTTCGGGTCGAGACGAAGCGCCTGCGAATAGGAGCGGGCGGCCTTGGCCATGTCGCCGCGGCGCTCGTAGATGAGCGCCTGGTTGGCCCAGGATTCGGCCAGCTTGCCGTCAAGGTTGATGGCGGTGTTGAAATCCGAAAACGCGTTGTCGTCGTCGCCGAGCGCGGCGTAGGAGATGCCGCGGCCGTTATAGGGCTCGGCCGAGTTCGGTGAGAGCGAGATGGCCTTCGAGAAGTCCTCGATGGCCTTGTCGTGCTGGCGGCGCGACTGGTAGATCAGGCCGCGGTTGTGATAGGCGCGCGGATCGGTCGTGTCGAGCTGGATGGCGCGGTTGAAGTCGCGGAAGGCGTCGTCGAGACGGCCGGCCTGGCGATAGAGATTGCCGCGGCCGATATAGGCGACATCATAGTTCGCGTTGAGCTGGAGCGCGGTGTTGTAGTCGGACGCCGCTTCCGCCTGCCGGCCCATGCTGCGCTGGACGAGCGCGCGGTTGGCGTAGGCCTGGTAGAAGCGCGGGTTGAGCTCGATGGCGCGGTTGAAGTCGTCCATCGCCCGGCGGTACTCGCCGGCGCGGCCATAGGCCGAACCGCGCACGTTGTAGCCTTCCGGATCCTGCGGGTTTGCGGCGATCACCGCCGAAAGCGATGCGATGTTCTCCTGCGAACCCTGCGCGCGCTCGACCTTCAGGACGTCCGTCGATGTCGCGGTCGACTGGCAGCCGGCAAGCACGAGGGCGAGCGAGGCGGCCGCGACGGCGGCCGACAGGGAGCGGCGAATGCGCACGGACGAGGAAGAGAGACGATCGGTCGGGAACCCGGTAGATGCTGCAGCCATGTCCAAGTGCGAATCCTCAAAATGGGCTTCATCGCGCATCATGCGCGAAGAATACGCTACGGCCTTGAAAGGCAATTCCGGAAAGGGTGCGTAGCGGGTGCGCCCGGAATTGCACGGGAAGCGTTTCACAAGGGTGAAATTCTTCAGGTCATGTCAAAAAAGGCGGCGGCGAATTCATCGCCCCCGCCCGGTCTTGCATCCGAAAACGTCGAAAAGACGACCGATCAGCGGGCGCCAGGACGGCCGCCGATGAGGCCTTCGCGCTGGGCGCGCTTGCGGGCCAGCTTGCGAACGCGACGAACGGCTTCGGCCTTTTCACGCGCACGCTTCTGCGACGGCTTCTCGTAATAGTCGCGCATCTTCATTTCACGGAAAATACCTTCGCGCTGCATCTTCTTCTTGAGAGCGCGGAGAGCCTGATCAACGTTGTTGTCGCGGACAAGTACCTGCACGAGAATCCCGTTCCTTTGGTTAGTTGCAAGCCCGGCGATTCCTTGAGGTCGTCAGGCAAATAAGTGACGTTCGCGCAGCCCGGAAGGCTGACGATTGGGGGGTCGGATACCAGAATGCCTGGCAGAAGTCCAGTCTTCCCAGCCGCGATTATCGGGGATTTTACGGGGATGACCGGTAAAACCTTTGCGAAGCCCCCGGCGGGGCATGTCGCATGTGGTACAAGGTGCGCCTGAACGCGTCGCAAAGGATACGGCGTCCGGCGTCAGGATTTGCTTTGTAGTGCAACAGGAAACAGCCGGCGAGGCCGGCGAGACATCGAGGACCTGGGTAATGCGCAAATATTCGGTTTTCGCCGTCGCCCGCGAGGCGATGCGCGGCCACAAGGGATGGGAGGCGCAGTGGACCTCGCCCGAGCCGCGCAAGGAATACGACGTGATCATCGTCGGCGGCGGCGGCCACGGCCTGGGCGCTGCCTACTATCTCGCCAAGGAGCACGGCATCACCAATGTGGCGGTGATCGAGAAGGGCTGGCTCGGCGGCGGCAATACCGGCCGCAACACGACCATCATCCGCTCGAACTATCTCTATGACGAGAGCATGGACATCTACGAGCACTCGCTGAAGCTCTGGGAAGGCCTCAGCCAGGACCTCAACTACAACGTCATGTATTCGCCGCGCGGCGTCATGATGCTGTCGCACAATGTGCACGACAAGCAGTCCTTCCAGCGGCACGTCCACGCCAACCGTCTCTACGGCATCGACAACGAATGGCTGACGCCGCAGCAGGCGAAGGACTTCGTGCCGGTCCTCGACATCTCCGCCACGGCCCGCTACCCGATCAACGGCGCGGCCCTCCAGCGCCGCGGCGGCACGGCCCGCCACGATGCCGTCGCCTGGGGCTATGCCCGCGCGGCGTCGGATCGCGGCGTGCACATCATCCAGAACTGTGAGGTCAAGGGCATCCGCCGCGGGCCTGACGGCGCGGTGACGGGCGTGGAGACCTCCAAGGGCTTCATCGGCGCCAGGAAGATCGCGGTTTCGGCCTCCGGCCACAACTCGGTCATCCTGTCGATGGCCGACGTGAAGCTGCCGCTGCATTCCGTGCCGCTGCAGGCGCTGGTTTCCGAGCCGATGAAGCCGATCTTCCCCTGCGTTGTCATGTCCAATTCGGTGCATGCCTATATCTCGCAGTCGGACAAGGGCGAACTCGTCATCGGCGCGGGCACGGACCAGTACAATTCCTACTCCCAGACCGGCGGCCTCCAGATCATCACGCATACGCTGGATGCCATCTGCGAGCTCTTCCCGATGTTCCGCCGCGTCAAGATGATGCGCCAGTGGGGCGGCATCACCGACAACACGCCGGACCGCTCGGCGATCCAGGGCGTGACGCCGGTTCCGAACCTCTTCGTCAATTGCGGCTGGGGTACCGGCGGCTTCAAGGCGACGCCGGGTTCGGCCCATCTCTTCGCCCATCTCATCGCGAAGGGCGAGCCGCACAAGCTGGCGGCCGGCCTGACGCTCGACCGCTTCCGCACCGGCCGCCTCATCGACGAGGCGGCGGCGGCGGCCGTCGCCCACTGATGAACGGCGCGCTGCTTGCTGGACTTCTGATGACGGCTGGCGCCGTTCACGCCGGAGACATTATCCCCGAAGCGGGGGATTTCCGGTTCCAGAAGATCCAGAGGGCGGCGGGCGAAGCGGAATGGCCCTTCGTCGCCAGGGGCGGGATGCTGGGGTGCACGAAAGTGCTGGGCAATCGGGCGGTCTATTTCATTCCCGATGAAACGGACATGAACCGTGCCTTCAACCTCGACATGAACGTCTTTGCGATGAGCATCGTCAATTTGGGAATGAACGACATTCTGGCCCCTTACGACAATGTCGAGCAGCTCGTGCACCGGATTGCTCCCTTCGTCACCATGGGCCAGCGACTTTGCGACCAGGCTCCCGGCACGTTCGTGTCGGGACCAGAGCTTTAAACAGGTAGGATAAAATGCTGCTGATCTACTGCCCCTACTGCGAGGAAGAGCGCTCGGAGCTCGAATTCCGCCACGGTGGCGATGCGCACATCGCCCGGCCGACCGACATCGCCGACATCACCGACGAGGCGTTCGAGGATTATTTCTTCCTGCGCGACAACCCGAAGGGCCTGATCTTCGAGCGCTGGCGCCATATCCATGGCTGCGGCCGCTTCTTCAATGCGGCGCGCGATACGGTCAGCGACAGGTTCTACATGAGCTACAAGGCCGGCGAGCCGAAGCCCGATATTCCGGGTGTCACGCCCGCCACCGAAAAGACCGTCGAAACCTATGAAGCCACGGAAGGAACCGCGAAATGAGCGGTGCTAATCGCATTGCCGGCCAGGGCCGCCTGACGCCCGCCAGAACGGCGCGTTTCACCTTCGACGGAAAGACGTTCGACGCGCTGGAAGGCGATACCGTCGCCTCCGCGCTGCTCGCCAACGGCGTGCATCTCGTCGGCCGTTCCTTCAAGTACCACCGCCCGCGCGGCATCCTGTCCGCCGGCGCGGAAGAGCCGAACGCGCTGGTCGACGTCTCGCGCGATGCCGCGCGCCGCCAGCCGAACGTGCGCGCGCCGGTGCAGGAAGTCTTCGACGGCATGAAGGTGGAATCGCAGAACCGCTGGCCGTCGCTCGCCTTCGATATCGGCGGCGTCAACAACCTGATGTCGCCCTTCTTCGCGGCCGGCTTCTACTACAAGACCTTCATGTGGCCGAAGGTCGCCTGGGAAAAGGTCTACGAGCCCTTCATCCGCAAAGCCGCGGGCCTTGGCGTCGCGCCGACGGAGGAGGATCCGGACCACTACGCCAACCGCTATGCCCATTGCGACGTGCTGGTCGCGGGCGCCGGTGTGGCCGGTCTTTCCGCCGCGCTTGCGGCCGCCGAGGCCGGTGCACGCGTCATCCTCGTCGACGAACAGCCGGAAGTGGGCGGTGCGCTGCATTACGACACGTCGGTGAAGATCGACGGCCAGAACGGCTACGACTGGGCGCAGGCGACGGCCGCCAAGCTCAAGGCGATGGAGAACGTCACCGTCCTCACCCGCACGACGGCCTTCGGCTACTACAACCACAATTTCGTCGGCCTCGTCGAGCGCGTGACGGACCATCTCGCCCGCCCCGACAAGAAGCTGCCGCGTGAGCGGCTGTGGCAGGTGCGCACCAAGCGCGTCATCCTCGCCACCGGCTCCATCGAGCGCCACATGGTGTTCGCCAACAACGACCGGCCGGGCATCATGCTCGCCTCGGCGGCGCGCACCTATCTCAACCATTTCGGCGTCGCGGTCGGTCGCAAGGTCGGCGTCTACACGGCGAACGATTCGGCCTATGAAGCCGCCTTCGACCTGAAGCGTGCCGGCGTCACCGTCGCCGCCATCGTCGATGTCAGGGAAAAGCCCGGCGAGGCGGTGCTGACTGAAGCCCGCAGGCTCGGCATCGAGGTGCTGGCAGGCCATTCGGTGGTCGACACCAAGGGCAAGCTGCGCATCTCCTCCATGTCGGTCGCCCGCAACGGCGGCGGCTCGGTGCGGTCCATCCCGGTCGATGCGCTGCTGATGTCGGCCGGCTGGACGCCTTCCGTCCACCTCTTCTCGCAGTCGCGCGGCAAGGTGGCCTATGACGCGGCCACCGGCCGCTTCCTGCCGGGCACCTATGCGCAGGATTGCCTTTCGGTCGGCTCGTGCAACGGCACGGACGGCCTGCAGGCGACGATCGAAGAATCGCTTGCGGCGGGCGAGCTGATGGCGCGCGCCACCGGCAACGAGGGCGGCGGCAAGGTCGAGCTTTCCGGCGAGAACGCCTTCGACTGGACCGGCGGCATGGCAGGCAGCGGCGAGGGCGCCGGCGTCGACACGACCGTCAAGGCCTTCGTCGACTTCCAGAACGATGTCTGCGCCAAGGACATCCGCCTCGCCGTGCGCGAGGGCATGCACTCGATCGAGCACATCAAGCGCTTCACCACCAACGGCATGGCGACGGACCAGGGCAAGCTGTCCAACATCCACGGCCTTGCCATCGCCTCGGAAGTCTTGAACCGCGAGATCCCGAAGATCGGCCTTACGACCTTCCGCGCGCCCTACACGCCCGTCACCTTCGGCGCGCTGATCAGCCATTCGCGCGGCGATCTCTTCGACCCGACGCGTAAGACGCCGATGCACGACTGGGAAGTGGCGCATGGCGCGGTCTTCGAGGACGTCGGCAACTGGAAGCGCGCCTGGTACTATCCGCGCTCCGGCGAGACCATGCACGATGCGGTCAACCGCGAGTGCCGCACGGTGCGTAACGTCGCCGGCCTGTTCGATGCCTCGACGCTCGGCAAGATCGAGGTTGTCGGCCCGGATGCGGGCGCGTTCATGAACCTCATGTACACCAACGCCTGGGATACGCTGAAGCCCGGCCGCTGCCGCTACGGCATCATGCTGCGCGAGGACGGCTTCGTCTATGACGACGGCGTCGTCGGGCGCCTGGCGGAAGATCGCTTCCACGTCACCACCACGACGGGCGGTGCGCCGCGCGTCATGCACCACATGGAGGACTATCTCCAGACGGAGTTCCCGCATCTCAAGGTCTGGCTGACCTCGACCACCGAACAGTGGGCGGTCATCGCGGTGCAGGGCCCGAAGGCGCGCGAGATCCTCGAGCCGCTGGTCGAGGGCATCGACATCTCGAACGAGGCGTTCCCGCATATGAGCGTTCGCGAGGGCAAGATCTGCGGCGTGCCGACCCGGCTCTTCCGCATGTCCTTCACGGGTGAGGCGGGCTACGAAGTCAACGTCCCCGCCGATTACGGCCAGGCCGTCTGGGAAGCCATCTGGGCGCGGGCCGAACCGCTCGGCGCCTGCGCCTACGGTACGGAGACGATGCACGTCCTTCGCGCCGAGAAGGGTTACATCATCGTCGGCCAGGACACGGACGGCACGGTCACGCCGCACGATGCGAGCCTGAGCTGGGCCGTCTCGAAGAAGAAGACGGACTTCGTCGGCATCCGCGGCCTCAAGCGGCCGGACCTCGTCAAGGAGGGCCGCAAGCAGCTTGTCGGCCTCCTGACGAAGGATCCGAACGTGGTGCTGGAGGAGGGCGCGCAGATCGTCGCCGATCCGAACCAGCCGAAGCCGATGACCATGCTCGGCCATGTCACGTCGTCCTACTGGTCGGAAAACTGCGGCCGGTCGATCGCCATGGCGCTGGTTGCCGGCGGCCAGGCCCGCATGGGCCAGACGCTCTACGTGCCGATGCCGGACCGCACCATCGCGGTCGAGGTCAGCGACATGGTGTTTATCGACAAGGATGGAGGACGCCTCAATGGCTGATCAAGCTCTTCGCAAGGCGCCGCTTGGCCGTAGCCACGGCGGCTCCGCCGGCGCGCGCGTCACGCCCGCCGCTCCCGCAACGCGCCTGTCGTTGCGCGCCGGCGCGGATGCGCTGGGCGCGCTCTCGTCGGTCTTCGGCCTGACGCTGCCGACGCGCCCGAAGACTTCGGCCTCGGCGAACGGCCGCCATGCGCTCTGGCTCGGCCCGGACGAATGGCTGCTGATCGACGAGACCGGCGCGGACCTGGTGGCGGCTGCCGTCAGCGCTGGCGTGCTGCATTCGGCGACGGACGTCTCCCATCGCAACGCGGCGGTCCTCGTTTCCGGGCCGGATGCGGCCGGGGCGATTGCCAGCGCCTGCCCGCTCGATCTCGGCAATGCCGTCTTCCCCGTCGGCGCGGCGGCGCGCACGGTGCTGGGCAAGATCGAGATCGTGCTGTTGCGTTCGGGTGAGGAGGATTACCGCGTCGAATGCTGGCGCTCTTTCGCGCCCTATGCCTTCGGCATTCTCGCGGAAGGCGCGGAAGACGCCGTGCTCTGATCTCTCAGAGAAAACGGTAGAAGAACAGGGCTGTTTCCCGCGTGCCGGGGGACAGCCCTTCGTACAGGTGCCGGTCGTGGCCGCCGAGCACGAAGCCCTGGCGCAGATAGAAGCGGCAGGCGGCGACATTGTTCGTCTGGGTTTCAAGCCGGATGCCCGGAAGGGCTTTCTGTCCTGCCCAGTCGAGCGCCTGATGCATCAGCCGCTGTGCGGCGCCGGTGCCGCGCCATTGCGCGTCGACGGCGATGTCGTCGACAAAGGCGAGGTTGTTCCAGCCGGCGGAGAGAGCGACATAGCCGACCGGTATCTCGTCGCCGACGGCAACGAAGAGCGCCTTGTCGTCGTCCGCGATATGCTCTTCCATCTCCTGCGGATCGAAGCCGTAGGCTTTCGGGTACGGCTCGACCGGCCGGGCGTGCGTCAGCCAGTCGCCCTCGAAAGGCGGCACGGCTTCGCGGGTCACGAGGAAGGGGAAGTCACAGGCCGCAAGCACCGGCAGGTCCCCCGGCGTGGCGTGGCGGATCCTCACACGTTCTCCGGCCGGTCCTTCGGGTCGAACTGGATGATGGTGATCCAGTCGGCGGTCAGCGCCGGCTTTCGCTCGGCCTCGATTTCCACGGTCACGTCGTAGCGGATCGTCACCATGCCGGCGCCGCGGAAGCGGGCTTCGGCCAGGTTGAAGCGGCCGCGCACCCGCGTGCCGCTCTTCACCGGCGCCATGAAGCGAACCTTCTCGAAACCGTAGTTGATGCCCATCGTCTGCTCGATGATGCGCGGCACGCAGTCGAAGTTCATGGCCGACAGCAGGGAGAGGGTGAGGAAGCCGTGGGCGATGGTGCCGCCGAAGGGCGTTTCGGCCGCCGCGCGCGCCGGATCGGTATGGATGTACTGGTGGTCCTGCGTCGCATCGGCGAAGCGATCGATCATCGTCTGGTCGACGACGAACCATCGCGAGACGCCGAGTTCCGTTCCGACGAGGGCTGGAATGTCTTTCAAATGGATATTCGCTGGCATCTGGCTTTCCCGCCCGGCTGGCGTTTCTTTTCAAGCAGTTCCGGACGCGGAATTCCTTCGCACTTTTGCTGGATTTGCTCCAGAGGAACGCCCTGCCCGGTAATCGACTTCAATACTTTTCGACAAAAATCTCCACGGCTCGCGCCTGCAGCATGCCGGCGGGCGGGTGGTTGGCGGTGAGGAGGCTCACCCATTCGCGCCCGTGCGGCGGCGGCAGGGCGAGCGCCTCATGGTCATGGGTGCGATTGATGGCGATAGCGAGGCGGACCGTGCGCCGCTGCTGCAGGTCGGGCGTTTCCAGAAGCATGAGCAGGGTGCCGGCGAAGGGGACCTCCCAGTTCGCGACTGTCATAGGATTGCCGGCGAGCGTCAGCCATTCGACGTCGCCCGCGCCGCTGAGGAACGTGGTTTCGCCGAGGGCCGGGAAACGCCTGCGGATCGCCGAGAGCATGGCGGTGTGCTCGGCAAGCCCCTCGTCCAGCCTGTCCCAGTGCAGCCAAGTGATGGCGTTGTCCTGGCAATAGGCGTTGTTGTTGCCCTGCTGGCTGCGCCCGCCCTCGTCGCCGGCCGTCAGCATGATGGTGCCGCGCGAGAGGAAGAGGCTGGAAAGAAGGGCCTTTGCGTCCGTGCGGCGGGCGGAGAGCACTGCGCCGTCGGTCGTCTCGCCCTCCGCACCGTTGTTCCAGGAATGGTTCTCGTCGTGGCCGTCGCGGTTGTCCTCGCCGTTCGCCTCGTTGTGCTTCACCCTGTGCGAGACGAGGTCCATCAGGGTAAAGCCGTCATGGGCGGCGAGGAAGTTCACCGTGCGCGTGCGGGTTCCGCCATGGCGCGCGAAGATGTCGGAGGAGCCGGCAAGGGCGGTGACGAAGGCGCCGAGCCGGTAGCTGTCGCCGCGCCAGAACATGCGCGTGTCGTCGCGGAAGCGGTCGTTCCATTCGAGGAAGGGCGTGGAGAAATTGCCGAGCTGGTAGCCGCCCGGGCCGATGTCCCAGGGTTCGGCGATCAGCACGCGATCCTTCAGGAGCGGATCGGCGCAGATGTCTGAAAGGAGGGCGGCGCTGGCGGAAAAGCCGTCTGCCTGCCGGCCGAGAATGGTGGCGAGGTCGAAGCGGAAGCCGTCGACGCCGGCATGGCGCACGAAATGGCAAAGGCTGTCGAGCACGAGCTGGCGCACGACGGGGTGTTCGCCGGCGATCGTGTTGCCGCAGCCGGTGTCGTTGATCAGCTCGCCCGGCCGGTCGGGCACATGGCGGTAGTAGGTGAGGTTGTCGAGGCCGCGCATGGAGAGCGTCGCGCCGTGGCGGTCGCTCTCGCCGGAATGGTTGAAGACGAGGTCGAGGATGACCCCGACGCCTTCGGCGCGCAGCGCCGCGACGGTGTCGGCGAGCTCCCTCATGCCGCCGGGCACGAGGCGCGGGTCGAGCGCCATCAAGGCGACGGGGTTGTAGCCCCAGCTGTTGGACAGGCCGAGCGGCGGCAGGTGGCGCTCGTCGATCCAGGCGGTGATCGGCATCAGCTCCACCGCATCGACGCCAAGGCGCTTGAGATGCGCGAGCACGGCGGGATGGGCGAGGGCGCCGACGGTGCCGCGCATTGCCTCCGGCACATCGGGGTGCAGCATGGTGAAGGCACGCACGGCGATTTCGTAGACGAAGCCGCCGGGGCGGAAGATCGGCGGTTTCACCGCGACGGGCCGGTCGCGCGTGACGATCGCCTTGGGCACGATGTCGGCCGTGTCCACGCCGAAGCGGGCAAGCCGGCCGTCATGCACGAAGCGGCGGTCCAGCTCCTTGGCATAGGGATCGACAAGCAGCTTCGCCGGATCGAACCAGAGGCCGTGGTCCGGCGAATAGACGCCGTCGGCGCGGAAGCCGTAGCGCGTGCCGGCCGCCGCGCCTTCGACAAAGACGCGGTGGAAGCCGTTCTCGTCGCGGCCCATGGCAAGGCGGGCCAACTCCCTGTCGCCCTCGTTGTCGAAGAGGCAGAGATCGACGCGGGCGGCGTCGCGCGAATAGACGGCAAACTCCACCCCGTCCCCGGAGAGCGTGGCGCCCGGTGCGAAGGAGGGGGCGGTGAAGGCCATGTTACGTGATCACGCTGGGTTGGTCGCGGCCGGTGCGGGTCTTGATGCCGGCGATCTCGTCGGCCACGGCGATGAGGTCGGCAAGGGCCTCCTGCGTGTCGACGTCGTGGCGGGCGGCGTCGGGCTCGAAGCGCTCGATATAGACGCGCAGCGTCGCGCCGGACGTGCCGGTGCCGGAGAGGCGGAAGACCACGCGCGAGCCGCCCTCGAAGAGGATGCGGATGCCCTGGTTCCGGCTGACGGACTGGTCGACCGGGTCGTGATAGGCGAAATCGTCCGCCGTCTCGACCCTGAGCGCGCCGAAGCTCCTGCCGGGAAGGGTGGCGAGCTCTCCGCGCAGGTTCTCCACCAGGCCGTTCGCGGCATCGCTGTCGACCTCCTCGTAGTCGTGGCGGGAATAGTAGTTGCGCCCGTAGGTCGCCCAGTGCTGGCGGACGATGTCGATGACGCTTTCCTTGCGCACGGCGAGGATGTTGAGCCAGAGCAGCACCGCCCAGAGGCCGTCCTTCTCGCGCACATGGTTGGAGCCGGTGCCGGCGCTCTCCTCGCCGCAGATCGTGGCAAGGCCCGCGTCGAGCAGGTTGCCGAAGAACTTCCAGCCGGTCGGCGTCTCGTAGATGCCGATGCCGAGCTTTTCCGCCACGCGGTCGGCCGCGCCGGAGGTCGGCATGGAGCGGGCGATGCCGGCGAGGCCCGCGGCATAGCCGGGGGCGAGGTGCGCGTTGGCGGCGAGCAGCGCGAGGCTGTCGGAGGGCGTGACGAAGATGCCCTTGCCGATGATGAGATTGCGGTCGCCGTCACCGTCGGAGGCGGCGCCGAAGTCCGGCGCGTCTTCGGCCATCATCGTCTCGTAGAGCGCGCGGGCGTGGACGAGGTTCGGGTCGGGGTGATGGCCGCCGAAATCGGGCAGCGGCATGAAGTTGAGGACGGAACCCTTGACGGCGCCGAGGCGGTTTTCAAGGATTTCCTTGGCATAGGGGCCGGTGACGGCGCTCATCGCATCGAAAACGATGCGGAAGCCGCCGGCAAGCAGCGCGCGGATCGCCTCGAAGTCGAAGAGGCTTTCCATCAGCTCGGCATAGTCGGCGACGGGATCGATGACCGTGACCGTCATGCCCTCGATCTCGTGGGTGCCTTCAAGATCGAGGTTGACGTCCGGGACGTCGGCGATCCTGTAG
This sequence comes from Shinella sp. PSBB067, assembly GCF_016839145.1. NCBI lineage: Bacteria > Pseudomonadati > Pseudomonadota > Alphaproteobacteria > Hyphomicrobiales > Rhizobiaceae > Shinella > Shinella sp. PSBB067. The sequence goes on along the minus strand of NZ_CP069303.1, from coordinate 2,599,885 downwards.
GTATCGATGGCCCTGGTGCGGGCGAAGATGGCGTCGGTGATCTTCTCCGGCGCCGGGCCGCCATTGCCGATATTGTACTTGATGCCGAAGTCCTCGGTCGGGCCGCCCGGATTGTGGCTGGCCGACAGCACGATGCCGCCGAAGGCCTTGTTCTTGCGGATGACGTTGGAGGCGGCGGGCGTCGAGAGGATGCCGCCGCGGCCGACGAGGACGCGGCCGAAGCCGTTGGCCGCGGCCATCTTGATGGCAAGCTGGATGACCTCGCGGTTGTAGAAGCGGCCGTCGCCGCCGATCACCAGCGTCTCGCCGGCAAAGCCCTCCAGACTATCGAAGATCGACTGGATGAAATTCTCCGCGTAGTTCTTCTGCTGGAAGACGGGGACCTTCTTGCGCAGGCCCGACGTGCCGGGCTTCTGGTCGGTGTAGGGCGTGGTCGTCACGGTCTTGATGGTCATAGGCTCATACTCGCGAAAGGAGGCTGGAATAGAGGTCGGCGTAGCGCGCGGCGCTGTTTTCCCACGAAACGTCCGACTTCATGCCCTGGTTCTGGATGCGGGCCCAGATTTTCGGTTCATGCCATGCCCTGAAGACCCGGCGCAACGCCTGGCGCAGGCCCTCGGCGTTGATCGGCGTGAACTGGAAGCCCGTGGCGACGCGGGCGGAAAGGGCGGCCTCGTTGGCGTCGATCACCGTATCGGCAAGGCCGCCGGTGCGCGCGACGACGGGGATGCAGCCATAGCGCAGGCCATAGAGCTGGGTGAGGCCGCAGGGCTCGAAGCGCGACGGGATGAGGATCGCGTCGGCGCCGGCCTGCATGAGGTGGGACAGCGGCTCGTTGTAGCCGATGACGATGCCGACATGGCCGCGGTGGCGCGAGGCGGCGGCCAGCAGCGCGCCCTCCAGCCCCTGGTCGCCGGAGCCGAGCACCGCGAGCTTGCCGCCGTGCTGCACGATCCAGTCGGCGACCTCGGCGATGATGTCGATGCCCTTCTGCCAGGTAAGGCGGCTGACGATGCAGAAGATCGGCCCGTCGTCGTCGACGAGGTTGAAGCGCTCGATGAGGGCCTGGCGGTTGGCCGCGCGCTTCTTCAGCGAGCCGGCCGCGAAGGGACGGGCGATGTGCGCATCCGTCTGCGGGTCCCAGACGGCGGTGTCGATGCCGTTGACGATGCCGACGAGGTCGGCCGCGCGGTCGTTGATGAGGCCTTCGAGCCCCATGCCGTATTCCGGCGTCATGATCTCGTGCGCATAGGTGGGGCTGACGGTGGTGATCGACCAGGCGGTGCGAAGGCCGCCCTTGAGGAAGCCCACGTCGCCGTAATATTCGAGCCCGTCCACGGTGAAGGCTTCCGCCGGCAGGCGCAGATCGGCGAAGATCTCCGGCCCGAACTGGCCCTGGAAGGCGAGGTTGTGCACCGTGACGATGCTGGGAATGTGCCGGAGGCCGGTGTAGCGCATGTAGACGGCCGTCATGGCCGCCTGCCAGTCGTGGGCGTGTACGATGTCGGGTTGCCAGCCGGGCAGGAGGCCGCGGGCGATTTCGGTGCCCGCAAGCGACAGTGCGGCGAAGCGCTGCCAGTTGTCGACGAAATCCTTGCCGGTGGCATCCGTATAGGGCCCGCCCTGACGGTCGAAGAAGCCCGGCGCGTCGAGCACGAGGATGTCGAGGCCCTCGTGCTTGGCGGCGAGGATGCGGGCCGGCTCCCCGAGCAGGTCCTCGAAGGTGGCGACCGGCTCGGTCTTCGCCAGGCGCTGCATGACCGCGGGATAGCCGGGCACCAGCGTGCGCATGTGGATTCCATGCCCGGCGAGCGCGATCGGCAATGCGCCGGCGACGTCGGCGAGGCCTCCCGTCTTGATGAGCGGGAATACTTCGGATGCCACCGAAAGGATTTTCATTTCCGGGCTAGAGCTCCAGCTTGTCGATCATGTTCTGGGTGATGAGGCAGATGCCGTTCTCCGACCGGCGGAAGCGGCGGGCGTCGAGCTCCGGGTCCTCGCCGACGACGAGGCCTTCGGGGATGACGACGCGGCTGTCGATGACGACATTCTTCAACTGCGCATGGCGGCCGATCATGACGTTCGGCAACACGACGGCGCCTTCGAGGCGGGAATAGGAATTGGCGCGGACGCCGGTGAACAGGAGGCTGCGGTTCAGCGAGGCGCCGGAGATGATGCAGTCCCCCGAAATCAGCGAGGAGGTCGCCGAGCCGCGGCGGTTCTCGTCGTCATGCACGAACTTGGCCGGCGGCTTGATCTCCGCGAAGGTCCAGATCGGCCAGGAACCGTCATAGATGTCGAGCTCCGGGGTGATATGCGTCAGGTCGATATTGGCCTGCCAGTAGGCGTCGATGGTGCCGACGTCGCGCCAGTAGGCCTCGCGCTCGAAATCGGAGCGCACGCAGGAGGCGGCGAAGCGGTGGGCGACGGCTTTGCCGTGCTCGACGATATAGGGGATGATGTCCTTGCCGAAGTCGCGGCTCGACGTCGGGTCGGCGGCGTCGCGGCGCAGCAGGTCCATCAGGAACTTCGTGTGGAAGACGTAGATGCCCATGGAGGCGAGCGCCATGTCGGGATTGCCGGGAATGCCCGGCGGGTCGGCCGGCTTTTCCACGAAGGCGATGATCTCGTCCTTCTCGTCGACATGCATCACGCCGAAGCCGGTCGCCTCCATGCGCGGCACTTCCAGGCAGCCGATGGTGACCTGGGCGCCCGAATCCACATGCTGCTGGAGCATCAGCTCGTAGTCCATCTTGTAGATGTGGTCGCCGGCGAGGATGACCATGTATTCGACGCCGTAGTCCTCGATGATGTCGATGTTCTGGTAGACGGCGTCGGCGGTGCCCTCGTACCACTGGGTCTCGGAGACGCGCTGGCTGGCCGGCAGGATGTCGAAGCTCTCGTTGCGTTCCGGGCGGAAGAAGTTCCAGCCGCGCTGCATGTGGCGGATCAGCGAATGGGCCTTGTACTGGGTGGCAACGCCGATGCGGCGGATACCGGAGTTCAGGGCGTTGGAAAGCGCAAAGTCGATGATGCGCGCCTTGCCGCCGAAATAGACGGCGGGCTTGGCGCGCCGGTCGGTCAGTTCCTTGAGGCGGCTGCCGCGTCCCCCCGCCAGAACATAGGCCATCGCGTCACGGGCGAGGGGTTGATTGCGCTTCTGCTCCATAGGTGTCTCCTCCCGACGAGAGCAGTTCCGGCAAAGGTAGCGTTTTGCGCCGGAACTGCGTCAAACTTTCTATGCGTCCAGCTCGAGCATCAGCGTCGCCAGCGGCGGCAGCGTGATGCTGGCTGCGATCTTTCCGTTTCCATGCTTCTTGGCCTGCACGGCGCCGCCGTTCCCCTTGCCGCTGCCGCCGTAGATCTCGGCATCGGTGTTGAGGATCTCCCGCCACCGGCCCTCCACCGGCAGCGGCACCCCGTAGTTCTCGCGGTAGACGGGGGTGAAATTGGTGACCACGGCGATCGGCTTTTCACCCGGCGCCTTGCGCAGCCAGGCGAAGACCGAATTGTCGCGGTCGTCGGCGATCAGCCACTCGAAGCCTTCCCCCTCGCAGTCGCGGGCGTGCAGCGCGGCCTTGCGGCGATAGGTGCCGTTGAGGTCGCGCACCAGCCGGCGCATGCCTTCGTGCAACGGATATTCGAGCAGGTTCCAGTCGAGCGTGCGGGCCTCGCTCCATTCCTGCCACTGGGCAAATTCCTGCCCCATGAAGAGCAGCTTCTTGCCGGGATAGCCCCACATGAAACCGTAATAGGCCCTGAGATTGGCGAATTTCTGCCAGTCGTCGCCGGTCATCTTGGCGATCAGCGAGCCCTTGCCGTGCACCACCTCGTCGTGGCTGAGCGGCAGCACGAAGTTCTCCGTGAAGGCGTAGATGAGGCCGAAGGTCATGTCGTTGTGGTGGAACTTGCGGTGCACGGGCTCGCGCGAGAGATATTGCAGCGTGTCGTGCATGAAGCCCATGTTCCACTTGAAGCCGAAGCCGAGGCCGCCTTCATGAACGGGGGCAGAGACCTTCGGCCAGGAGGTGGATTCCTCGGCGATCGTCAGGATGCCGGGATGGGCGCCATAGACATGGCGGTTCATGGATTGCAGGAAGCGGACCGCCTCCAGGTTCTCGTTGCCGCCATATTCGTTCGGGATCCATTCGCCGTGCTTGCGCGAATAGTCGAGATAGAGCATCGAGGCGACCGCATCGACGCGCAGGCCGTCGAGGTGGAACTTCTCCGCCCAGTAGAGCGCGTTGTTGATGAGATAGGCGAGCACCTCGGCGCGGCCGAAATTGTAGATCGCCGTGTTCCAGTCGGGATGATAGCCCTTGCGCGGGTCCTCGTGCTCGTAGAGCGCCGTGCCGTCGAACCAGCGCAGGCCGTGCGCGTCCGTCGGGAAATGCGCCGGCACCCAGTCGAGGATGACGCCGATGCCGACCTTGTGGCAACCGTTGACGAAGCGCGCGAAGCCCTCCGGCTCGCCGAAGCGGGCGGTCGGCGCATAAAGGCCGGTCGTCTGGTAACCCCAGGAGGGATCGAAGGGATATTCGGAAATCGGCAGGAACTCGATATGGGTGAAGCCCATGTCGATGCAGTAGGGGATGAGACGGTCGGCCATCTCGTCCCAGGTGAGGAAGCTGCCGTCATCGCGCCGCTGCCAGGAGCCGGCATGCACCTCGTAGATCGAGATCGGCTGGCGGCGGGCATCGGCGGCGGCCCAATGGGCAAGGTGCGCCTCGTCTTCCCAGTCCTGCGCAATCGGCCCGGCCGTCATCGACGCGTTGTTGGGACGCAGCTCCGAGCGGCGGGCGAAGGGGTCGGCCTTCAGCGGCAGGACCTCGCCGTTGATGCCGACGATTTCGTATTTGTAGGCGTGGCCCTCGGTGAGGCCGGGCAGGAAGATCTCCCAGATCCCGGTATCCCGGCGCAGGCGCATCGGATTGCGCCGGCCGTCCCAGTCGTTGAAATTGCCGACGATGGAGACGCGGCGGGCATTCGGCGCCCAGACGGCGAAGTGAAAGCCCTCGATGCCTTCAAGCGTCATGGGATGGGCGCCCATCCGGTCGAAGAGGCGCAGATGCGAGCCTTCGCGGATATAATAGTCGTCCATCGGGCCGAGCACGGGGCCGAAGCTGTAGGGGTCGATCACCGTCCACTCGCCGCCCTCGTTGCGGGCGCGATAGCGGATCGGCTGGAGTTTCCTGGCGGCGACCTCGCCGGCGAAGATGCCGGCTTCGTGGAACTGCGCCAGCGTTCCGATCTCCTTGCCGGCCAATGTCTCCGCCACCACCTCGGCGGCGCCGGGCAGGAAGCAGCGGGCGACGTACCTGTCGCCGACCGCATGAAGGCCGAGCACGGCGAAGGGGTCTGAGTGCCGGCTTTCCAGGATCGCGTCGATGTCCGCCTTCGCCAGAAGCTCTGACGGTGTTTCCGTCGTGCCTTGTTTCGGCGGTGCGGTCATCAGGCTCTCCAGATTTCCTTGGCGTATTGGCGAATCGTGCGGTCGGAGGAGAACCAGCCCATGCGGGCAGTGTTCCGTATGGTCTTGGAATACCAGGAGGGCTTGTCGTTCCAGATGGAATCGACATCGCGCTGGGCCTTGGCATAGGCCTCGAAATCGGCCGCCACCATGAACCAGTCGTGGTTGTAGATGCCGTCGACGAGGCCGGCGAAACGGCTGCGGTCGTCGGGCGAGAAGACGCCGGAGGAAATGGCGGCGAGCGCTTGGGACAGTTCCCGCGACTGCTCGATGACGGCGCGGGGATTGTGCCCTTCGGCGCGCACCTTCGTCACCTCTTCCGCGGTCATGCCGAAGATCACGATGTTCTCCGCGCCGACATGGTCGCGCATCTCGACATTGGCGCCGTCGAGCGTGCCGATCGTCAGCGCGCCGTTGAGCGCGAACTTCATGTTGCCCGTTCCGGAGGCCTCCATGCCTGCGGTGGAGATCTGCTCGGAGAGGTCGGCGGCGGGCACCATGATCTCGGCGAGCGAGACGTTGTAGTTGGGCACGAAGACGACCTTGAGGAGGCCGCGCACGGCGGGGTCGTTGTTGATCACCTTCGCCACGTCGTTGGCGAGCTTGATGATCAGCTTGGCGTTGTAGTAGCTCGGCGCCGCCTTGCCCGCGAAGAGTTTTACGCGCGGCACCCAATCCAGTTCGGGATGCGAGCGGATCTGGTCGTAGAGCGCCACGGCCTCGATGATGTTGAGGAGCTGGCGCTTGTATTCGTGGATGCGCTTGATCTGGATGTCGAACATCGCGGCGGGATCGATGCGCACGCCCATGCGGCTGCCGACGAGATTGGCGAGGCGGTTCTTGTTCTCCCGCTTGATCGCCGCGAAGCGCTCCTGGAAATCCTTGTTGTCCGCGAAGGCGTCGAGCGCCTTCAGCGCTTCCAGGTCGCTCATGAAGCCGTCGCCGATCGCGTCGCGGATCAGGCCGAACAGGCCCGGATTGCACTGCATCAGCCAGCGGCGCGGCGTGATGCCGTTGGTCTTGTTGTTGATGCGGTCCGGATAGAGCTTGTGCAGGTCGGCGAAGACCGTTTCCTTCATCAGCTCGGTGTGCAGTGCCGACACGCCGTTGATCGAATGCGAGCCGACGAAGGCGAGGTTGCCCATGCGCACGCGGCGCTCGCCCGATTCCTCGATCAGCGAGATGTTGCGGATGCGCTGGTCCTCGAAGCTCTTGTCCTTGCGGGCTTCGACGAGGATCTTCGCGTTGATCGCGTAGACGATCTGCATGTGGCGCGGCAAAAGCCGTTCGAAGAGCGGCACCGGCCAGCTTTCCAGCGCTTCGGGCAGCAGCGTGTGGTTGGTGTAGGAGAAGGTGCGGCGCGCGATGTCCCAGGCCGTGTCGAAGTCGAGGCCGTGCACGTCGATGAGGAGGCGCACCAGCTCGGCGACGGAGACGGCGGGATGCGTGTCGTTGAGCTGGATGGCGACCGCGTCCGGCAGCGAGGTGAAGTCCGGATACTGCTGGAGATGGCGGCGCAGGATGTCCTGCAGGGATGCCGAGCAGAAGAAGAACTCCTGGCGAAGGCGCAGTTCCTGGCCGGCGGGCGTGGCGTCGGCCGGATAGAGAACGCGCGTCAGGCTTTCCGCCTTGTTGCTCTCGCGAAGGGCGCCGATATGGTCGCCGGCATTGAAGGCGTCGAGAAGGATCGGGTCGATCGGGTTGGCGGCCCACAGGCGCAGCGTGTTGACGCGCTTTGCCTGCCAGCCGACGGCCGGCGTGTCGTAGGCGGTCGCGATGACGCGCTCGGCGGGCTTCCACACGAAGCGCTGCCTGTCCTCCCCGATATTGATCGTCTCGACGGCGCCGCCGAAGCCGATCTCGTAGGAGCTCTCGCGGCGCTCGAATTCCCAGGGATTGCCATGGGCGAGCCAGGTTTCCGGCAGCTCGACCTGCCAGCCGTCCGCCATCTGCTGGCGGAAGAGGCCGTGCTCGTAGCGGATGCCGTAGCCGTAGGCGGGCACGTCGACGGTCGCCATGCTCTCCATGAAACAGGCGGCAAGGCGCCCGAGGCCGCCATTGCCGAGGGCGGCGTCCGGCTCCAGTTCGGCGATGACGTCGAGATCGACGCCGAGCGAGGCCAGCGCCTCGCGCATCTCGTCGAGGATGCCGATATTCGTCATGGCGTCACGCATCAGGCGGCCGATGAGGAATTCGAGCGAGAGATAGTAGACGCGCTTTGCGCCGGTCGCATAGGTGCGGCGCGTCGAATCCATCCACTTGTCGGTGACGCGGTCGCGGGCGACGAGAATCGCGGCGGTCAGCCAGTCATGCGGCTTGGCCACTTTCGGGTCCTTGCCGATGCGGTACTTGAGGCGTTCCAGAAGTTCCGTCGCGAGCTGTTCGCGATCCGACGACCGGGGGGCGGGTGCGAGGTCGTTGGTGGTTACCCGGTTCATCATCGGTGCGCTGTGCCCCTCGCATTACCTGCATTCATTCCGCGAAAACCGCGTTTAAATCAATTTATGCATCTATCCGAAGCGCTTGCAATATGCCTTTTCAAGAAAGGGCGCATGCATTTTCGCCATGGCTGAAACATGCCGGAAATGCCAGAAAGCCCGCCGCGCTGAGCGCGACGGGCCTTCGGGGCAGGCCTTGCCGGCGGAGGTTACTGGGTCAGGCGCGAGGCGATGGCTGCCGCGCTTTTGCCGATTTCCTCGAAAGCGGAAATGAGTCCCGTCATATCCTCTGCCGCGTAGTAGTTCGCAGAGCTCGAGGCGCAGCTTCTCAACAGCGTCTGGCCGCGCGTCGGCGCCATGAAGGCGACGGTGTATACCGTTATCTTGGCCGCCTTGGCCGCGGTGCAGGCGGTCAGCGTGTCATCGTCGGACTTCTTCGCATATGTGGTGCCGCTCTTGCCGTCGTAGTGGGTGTTCTCGCCGTCGGTCATGAAGACGATGAACTTGACCGGGTCCAACCCGCTTTTCTTCTTGTGCTCGCCGATTTCCGTCTCCTTGGACGCATCGGTCGGGGCGAGCTTCTCGTAAGCTTTTGCGAAGGCGCTGTGGGAGTCCGTGCCGCCTTCCGGCTTCTCCGGGAGGGCGTTGACGTAACTCAAGGCGTTGGCCGTGCCCCAGGCGAGCGGCTTTTCCGTCTGCATGACGTCGTTGTAGGAGACGGCGCCGGCGCGCACATATTCGTTGTTGGGATCGATCTTGTTCAGCACGCCGAAGAGACTTGCCACCGCGGTCTTCAGGGCGCCGATCTTCCTGACGTAGCAAGGCGTCGTCGCCTTTGGATTGCCGCCCCAGTTCGAGCTGGTCCAGTTCTGGCAGGCCACGGTCGTGCTTGCGATCTCGTTCGTCTGGAACGACATCGAGCCGGATCTGTCCAGCACGAGGAACATGGACAGCGCGTTCTTCGACCCGGTCGCGCTTTCGGCCGTCCCGGCGGCAGAGATCGTGCTCGACGTCTGGCCCATCAGGCGGGTGAGGGCATTGAATTCGACCTTGAGGTCGGAGGACGTGCTGACCTTGAACGACTTGGCGCTGCCGGCAAGAGCCTTTTCCTGGATGTCGACCTTGAAGGCGGAAGCCGCGCTCGAATCGGCGGTCTTGTTGGTCATCTGGGTCTTGAAGAAGGTCAGGGCGATCGCCTTGGCCTCGGTGACGCTCTTCTTGTCGCTCGACAGGGCGGAGGCGGCGGCCAGCGCGGCGCTGTCGAGCGCGTCCTGCAATTCTGCCTTCTTCAACACCATGTTGCTGAGGTCCATGGCAAAGCCGCCGGCGGCCAGGATCACCGGCAGAGCGAATGCCGTCATCATCGCGAAATTGCCACGGCGGTCACTGCCGAGCCGGGACAGCAACATGCGTTTCTGCGTCATCTTCGTCATGAGACTTCACCCACCATCGTCATAATGTTGGCTGACGCTAGCAGGGAAATGTTATTCAACGGTTCGGGCGCGTGGTATAGTTTTCGTAAAATTCGAGGGGTCCCGAAGTTCTGCCGTCCACGGCTGTTTCCAAACGGGAATCGGCCTTACGGCTGCCGCACCGGGATGACGTCGACGGCCTGGGTGGTCCGGTGCTGGCCGTAGCCCTTCAGGACGCCGATGACAGGGGCGACGTCGGCATAGTCGCGGCCGTAGGCGACGACGATGTGGTCGGTGCCTGCGGGAATGTCGTTGGTCGGGTCGAGCTCCATCCAGCCGTTCACCCGGCCGCACCAGAACCGCACCCAGGCATGCATGGCGTCCGCCCCTTCCAGCCGCTCCTTGCCGGGCGGCGGGATCGTGCGCAGGAAGCCGCTGACATAGCCGGCCGGAATGCCGAGGCTTCTCAGCGCCACGATCATCACATGGGAAAAATCCTGGCACACGCCGCGCTTCAGCTTGAAGGCCTCGCGCGGGGTCGTGTCGACGCCGGTCGCCTCGGGGTCGTAGGTGAAGTCCTTGTGGATGCGGGCGCAGATGGCCGTCGCGACCGCGCGGATCGTCATGCCGGGCCGTGCGAGCGCGCGGGCATATTCGGCGATTTCCCGGCAATCACCGAGGCGGGGGCTCGGACCGGTGAAGTGGTGCGGGGAGCCGGCATCGAGCGACCAGTATCCGGCGATCTCCTCCGGCAGGTCGGCGACGAGCGGGGAGAAATCCGCCACCGGCTCCGGCGTGTCGACATGGACGCGCGCCTGCATGCGGATGTCGAGGCTCTCGTGCTGGCTGCGAAAGAGGACCGCGCTCATCGGATTGTCGAAGAAATCGTGATGGTCGACCCGCTCGCCCGGCGCCGGCGCGACGCCGACCGTGCCGGCAACCAGCCGCTGGCGCCCGCTTATCGAGAGCGGCAGCACGCGCACGATGTGGCGACCGCCGGAAACCGGCGTGTCGTAGAGGTAGCTTATATGGAGGTTGACGTCATAGAGCATGGTCGCAGCGCCTCCCCTTCGCTCAGCTCAGATAGGTCTGGGCGAGAATGTCCGACAGCTTTTCGAGTTCGGCCTCCAGGCGCTCGTAGACCGTATCCGTCATGGTTTCCGGCGTCATCACCGCAAGCCCCGCATGAAGGCGCATGGCTTCGCGGTAGAAGGGCGACATCTGGCCGTTGGCATAGGCGTCCGGCAGTTGCTCGATCTCGTTCTTGATCTCGTTGAGCTGGTAGAGGATCGAGCGGGGGTTGAGCGCATCGAGTGCCAGCAGGTCGGTGACGGTGAGGTGGGCCGTGGCCACGTTGTAGCGGCGGCGGTGGGTCATGACGCTGTCGCCGATCTCCAGCAGCATGTCGAGCGCGCCGTCGGGCGCGTCCTCGCCGGAGAGGTGGCCGAGCAGGCGCGTCATGTGCAGGCCGCGTTCGAGATAGCGGCCGATGGACAGGAACCGCCAGCCGGTGAAGCGATACATGTTCTCGTGCACAAGGCCGGCGAAGCCCGCGAGCTTGCGCAGCAGCACCGTCATGGCGCGCGTCGCGTCGTCGCCGGGCTCGATGCTGACATGGAAGCGGCGGGCGGTCTTGGAGAGGTCGTTCAGCGCCAGCCAGCCGTCCGGCGAGAAGCGGTCGCGGATGTTGCTGGCGGAGAAGACGGCGCTGTCGATGTTGCGGATGAGGCTGGTCGGCACCGCCTCGGCCGTGTCGATGTCGAGGGCGTCGAGATAGTCGGTGACGTCCTTGAGGAGCGGCTGCTCGGGGTCGGCATATTCGGCATAGCGGCCGTGCCAGGCGCGCAGCACGCGCAACGCCCCTTCCGACCGCTCGATATAGCGGCCGAGCCAGAAGAGGTTGTCGGCCGCGCGGCTCGGCAGGCTGCCAGGCATGGTGCGGGTGAATTCCTCCTCCGCCGGCAGCAGCGAGGTGCGCTCGACGGGCTTGCGGCTGACGATCCACACGTCGGCGGCCGAGCCGCCTTCCTGCATGGCGATGGCCGAGACGTTGTCGCCCGAGCCGATGCGGGCGAAGCCGCCGGGCATGATCTGCCAGCCGTCCCGGGTGCGGGCGGCGAAGACGCGCAGCGACATCGGCCGCGGCACCAGCCTGCCATCCACGAAGGCGGGCGTGGTGGAGAGCGTGACGGCTTCCTGGCCGACGAGCCTGGCGCCGTCGGTCGCCAGCCATTCGGTGATCGACTGCCTGGCCGTGTCGCGCAGGCCCGAGCCGAGCACGGACTGTCCGTTGTCGTCGAAGAAGGGGCGGGTGGAATAGGCCGGGCCGATCACCATGCGCCCGACATTGGCGGCGACATGCGCACGCTCTTCCTTCTGGCCGCACCACCAGGTGGCGATGGAGGGAAGGCGCTGCTCCTCGCCGAGCAGGTGACGACAGATGTTCGGCAGGAAGGCGAGGAAGGCGCGCGTTTCCACGATGCCCGCGCCGAGCGCATTGACGAAGGTGACGGAGCCAGAACGCAGCGCCTCGACCATGCCGGGCGTGCCGATATGGGAGTTCTGGTTGAGCTCCAGCGGATCGGCGAAGGCGGCGTCGAGGCGGCGCCAGAGCACGCCGACGGGCTTGAGGCCGGCGACCGTGCGCACCATGACCCTGCCGCCGACGACCGTCAGGTCCTCGCCCTCCAGCAGCATGAAGCCGAGATAGCGGGCGATGTAGGCGTGCTCGAAATAGGTTTCGTTGGCAAGGCCGGGCGTCAGGACGGCGATACGGTCGTCCGGGGCCTTGCCGGCCTGCAGCGTGCTGCGGAAGGCGCCGAAGAAGCCGGCGAGGCGGTGGGCATGGGTCTCGGCATAGACGTCGGAGAAGGCGCGCGTCGTCGCCACGCGGTTTTCGAGCGCGAAGCCGGCGCCGGAGGGGGCCTGCGTGCGGTCGGAGAGGACCCACCAGTTGCCATCAGGCCCGCGGCCGATCTCGAAGGAGACGAAGTGCAGGAAATGCCGGCCGGCCGGCTGCACGCCGACGAGCGGGCGGAGGAACTCGTCGTTGGAGGCGACGAGGGCGGGCGGCAGGAGGCCGTTCGCGACGAGCGCGTTCGTGCCGTAGATGTCGGCGACGACGGCCTCCAGCAGTTCGGCGCGCTGCACGAGGCCGCGCGACAGGCTCTCCCACTCGTCCTCGTCGATGAGGACCGGAATGTGGGAAAGCGGCCAGGCGCGGTCGGTGCCGGCCTCCTTGCCGTAGGCGCGGTAGAAGACGCCGGCGTCGCGCAGGTACCGGTCGGCGCGCGCGAAGCGGCCGGCGAGCTCGGTCTCGTCCATGCGCTCGAGCGCCGAGAGGAAGGGGCGCCAGACGGGGCGCACCCGGCCTTCCGTATCGACCATCTCGTCGGCGACGCCGGGAAGCGGCGCATAGGCGCGCGCGGGCGCGTCCGCTAGCGCGGCCTCGATGCGTTCGGCTTGCGCATTCGTAGTCTTCAATCGATGTCTCCCAGGAGGCTGCGGCATTTTCGCTTTTCCCGAATCGCGAACACGCTCCAGCCCTTTGTTATCATGCAATTCCGGACGCAAAACCGCTGCGCACTTTTTCCGGAACTGCTTCAGATCCCGGGCGGCCGGCGCAGATCCAGCGTCAGCGGGAAATCCGCCGGCGGTGTTTCCGGCCACAGCGTATAGCCGCCCGCCCTGTGCCCCCATGGCTCGAACCGCGCCAGCCGGCGCGCCTCGGCCTCGTTGCCGTTTACCGGGAAGGTCTCATAGTTGCGTCCTCCCGGATGGGCAACGTGATAAATGCAGCCCCCGATCGCTCTGCGCGACCATGTATCATAAATGTCGAAAGTAAGCGGGGTGTTGACGGGCAGGACGGGATGCAGGCCCGAGGCCGGCTGCCAGGCCTTGAAGCGCACGCCCGCGACCGAGACGCCTTTCGTTCCCGTGGATTTCAGCGGTACCGGACGGCCGTTGCACGCGACGGCGTAGCGCTCGGGATTGGCGGTTTCCAGCCTCACCTGCAGGCGCTCGACGGAGCTGTCGACATAGCGCACCGTCCCGCCGATCGCGCCCTGCTCGCCCATGACGTGCCAGGGCTCCAGCGCCTGCCGCAGTTCGAGGTTCGTGCCCTCGTATTCCACCTCGCCGCAGAAGGGAAAGCGGAATTCGAGCTGTGCGGCGAACCATTCCGGGCGCAGATCGAAGCCGTTCGTCCTGAGGTCGGTAAGGACGTCGAGGAAATCCTGCCAGACATAGTGCGGCAGCATGAAACGGTCGTGCAGCGTGGTGCCCCAGCGCACGAAGCCGCCCTCGGCCGGGTTCTGCCAGAAGCGGGCGATGAGGGCACGCACGAGGAGTTGCTGGGCAAGACTCATGCGGGCGTTCGGCGGCATCTCGAAGCCGCGGAACTCGACGAGGCCGAGCCGGCCGGTCGGCCCGTCCGGCGAGAAGAGCTTGTCGATGCAGATTTCCGAGCGGTGCGTGTTGCCGGTGACATCCGTCAGGAGGTTGCGGAAGAGGCGGTCGACGAGCCAGGGCAGCGGCGGGGCGCCTTCGCCGGGGCGCGGCACCTGCGACAGCGCGATCTCCAGTTCGTAGAGCGCATCGTGCCGGGCCTCGTCGATGCGCGGGGCCTGGCTGGTCGGGCCGATGAAGAGGCCGGAGAAGAGGTAGGAGAGCGAGGGATGGCGCTGCCAGTGCAGAACGAGGCTCTTCAGGAGGTCCGGGCGGCGCAGGAACGGGCTGTCGTTCGGGTTCGCGCCGCCGACGACCACATGGTTGCCGCCGCCGGTGCCGGTGTGGCGGCCGTCGATCATGAACTTGTCGGCGCCGAGGCGGCACTGGCGCGCCTCCTCGTAGATCGCCGTGGTGATGCCGACGCAGTCGTCCCAGTTGGAGGCCGGGTGGATGTTGACCTCGATGACCCCGGGGTCGGGCGCGACGCGGATGACATTCACGCGCTCGTCGTGCGGCGGGGCATAGCCCTCGATATGGACGGGCAGGCCAAGCCTGTCGGCGGCGCGCTCGGCGGCGGTCACCAGTTCGAGATAGTCCTCGATCCGCTCGACGGGCGGCATGAAGATGCACAGGCGACCGTCGCGGGCCTCGACGCTCATCGCCGTGCGCACCGCGCCGGCAATGTCGCTGCGGACCTGTTCGACGCGCTCCTGTCCGGCCTCGCCCGGCTGGAACGAAGCCTCGGCCATCGCGCGGCCGCGTTCGGCGAAATCCGGCAGCGGAGGTCTGGCCTCGGAGGGATCGGCGGGATTGATGTAGGGATAGTCCGAGGGCGCCAGGTGGGGCAGCGTGCCGAGCGGCAGGCGGTAGCCGACGGGGCTGTCGCCCGGCACGAGGAAGATCTTGCCGCGGCGGGTGCGCCACTTCTCGCTGATCCAGCGCTGGCCTCCGGCGCGGGCGTTCCAGGCCTGGATGGGCAGGATATGGCCGGTCGGCTCGGTCAGGCCGCGCTCGAAGACGCGGGCGATGCGGCTCCTTTCCTCCGGGTCCTTCAGCTTCGAATTGGACGGGTCGACATTGTCAGGCAGGTTGCCTTCCTTGACGATCCATTCGGCGGGGTCCTCGTAGGCCGGCTGTACCATGTCCGGCTCGACGCCGAGTTCCTCGGCGATGCCGGTGAGGATGGCCTTCGCGTCGGCCTGCCCGACGCCGGCATCGCTGCCTTCCTCGGCAATCAGGTCGGCGTTTCGCCAGATCGGCTTGCCGTCGCGCCGCCAGTAGAGCGAGAAGGTCCAGCGCGGCAGGCTTTCGCCGGGATACCACTTGCCCTGCCCGTAATGCAGGAAGCCGCCCGGCGCGAAGCGCTCGCGCAGCCGCCGGATCAGCGTGTCGGCCTTCTCGCGCTTGGTGGGGCCGACGGCGGCGGTGTTCCATTCCTCCGATTCGAAATCGTCGATGGAGACGAAGGTCGGCTCGCCGCCCATGGTGAGGCGGACGTCATTGGCCGAGAGCATGTCATCGACGTCGCGGCCGAGCGCGTTCAGCGCCTCCCAGCTCTCGTCGGAGAAGGGTTTGGTGATGCGCGGGTGCTCGGCGACGCGGGTGACCGTCATGGCGAAGTCGAATTCGGTGTTCGCCGTGCCGAAATAGCCGCCGCTGATGGGGGCGGCGTTGCGATAGTGCGGGGTGGCGGCGAGCGGAATGTGGCTTTCGCCGGTGAGGAGCCCGGAAGTCGGATCGAGGCCGATCCAGCCGGCGCCGGGAATGTAGACCTCGCACCAGGCATGGAGGTCGGTGAAATCGACCTCGGTACCGGAGGGGCCGTCGAGCGCCTTGAGGTCTGGCGTCAACTGGATGAGGTAGCCGGAGACGAAGCGGGCGGCCAAACCGAGATTGCGCAGGATCTGGACGAGCAGCCAGCTCGAATCGCGGCACGAGCCCCGCGCGATGGTCAGCGTTTCCTCCGGCGACTGCACGCCGGGCTCCATGCGGATGACGTAGCCGATCTCCTGCTGGAGGCGGGCATTGAGGCCGACGACCATGTCGACCGTGCGCTGGCGCGAACGGTCGACGGTCGCCATGAAGGCTCCGAGTGCCGGGCCCATCGGCTCGGGCGTGCGGTAGATCGCCAGGTCTTCGGCAAGGTCCTCCGGGTAATCGAAGGGCCAGTGCTCGGCCTCCTCCTCCACGAAGAAGTCGAAGGGGTTGTAGACCGTCATGTCGGCGACGAGATCGACTTCGATCTTCAGTTCCGTGACCGGATCGGGGAAGACGTAGCGGGCGAGATAATTGCCGTAGGGATCCTGCTGGAGGTTCACGAAGTGGTTTTCGGGCGAGACCTTCAGCGAATGGCTGATGACCCTGGTCCTGGAATGCGCCGCCGGCTTCAGCCGGATGATCTGGGGTCCGAGACGGACCGGGTTGTCGTATCTGTAGTGGGTCAGGTGATAGATACCGGCCTTGATCGACATACGCTTTCTGTTCCCCTCGGTGACGGTCTCATGCCGTCATCGCGGGGAGTTTGTGCAATGCGAAGAGAGATTGCAAGCGGAGAGGTGCCGGCGGGGGCCGGCACCCGGCCTCGGGGGCTCAGCGGGTCATGGCGACCAGAGAGAAATGCGCGCCCTGCGGATCGAGGCAGTTGATAATCCAGGCGCCGCCCGGCACCTCCATCGGTTCCATCAGGATCCTGCCGCCGCCGTCGGTCACCCGCCTGCCGGCGGCATCCAGCCCTTCGACGACGAAATAATAGCCCCAGAAGGGTGGGGCAGGCAGGTCGGCGGGCTTCGTCATGATGCCGCCGACGGCATCGCCGCCACGCACGGAGAAGGTCTGGTAGATGCCCATGCCGCCTTCCGACATGTCCACGGCCCTGTCCTTCGTCCAGCCGAAGGTCTTGGCGTAGAAGTCCCAGGCACCGTCGAGGTCGCCGGCCATCAGTTCGTTCCAGCCGATATGGCCGGGCTTCATCATGCCGGGCTGGTCCGGGGCGTCGTCCTCGGTATTGAAGAGGCAGAAGACCGCGCCGTGCGGATCGGCGACCACGGCGAAGCGGCCGACGCCGGGAATATCCTCCGGCTGGCGATGGATCGCACCGCCATTGGCGGCGATGTCCTTCACCGTCTTTTCGATGTCGTCGGTAAAGATGTAGCCCATCCACATCGCGGGCATGCCCCCGGCCTCGGCGGGGACCTCCATCATGCCCGCCACCTGGCTCTCCCCGGCATAGGCGAGGGTGTAGTTCATGCCCTCCATGCCGGAATCCCTCGTCGACCAGCCGACCGCCGACGCATAGAAGCGTTCGGCGGCGGGCACGTCCGGGGTCATCAGTTCGTACCAGCAGAACCGGCCATAGTCCTTGTGCATCGGTCTTTCCTCTTGTCCGTTGGGGTTGGGTGGTTCAGTCGCAGCAGGATTGCGCCTTTTGCGCGCCGGCATACTCGTCCTTCCGCCTGACGAAGCTGAGGGTGCCGGTCTCGTTGCGGCCCTTGGGCGCGCGGTCGAGGATCATCAGCGTGCCGAGCGCCTCCTCGCCGCCGCGGGCATAGTCGGAATAGGTGTGGTAGACCGTGCCTTCCCCATCCTTGAAGAAGGCGCTGAGGCCGGGAAGCTCGTCATGGGCGTCCGCCGCGTCGGTCTCGCGGTAATTGTAGATGACCTTGCCGCTGGCCAGTTCCTCCTTCGTGAAGGAGACGTGGTAGTCGAAGTTGAAGTCGCTGCCGTGGGAGGAAACCCAGGGGAATTTCCAGCCCATGCGCTTCCTGTAGGCCTCCAGCTTTTCCAGCGGCGCGCGGGAGGCGGCGATCATCGTGACGTCGTGGTTGTTGAGATGCGGCAGCATGCCGTCGATATGGTCCGCCATGAAGGAGCAACCGGGGCAGCCGGCGTCCCAATCCGGGCCATACATGAAGTGGTAGACGATGAGCTGGCTGCGGCCGTCGAACAGCTCCGCCAGCGTCCTGCGGCCTTGCGGCGTGTCGAAGGTGTAGGCCTTGCCGACCTTGACCCAGGGAAGGGCGAGGCGCTCGGCGCGCACCCTGTCGCGCAGCTTCGTTTCCTCCTTCTCCAGGGCGAGCAGGGCCTTGCGGGCGGCCAGCCACGCCTGCCGGGATACGATCTCGTGGTTCGGTCTCATGCTCGGAACTCCTCTTTCACGGGCTTTCGACAAATAAGTTGGTATCAACATTTATTGTCGATGTCAAAGCCGCGCCTCATCGGGCGCTGCGGTGTCGATCGTGGCAGGGAGGCAGAGGCGCGGGCGCAGCCTTTCGGCCGCGCCCGGCGGATCGCTTATTCCGGCAGGATGCGCACGGCGCCCTTGTCGGCGCTGGCGGCGAAGGCGGCATAGGCCTTCAGCGCCGTCGTGACGTTGCGTCTGCGGGGAGCGGCCGGCTTCCAGCCGAGCCTGTCCTGCTCGGCGCGGCGGACGGCGAGTTCCTCTTGCGAAACCGCAAGGTTGATCGTGCGATTGGGGATGTCGATCTCGATGAGGTCGCCCTGGCGCACGAGGCCGATGGCGCCGCCCTGCGCCGCTTCCGGCGAGGCGTGGCCGATGGAAAGGCCCGAGGTGCCGCCGGAGAAGCGGCCGTCGGTGATGAGCGCGCAGGCCTTGCCGAGGCCCTTCGACTTCAGGTAGCTCGTTGGATAGAGCATTTCCTGCATGCCCGGGCCACCCTTCGGGCCTTCGTAGCGAATGACGACGACGTCGCCGGCCTTCACCTCGCCGCCGAGGATGCCCTTGACGGCCGCGTCCTGGCTTTCGAAGACGACGGCCGGACCGGAGAACTTCAGGATCGATTCATCGACGCCGGCCGTCTTCACGATGCAGCCGTCCAGCGCGATGTTACCGGAGAGGACGGCAAGGCCGCCGTCCTTGGAGAAGGGATGCTCGACGGAGCGGATGACGCCCTTTTCGCCGTCGGTGTCGAGCTCGTCCCAGCGCGCTTCCTGGCTGAAGGCGACCTGGGTCGGGATACCGCCCGGCGCTGCGCGGAAGAAGGTGCGCACGGTCTCGCTGCTGGTGCGGGTGATGTCCCAGCGGTCGATGGCGTCGCCCAGCGTCTCGGCGTGCACGGTCGGCGTGTCGCGGTGGAGCAGGCCGCCGCGGTCGAGTTCGCCGAGGATGCGCATGATGCCGCCGGCGCGGTGCACGTCTTCCATGTGCACGTCCTGCTTAGCGGGCGCGACCTTGGAGAGGCACGGCACCCTGCGCGACAGCTGGTCGATGTCGTCGAGGTCGAAATCGATGCCGCCTTCATAGGCGGCGGCGAGGATGTGCAGCACCGTGTTGGTCGAGCCGCCCATGGCGATGTCGAGCGACATGGCGTTCTCGAAGGCCTTCTTGTTGGCGACCGAGCGCGGCAGGATGCTTTCGTCGTTCTGCTCGTAGTAGCGGCGGGCGAGATCGACGATCAGGTGGCCGGCCTCGACGAAGAGGCGCTTGCGGTCGGCATGGGTTGCCAGCGTCGAGCCGTTGCCGGGTAGCGACAGGCCGAGGGCTTCGGTCAGACAGTTCATCGAGTTGGCCGTGAACATGCCGGAGCAGGAGCCGCAGGTCGGGCAGGCGGAGCGCTCGATGGCCTTGACGTCGTCGTCGGAGATGCTGTCGTCGGCGGCGGCGACCATGGCGTCGACGAGGTCTAGCGCATGGGTCTTGCCGTGGAGAACGACCTTGCCGGCCTCCATCGGGCCGCCCGAGACGAAGACGGCGGGGATGTTGAGGCGCATGGCGGCATTCAGCATGCCGGGGGTGATCTTGTCGCAGTTGGAGATGCAGACCATGGCGTCGGCGCAATGCGCGTTGACCATGTATTCGACCGAGTCGGCGATGATCTCGCGGCTCGGCAGCGAATAGAGCATGCCGTCATGGCCCATGGCGATGCCGTCGTCGACGGCGATCGTGTTGAATTCCTTGGCGACGCCGCCAGCAGCCTCGATCTCGCGCGCGACGAGCTGGCCGAGGTCCTTGAGGTGCACGTGGCCGGGGACGAACTGGGTGAAGGAGTTCACCACCGCGATAATCGGCTTTCCGAAATCCGAGTCCTTCATGCCGGTCGCGCGCCAGAGGCCGCGGGCACCGGCCATGTTGCGGCCGTGGGTGGTGGTTCGGGAGCGATATGCGGGCATGGTCAATTCCTCGAGATGGACGCGGCTTGCATATGGGCCCTGAAGGGCCGGATTGCGAGCCTCAGCAAGGTTCCCTAACGCAAAACGCCCCCCGCGTCACGAAAGGAATGGAGATTTTTTGGCGGCGCGGCGCAATTTCCTTGCCGGTCCGGACGGGCAGACATGACCGTTGTCGGCATAGTTCATTCGTGCCATGGTCCGCGCCATGAACGGCATGGCACAGGTTTTGGCGGAAGAGGCGGAGGCGGGGTTCGACAAGAGCCCGCTCTACCTGCGCATCCGCGACGTGCTGGCGGAGGCCATCGCCTCCGGGCGGCTGCCGCGGGGCGCGCTTTTGCTGGAAGGGCCGGTCGCCGGTCTCTTCGCCTCGACGCGAACGCCGGTTCGCCAGGCCTTCGCGCTGCTGGAGGAGGCCGGGGCGATCCGGCGCTTCGACGGGCGGGGCTTCCTCGTGGGGCAGGGGCGCGGCGGGCCGAAGCGCGTGGCGCTGACGGCGGAGATGCTCGGCCTCGGCGAGGAGGCGCCCGCCCTGCGCAAGGCGCCGGGCTGGGAGGCGATCTACGAGAGCCTTGAGCGGGAGATGGTGCATCTTTCCGTCTTCGGCCGCCACCGGATCAACGAGGTGGAGTTGGCGCGGGCGCGCGGCGTCGGCCGGCAGGTGGCGCGCGATGCGCTGACCCGGCTGGAAGCGCTCGGCATCGTCGAGAAGGACGAGCGCATGCGCTGGACGCTGGTGCCGCTCGACGAGCAGCGCATGCGCGACCTGCACGATATCCGCGTCTCGCTGGAGCCGCTGGCGCTGGTGCGCGCCGCGCCCTTCCTGCCGGCTGCCGGGCGCAGGGCGATGACGGAGCGGCTGGAGGAGGCGCTGGCGGTTTATCCGGACCTTTCCGTCGAGGCGATGGACGATCTCGAAACGGATCTCCACATCACCTGCCTCGGCTACTGCCCGAACCGGGAACTGCTGATCGCCCTGCGCCGCGCCCGCTTCATGCTCAATGTCAGCAAGCACATCATCGGCGTCTCGCACCGCATGCCGGCCGACGAGCCCTTCATCGCCGAGCATCTGGCGGTGTTCCGGGCGCTCGACGTCGACGACGGCGCGCGGGCGGCCGAGACGCTGCGCCATCATATCGTCATGTCCCTTCCAAAGGTCATCGGACGTGTCGCGGAACTGCGCGCCGCGCACCGGCCGGACATGCCGGCCTATGCCATGCCCGTCGCGCGCTGAGGAGGTTGCCATGAAGGTCAGGCGTATCGTCGCCAATGTCGAGACGGCCGATCCGGCCGCCGTCGCGGGCTTCTACCGGGAGGTGCTCGGGCTGGACCTCCTGATGGACCACGGCTGGATCGTCACCTATGGCACCGATGGCACCATGCCCTTGCAGGTGAGCTTCGCCACCGAGGGCGGTTCGGGAACGCCGGTGCCCGGCCTCTCCATCGAGGTGGACGATCTGGAGGCGGTTCATGCGGCCGTCGTGAAGGGCGGCTATCCGATCGAATACGGGCCGGCGGACGAGCCATGGGGCGTGCGGCGCTTCTTCGTGCGCGATCCGGCCGGCACGCTGGTCAACATCCTCATGCACACGGGCTGATCAGGTGATCGCGCCGACCTGCCAGGGCACGAACTCGTTGTCGCCGTAATCGAAGGCCTCGCTTGCCGTCTTGCGGCCGGAGGCGGTCTCGATGACGAATTCGAAGATGCGGCGGCCGGCTTCCTCGATGGTCTCGGTGCCGTCGACGATGGTGCCGCAGTTGATGTCCATGTCCTCCCGGATGTGCTCGTACATGGGCGTGTTGGTGGCGATCTTGATGCAGGGCGCGGGCTTGTAGCCGGAGACGGAGCCGCGGCCCGTGGTGAAGGCGACGAGGTTGCAGCCGCCGGCGATCTGGCCGGTCACGGCAGCCGGGTCGTAGCCGGGCGTGTCCATGAAGACGAAGCCCGGCTCCGTCACCTCTTCGGCATATTCGTAGACGGCGTTGAGCGGCATGGAGCCGCCCTTGGCGACCGCGCCGAGCGACTTTTCGAGGATGGTCGTCAGCCCCCCGGCCTTGTTGCCGTGCGAGGGGTTGTTGTTGAGTTCGGCATCGTTCTTCGCCGTATAGTCCCGCCACCAGTCGATGCGCGACAGCAGCTTCTCCGCGACCTCCGGCCGGGCGGCCCTGCGGGTGAGGAGATGTTCGGCGCCGTAGATCTCGGGCGTCTCGGAGAGCACGGTCGTCGCACCCTGCTTCACCAGAAGGTCGGAGGCGATGCCGAGGGCGGGGTTGGCGGAGATGCCGGAATAGCCGTCCGAGCCGCCGCATTCCAGCGCCAGCTTGATGCCGGAAAGCGGCAGCACGGCGCGGCGGATGCGGCCGACATCCGGCAGCATGTCGTCGATCATCTCGCAGGCCGCCTCGATGGTCCTGCGCGTGCCGCCGTGGTTCTGGATCATCATGGTGCGGAAGGTCCTGCCTTCCTCCAGCCCCGCCTCCTCGACGAGCGGGCCATACTGGAAGGTCTCGCAGCCGAGGCCGACCATCAGGATGCCGCCGAAATTGGGGTTGCGGGCATAGCCCTTGAAGGTGCGGGTGAGGATGCGTCCGCCCTCGGATTTCAGGTTCAGCGCGCAGCCGCCGCCATAGGTCAGCGCCACCACGCCGTCGATATTGTCGTGGCCCGTCTCGCGGAACCGGCGGGCATAGTGCTCCGCCACGTAGCGCGAGACGGTGGCGGAACAGTTCACCGTCGAAAGGATGCCGATATAGTTGCGCGTGCCGATGCGCCCGTTGCCGCGGTCATAGCCCTCGAAGGTGCGGCGCTCGGCCTCCGGCACCATGACGGGCGGGGCGTTGTCGACGCAGAATTCATGCTTCAGCGCGACGTCGAGAATGGCGAGGTTCTGCAGGTGCACATGCTCGCCGGGGCGGATTGCCCGCGTCGCATAGCCGATGATCTGGCCGTATTTCAGGACCGGGGCGCCTTCCGCGATGGGCGCGATGGCGACCTTGTGGCCGCGCGGAATGCGCTCGGCGGCGGCAACGCCGCTCACCAGCGTCCGGCCCGCATCGACATTGGCGGGAACCACGCCGACATTGTCTTTCGGGTTGAGGACGAGCACGGCGGGCAGATCGGCAAGCATGGCGGCTCCTGCGATTGGGACCGGCGCATTATGCACTTTGTCGGCATAAGTCAATATTGCGAATTATGTTCGCCTGGAAATGCAAGGCCGTGGTGTCCGCCCTTGATATGTCATATAATTGAAAATTATTTGTATGATGAATCATCCGGGTGGTGGAACTGGCGTGGCGGACAGGGCGAAAAGGCAGGCACACCGGTCGTTGTCGCGCCGCCCGCGCGTGCGCCACAACGTGACGGCCGCCATCGGCGCCGACATCTGCGGCGGGCGCTTTCCGCCGGGAACGGCCCTGCCGCGCGAAAGCGACTTGTGCGAGACCTATGATGTCAGCCGCACGGTCATCCGCGAATCGCTGAAGGTGCTGGAGACCAAGGGGCTCGTGCGCGGCCGCCCGCGCGTCGGCACGCTCGTCTCGGACCGCTCCGAGTGGAACGTCCTCGACGCGCAGATCCTCGAATGGATGGGCCCGGACGTGTTTTCGGCGGAACTGCTCGGCTCGATCCTCGAGGCGCGGCGCACCGTCGAGCCCGCGGCTGCCTTTCTCGCCGCCGCGCGCGCCACGACACAGGAGATCGCGGACCTCGAGCGCGCCTGCGACGAGATGCACGCGGCGCAGGGCGACCTGGAGGCCTTCACCGCCGCGGACACCCGCTTCCACGAGACGCTTCTGAGGGCGAGCCACAACAAGGTCTTCCACCAGCTTTCCTCCATCATCCATGCCGCGCTCTCCCATGCGCTGCATGCCTCCAACAGCGCCTCGCCGCGGCGCGAGGAGGCGCTGGGTGTGCACCGGGAACTCGTCGATGCGCTGCGCCTGCGCGACGGGGCGCGGGCGCAAGCATGCTCGCGCAGCATCCTGGATCTTGCCGCGCGCGACCTTTCCGGCCTGATGAACAGGACCGGCGGCACCTGACGAATTGCGCGGGGCGACCGGGCATGACCTCACAAGGGAAGCAAACTCCATGAAGATCACGAAGCTGACGACCTATATCGTGCCGCCGCGGTGGCTGTTCCTGAAGGTGGAGACGGACGAGGGGATCGTCGGCTGGGGCGAGCCGGTGGTGGAAGGACGCGCGCTGACCGTGGAGGCGGCGGTGCACGAGCTTTCCGACTATCTCATCGGCAAGGACCCGCTGCTGATCGAGGATCACTGGCAGGTCATGTATCGCGGCGGCTTCTATCGGGGCGGCGCCGTGCACATGTCGGCGCTCGCCGGCATCGACCAGGCGCTCTGGGACATCAAGGGCAAGGCCTATGGCCAGCCGATCCATGCCCTGCTCGGCGGGCAGGTGCGCGACAGGATCAAGGTCTATTCGTGGATCGGCGGCGACCGGCCGTCCGATGTCGCCAACAATGCCCGCGAGGTCGTCGCCCGCGGCTTCAAGGCGATCAAGCTCAACGGCTGCGAGGAAATGCAGATCGTCGACACCTGGGAGAAGGTGGAGAAGGCGGTGGAGACCATCGCCATCATCCGCGAGGCCATCGGCCCGCATATCGGCATCGGCGTCGATTTCCACGGGCGCGTGCACCGGCCGATGGCCAAAGTGCTCGCCAGGGAACTCCAGCCCTACAACCTGATGTTCATCGAGGAGCCGGTGCTCTCGGAGAACCGCGAGGCGCTGAAGGAGATCGCCAACCATTGCTCGACGCCGATCGCGCTCGGGGAGCGGCTGTTCTCGCGCTGGGACTTCAAGTCGGTCCTTTCGGACGGCTATGTCGATATCCTCCAGCCGGACCTGTCGCATGCCGGCGGCATCACGGAATGCCGCAAGATCGCGGCGATGGCGGAAGCCTATGACGTGGCGCTGGCGCCGCATTGCCCGCTGGGGCCGATTGCGCTCGCCGCCTGCCTGCAGGTGGATGCCGTCTCCCACAATGCCTTCATCCAGGAGCAGAGCCTCGGCATCCATTACAACAAGGGCAACGACATCCTCGACTACATCTCCAACAAGGAGGTGTTCCACTATGCGGACGGCTTCGTGTCGATCCCGCAGGGGCCGGGGCTCGGCGTCGCGGTGGACGAGGCCTATGTCATCGAGCGGGCCAAGGAAGGCCATCGCTGGCGCAATCCCGTCTGGCGCCACGAGGATGGCAGCGTCGCCGAGTGGTGAAACCCTTTCGGCCAGGCCGGGATTCGTGCCGGGCTTTTCGGCTTGCGCCCCGGTGGACGGAATCACCGCAAGCCCCTATGTGATAGGGGCACGTCACAAAGGAGAGGACCATGCGCCCCATCACGGGTTTCATCGTTGCCGCGCTCGCGGTTCTGGCGCTTGCCGGTTGCAGCACCACGGCGGCCGACAACACGACCTATGCCCGCCCGGCGGAAACCGGCGGCGTTCGCGTTCCGCTGAACTGATCGATCGGCCCTGCCGAAAGAAAAGCCGGCCCGTGCGAACGGGCCGGCTTTCTGTTTTTCGGGCGCTGCCTTCCAGAGCATTTCCGCTTTTCTTCGAATCGCGAAAACGCTCCATCCTTTTGTTTCTACGCAATTCCGGACGCAAAACCGCTGCGCACTTTTGCTGGAATTGCTCTAGTGGCTGTCGGCGAGGCGCGCGGCGTCGATCGCGGCGGACTGCTCGAAGCGGATGCCGTTGAAGAAGGCATTCAGGATGACGGCCGCGATGGAGGCGAGCACGATGCCCGATTCGATGATCGGGTGGATCGCGTGCGGCATCCACATCAGGTAGTTCGGCGCCAGCAGCGGGATGAGGCCGAAGCCGACCGAGACGGCGACCACGAAGAGGTTGTTGCGCGAGGTCTTGAAGTCGACCGTGGCGAGGATGCGCACGCCCGTTGCCGCGACCATGCCGAACATCACGAGGCCAGCGCCGCCGAGAACGAAGGTCGGCACCGCCTCCACCAGCGCACCCATCTTCGGGATGAGGCCGAGCACGATCATGATGATGCCGGCCGCCACGCAGACATAACGGCTCTTGACGCCCGTCACCCCGACGAGGCCGACATTCTGCGAGAAGCTCGTATAGGGGAAGGTGTTGAAGAGACCGCCGATCATCGTGCCGATGCCGTCGACGCGAAGGCCGGCCGTGAGGTTCTGCTGCGAGATGGTCTTGCCGGTGATCTCGCCGAGGGCGAGGAACATGCCGGTCGATTCGATCATCACCACGATCATCACGAGCGTCATCGTGGCGATGAGGACCGGATCGAAGATCGGCATGCCGAAGCGCAGCGGCGTGACGACCGCGAACCAGCCGGCGTCCGCCACGCGGTCGAAATGCATCATGCCGAGCACGGCCGCGGCGATGCAGCCGATCACGACGCCGCTCAGGACGGCGATGTTGCTGATGAGGCCGCGGCCGAAGCGTGCGATGACCAGGATGGAGATGAGCACCAGGGCGGAGAGGGCGATATGGGCCGGTTCCGCATAGAAGGGATTGGAGACGGTCGGCGCGAGGGCGAGGCCGTCCGGAACGGCCGGTCCGCCGGTCCCGGCCAGCGTCTTCATCTGCGCCAGCCATTCGGCATGGGCGGGGTCGATCACCTTGGGCGCGGTGGGGCCGAAGGGATTGCCGAAGGTCCAGTTGATGCCCACGCGCATCAGCGACACGCCGATGACGAGGATGATCGTGCCCGTCACGACCGGCGGGAAGAAGCGCAGGAGCCGGCCCATGATCGGGGCGAGCAGGAACGCGACGAAGCCCGCGCCGATGATGGCGCCGAAGATCATGCGCGCCCCTTCGGCGCCCGGCGTCATGGTCGCCATCGAGACCATCGGCCCGACGGAGGCGAAGGTGACGCCCATCATCACGGGCAGGCGGATGCCGACATGGCGGCTGACGCCGAGCGACTGGATGATGGTGACGAGGCCGCAGACGAAGAGGTCTGCGGAAATCAGGAAGGCGACGTCCTGCGGGCTGAGCTGCAGGGCGCGGCCGACGATGAGCGGAACCGCGACGGCGCCGCCATACATGACGAGTACGTGCTGGATGCCCAGCGTCGCAAGCCTGCCTGCGGGCAGCCTTTCGTCCACCGGGTGTATGCTGGATGCGTCGCTCATGGATCCTCCTCCCATCACATCGACCGTCCGAAAGCCCGTCCTCCAACGGGGAGCGCCATCTTTGGGAGCGAGGCGGGAGGCCGCAAGCATAGCCAGGCGATAAACACTTTCCGGTTTTCCGGGGTAATCGTGCGAGGGGGATGGTACGCCGCGTCCCGCCCGCTTGGGCAATTGCGATGGCATTACACCGGCTTGGCGCCGATCTGCGGCGCGCTGCGCGGCATGAACCGACCGGCAGTTGACAGCAAAACACCCGGCGCCGTCAACTCTTTCCTGCACGGCATATGTGTATTTCCGCGCAGCGCCCGAAAGGGCGCAAGGAAGGCCCGGGGCTGCGCGGAAATACCCCTTGCCGGACACGTTCGAAGCCCGAAAGCAAAAGGCCTTCCGGTTTCCCGAAAGGCCTCTGGAATTCGAATGGTGGGCGTGACAGGGATTGAACCTGTGACCCCTACGATGTCAACGTAGTGCTCTCCCGCTGAGCTACACGCCCATCCGATGCGGCGCATAGACCACAAAACCGGATGCTGCGTCAATAGGCTTTTCGAAGCTTTTTTCACGCGCCGATTTTGCGGTCTTTTCCGGGCCTTAGGCGGCCAGCATCTTGTTGACCTCATCGACGAGATCGCGCAGGTGGAAGGGCTTGGACAGGACCTTTGCGTCCTTCGGAGCCTTGGAATCCGGGTTCAGCGCCACGGCGGCAAAACCCGTGATGAACATGACCTTGAGGTCGGGATCGAGCTCGGTGGCGCGGCGCGCCAGCTCGATGCCGTCCATCTCCGGCATCACGATGTCGGTAAGCAGCAGCGAGAAGGGTTCTTCGCGCAGCCGGTCGTATGCGCTGGCGCCGTTGTCGTAGGACAGCACCTGGTAGCCCGCCTTTTCGAGCGCCTTCACGAGGAAGCGGCGCATGTCGTTGTCGTCTTCGGCGAGGAGAATCTTGGGGGTCATGGAATCCGGGAACCGTTGCTAAGGTTATCTGCCCGCGAACGGGCGGTGATGTTACGAAATCTCATTCGGGTAAATATCCGGTGAATGTGGCAGGGCAAGCCCGAAGCCGGCAGTTCTTCAGTATGGACACGCGCGCACGCGGCTGGCAACATGGGCGATGCAATACCTTGAGGCATGGTAAAGGACGGCAATGGCGCAAGCTCCAAGCGAAAACAGCCACTTCGAAGTGCTGGAGCCGGTTTCGCAGAGCGTGCCCCTCGTCTTCAATTCGCCGCACAGCGGGCGCCGTTATCCACAGGGCTTTGTCGAGCAGTCGCGCCTCGATGCGCTCGGCATCCGCCGTTCGGAAGACCATTATGTCGACGAGCTGTTCTCCGTCGCGCCGGCGCTTGGCGCGCCGATGCTGATCGCGCATTTCCCGCGCGCCTGGCTCGACGTCAACCGCGAGCCCTATGAGCTCGATCCGCGCATGTTCGACGGGCCGCTGCCGTCCTATGCCAACATCAATTCCATCCGCGTCGCCGGCGGGCTCGGCACGGTGCCGCGGGTCGTCGCGGAAAACATGGAGATCTACCGCCACCGCTTCCCCGTCGAGGAGGCGCTGGACAGGGTGGAGAGCGTCTACAAGCCCTATCACGCGTGCCTGCGCCGGCTCGTGGTGCGCACCCATGTGACCTTCGGCTTCGCGGTGCTTCTCGACTGCCATTCGATGCCGGGCAACATCCGCGTCGCCGGCTCGGGCGTGCGGCCCGATTTCATCATCGGCGACCGCTACGGCACCAGCGCATCCGGCGAGCTTTCGCGCGTCGCCATGCGGCTCCTGGAGGACATGGGCTTTTCCGTCGTGCGCAACAAGCCCTATGCCGGCGGCTTCATCACCGAGCATTACGGCCGGCCGGCCAAGGGGCTGCACGCCTTGCAGATCGAAGTGAACCGCAGCCTCTATGTCGACGAGACGACGCTGGCGAAAAGGCCTGATTTCGCAGTGCTCCAGACGGCGATCTCCGCCTTCCTGCAGGACTTTTCCGAACATGTCGAGGAATATGCCGCGGACCGGACGCTCGCCGCCGAATAGGCCGGCCTCCCCTCCAAAAAAAACCGCGCTTGAGGCGCGGTTCAAGTCTAGGGAGGAAACACCCAAGGAGGGTATTTACAGCCACGAGTGACTGTAAGGAAAAAGTAATGTTGCGCTGCACAAATGTCAAGCGCGACCCGGGCGCCAATTTGCGAAGCGTCAACCGCTTGTCCTGCGTCGTGACTGGAGTGATCCCGCGTCAATCCGGTTCCGTTTTCCGCGCCGATACAGTAAGGAGTTGCGATAAGCCATTCCCGCCGAGAGACATTCATGCTGCCTGATCGCGCTTTCTTCGACCGCCTTGCCGATGCCGCAAGGAAGGAAACCCTGCCGCGTTTTCGCGCCGGCGCCGACGTTGTCAACAAGGAGGCGGGCGGCTTCGACCCGGTGACGGAAGGCGACCGCGCCGCCGAAGCTGCGATTCGCGCGCTGATCGAGCAGCATTTCCCCGACCACGGCATTCTCGGCGAGGAGCACGGCTCGGTCGGCCTCGACCGGGAATATGTCTGGGTCATCGACCCGATCGACGGCACGCGCGCCTTCATTTCCGGCGTGCCGGTCTGGGGCACGCTGATCGGCCTTTATCGCAACGGCGAGGCGGTGATGGGCCTCATCGACCAGCCCTTCACGGGCGAGCGCTATTTTGCCGACGGCACGGTGTCCCGCTATGCCGGGCCGGAAGGCAGCAAGGTGCTTTCGACGCGTTCGTGCGAAGGCCTTGCGGATGCGATCATGTTCACGACGTCGCCGCATCTCTTCACCGACGGCCGCAAGCCCCGCTTCGAGGCGGTGCAGGACAAGGTGCGGCTCTTCCGCTATGGCGTCGACTGCTATGCCTATGCGCTGCTGGCGGCCGGACATATCGACCTCGTCGTCGAATGCGGGCTGAAGCCCTACGATGTCGGCGGGCTGATACCTGTCATCGAGCAGGCGGGCGGCATCATCACCGCCTGGGACGGCGGCCCGGCGGAAATGGGCGGCGAGATCATCGCGGCCGGCAGCCGCAAGGTCTATGACGAGGCAGTGGCGCTTCTGAGGGCGTAAGGCGTTCAGGCGCCGAGGCTGGTGTCCTCGGCATCGCTTCCCGGAATGAAGGCTTCGATCGCGGCGAGCGCCTGGGCGCGGTAGCGGTCCGCTTCCTGAAACAGTTCGTGGCGCGCGCCGTCGATCTCGATGAGGCGCGCGGCGCGGAAGATGCGCGCGAGGTCGTCCACTGCCTTGCGCGGCACCAGCGGATCGGCCGTGGGGCAGAGCAGCAGCGTCGGAATGCGGATGCGCGTCAGGTGATCCTGGTGCGTCACGCGCGCCATGGCGCCCAGCATCTCGTTCAGCCAGCGCGCGGACGGCCAGCTTATCGAGAGTTCGGGATGCTCCGCATAGATGGCGGCGTTGCGGGCAAAGCGGCGCCTGTCGGAGGTGACGACGTTGCCTTCGAATTCCAGGAGGGGATCGCCCTTGCGGAAGGTGCGCGTGCCGAAGCCGGTCAGCGAAGCCAGCCGGGCGATGATGGCGATCTTGCGCTGGCTCATCGACTGCCCGCCGAGGGCGACGAAGGGGGCGGCGAGCACCATGCGCTCGATGCGGTTTTCCAGCTCCGGGGCCTGCGAAAGCGCCACGAGCGCGCCGGTCGAATGCGCGACGATGAAGAAGGGCAGGCGCGCATCCGGCAGCACGACCCTTTCGAGGAAGAGCGAAAGATCGGCCTCGTAATCGGCAAAGCGGGCGATGTGGCCGGCACGATTGCCGGGGACGAGGCGGTCGGAACCGGCCTGTCCGCGCCAGTCGAAGGTCGCGACCCAGAGGCCGCGGGCGGTCAGGTCCTCGATCGTCTCGAAATATTTCTCGATGCATTCGCTGCGGCCCTGCAGCAGGACCACCGTGCCCCTGGCCTCGCGCTCCTTCGAGCGGAATACCGCATAGCGGATCTTCACGCCGCCGCGGCCTTCCATGAAACCGGCGACGTGGTTCTCGGGAACGGGATTGTCGGCGGTGGCGTAAAGGATGGAATCCATCGGGCTGGCGGTCTCGGCGACAGGGCGTTGCGTGTGGTTCCGCCGGAGAGCGCTGCGCGTCTTGCGGAACTGCCTGTTGGATGGATAGGCGCTGGCCTTGGCGCCGTCAAAGAAAAAAGCCGGATGCATGCGGCACGGGGGTGGCGCACATGCACTCCGGCTCAATTTGACCGGAGAGGAAGGGACGTTACACCCCGGTCGTCGAAAGTATTCGCTTCCGATGCTGCGGTTTTACCAAGCCCAAGCTGAACGCTGTCCGAAGCCACCGTTCATTTGGCGTTCATATCGCAAAGTTTCTGGAAAGAGGGATTTGCGTCCGCTTTGCACCCCTTGAACGGGCGGAACGCCATTCCCATCTCATCGTCACGGGCGCCGAAAGGGCCCGTCGAGGTTTCCGTCGCCAGGATGGGGCGGAGCCGGATGAACCGGGCTGCACCTTCGGAAATCAGGGGCAGCCTTCTGAAAGACCGCAACCGTTGCTCTGAAGGAGGACACCATGCGTCACGTCGATTTCTCCCCCCTCTACCGTTCCACCGTCGGTTTCGACCGTCTCTTCACCATGCTCGACAGCCTCGGCCAGCCCGACCAGGGCCAGAGCTACCCGCCCTACAATATCGAGCGCACCGGCGAAAACACCTATCGCATCACGATGGCCGTTGCCGGTTTCGATGAGAGCGAGCTGTCGATCGAAGCGCGCGAACATGCACTGACGGTCACGGGCGAGAAGAAGGACGATGCGTCCGATGACAGCCAGTATCTCTATCGCGGCATTGCCAAGCGCGCCTTCGAGCGCCGCTTCCAGCTTGCCGATCATGTGGAAGTGCGCGCCGCTTCGCTGAAGAACGGCCTTCTCCACATCGATCTCCTTCGCGATATCCCGGAAGCCGCCAAGCCGCGCCGTATCGAGATCGCCGCCGTCGGCCGCGAAGCCAAGCAGATCGAAGCGCAGACCAACTAAGCGTTTCGCTGGGCAAGGAACGAGGGCGGTGCCGCAAGGCGCCGCCTTTTTTGTTTGCAGGCCGGATGAGGGACTACCCCCCGAAAATCACAGCGCCGAAAGGAAGCTGTCGACGTCCGTTTCCGTCGTCGCGAAGCTGGTGACGAGGCGGATGAGCGTTTCATCCTCGCGCATCGTCGCCTTGAGGTCCGGGCCGGCCGGCCAGTCGTAAAAGACAGCGCCCTTTTCCTTGAGGGTCTTTATTGCGTCGTTGCGGATGATGGCGAAGAGCTCGTTAGAGCCCGTCGGCCAGGCAAGGCGGGCCTTTTCGGATGCGGCGAAGCCGTTTGCGAGGCGCGCGGCCATGGCGTTGGAATGGCGGGCGAGGTTCAGCCACAAGCCATCGCGGAAATAGGCGTCGAACTGGGCGGCGATGAAGCGCGACTTGGAGAAGAGCTGGGCCGAGCGCTTGCGCAGGAAATGCATCTGCTGGGCTCTGGCCGGATCGAAGAGCACCAGCGCTTCCGCGCACCAGCAGCCGTTCTTGGTGCCGCCGAAGGAGAGGATGTCCACGCCGCGCTTCCAGGTCATTTCCGCCGGCGTCGTGCCGAGATGGGCGAGGGCATTGGCGAAGCGCGCGCCGTCCATGTGCAGCGGCAGGCCGGCCTTCTTCGTCACGCCGGAAAGGGCGGCGATCTCGTCCAGCGTATAGGCGGTGCCGGCCTCCGTCGCCTGGGTGATGGTGACGGCCATCGGCTGGCCGCCATGCACGAAGTCCGGCGGGAAGCGGCCGATGGCGGCGGCGAGCGCCTCGGACGAAAGCTTGCCGGCAGGGCCGTCGACGGGCACGAGCTTCGCGCCGGTCGCGAAGAATTCCGGGGCGTTGCATTCGTCCACGTTCACATGGGCCTCGCGATGGCAGAAGACCTGACCGCCCGGCCGGTTGAAGCTGGCGAGAGCCAGCGAATTCGCCGCGGTGCCGGTTCCCACGAAAAAGACGGCGACGTCCCGCTCGAAAATCTCCGAAAAGGTCTTTTCCACATGCTTGTCGAGGTCGCTCGTGCCGTAGGCCGAGGCAAAGCCGCCGGCGGCCTCGACGAGGCTGCGTGCGATGTCGGGATGGGCGCCTGCCCAGTTGTCGGAAGCGAAAAACATGCGGTTTCCAGTGCGGTTGGGGCTTTGTGGGGACCATAATGGAGAAAAAGCGGCGATCAATCGCCGGATTCGGCTCGAAGCCCGCTTTTTCCGGGAAATGAAAGGAACGGAAACAAAGTGCCGGGAACCCGTAATTTAATTTCAAGCGTTCGGCGGCGCGGGCAATTTTTCTTCATGAGGTGGTGATTATTTGGCATGATGGCCTTGCGGGGTAGGGGTGTTTCTGGCATAGAGCCTATGAAATAGGACAGCGTTACTGTCCTATTTCGGTCACGAGACCGAAGAGGCGCTCTTCCCACCTGCGGAAGGCGCCGGCAAAGGCGCCGGGGCGGAAGCGATTTCCACAGGCCCTCTCGCCACGACGGTTCCGATGATCCACCGGACGGGCCGTCGTTTTACGGCCGCATCAGGTTCATGCAACAGGCGACGCCCTCCGGGGCGACCGGAATGCCCGCACGAAACGGGCCAACAGGAGGAAACAATGGTGGTGAAGACTCAAGCACATGATTTGCGGCAGACCCGGGCGCAGACCACTGCGACGGGCGCCAAGACGCGCGCTTCCACACCGGGCCTGCCGAAAAAACAAGGACTCTATGATCCGCGCAACGAACACGATGCCTGCGGCGTCGGCTTCGTCGCGCATCTGAAAGGCAAGAAGTCGCACCAGATCGTCAAGGACGGGCTTTTCATGCTCGAGAACCTGACGCATCGCGGCGCCGTCGGCGCGGATCCGCTGATGGGCGACGGTGCGGGCATTCTCGTCCAGATTCCGGACCGCTTCTTCCGCGAGGAGATGGCAAGGCAGGGCATCACGCTGCCCAAGGCAGGCGAATATGCCGTCGGCCACATCTTCATGCCGCAGGATGAAAAGCTGGTCGACTATTTCAAGACGGTCATCGCCGACGTCGTCGCCGAGGAAGGGCAGGTCCTCATCGGCTTCCGCGACGTGCCGGTCGACAATTCCTCGCTTTCCAAGGCCCCCGAGATCGCCGCCACCGAGCCGCGCCATGTGCAGGTCTTCGTCGGCGCGGGCCGCGAGGCCGCGACGAACGACGAATTCGAGCGCCGGCTCTTCACCCTGCGCAAGGTGATCTCCAACCGCATCTATGACGAATACGAGGGCGAGGAGAGCAATTTCTACCCCGTCTCGCTCTCCTCGACGACCATCGTCTACAAGGGCATGTTCCTCGCCTATCAGGTGGGCGCTTATTACAAGGACCTTGCCGATCCGCGCTTCGAATCGGCCGTCGCCCTGGTGCATCAGCGCTTTTCCACCAACACCTTCCCGTCGTGGAAGCTGGCGCATCCCTACCGCATGGTCGCCCATAACGGCGAGATCAACACGCTGCGCGGCAACGTCAACTGGATGGCGGCGCGCCAGGCCTCCGTCTCCTCGCCGCTCTTCGGCGAGGACATCACCAAGCTCTGGCCGATCTCCTATGAAGGCCAGTCGGATACGGCCTGCTTCGACAACGCGCTCGAATTCCTGGTGCGCGGCGGCTATTCCATGGCCCATGCCGTGATGATGCTGATCCCCGAGGCCTGGGCGGGCAACCAGCTCATGTCCCCCGAGCGCAAGGCCTTCTACGAGTACCACGCCGCGCTGATGGAGCCGTGGGACGGTCCCGCCGCCGTCGCCTTTACCGATGGCCGCCAGATCGGCGCGACGCTCGACCGCAACGGCCTGCGCCCGGCCCGCTACCTCGTCACCGACGATGACCGCGTCATCCTCGCCTCCGAGGCCGGCACGCTGCCGGTCAGGGAAGAGAGCATCGTCAGGAAGTGGCGCCTGCAGCCGGGCAAGATGCTGCTCATCGACATGGAAGAGGGCCGCATCATCTCCGACGAGGAGGTGAAGTCCGCGCTTGCCGACAAGCACCCCTATCGCGACTGGCTCGACAACACCCAGATCATCCTGGAAGACCTCGGCCCGGTCGAGCCGCGGGCGCTGCGCCGCGACGTGTCGCTGCGCGACCGCCAGCAGGCCTTCGGCTATACGCAGGAGGACACCCGCCTGCTGATGTCGCCGATGGCGACGACCGGCCAGGAGGCCATCGGCTCCATGGGCACGGACACGCCGATCTCGGCCATGTCCGACAAGACCAAGCTGCTCTACACCTATTTCAAGCAGAACTTCGCGCAGGTGACGAACCCGCCCATCGACCCGATCCGCGAGGAACTAGTCATGAGCCTCGTTTCCTTCATCGGCCCGCGCCCGAACATCCTCGACCATGGCGGCGCAGCCAAGGCCAAGCGCATGGAAGTGCGCCAGCCGATCCTGACCAACGGCGACCTCGAAAAGATCCGCTCCATCGGCCATGTCGAGGACCGTTTCGACACCAAGACGCTGGACTTCACCTATGACGTCTCGCGTGGCGCCGACGGCATGCCGGAAATGCTCGACCGGCTCTGCGAGCGCGCCGAGCAGGCCGTCACGTCAGGCTACAACATCATCGTGCTCTCCGACCGCCAGATCGGGCCGGACCGCGTGGCGATCCCGGCGCTGCTGGCGACCGCCGCCGTGCACCATCACCTCATCCGCAAGGGGCTGCGCACCTCCGTCGGCCTCGTCGTGGAGACCGGCGAGCCGCGCGAGGTGCACCATTTCTGCCTTCTCGCCGGCTACGGCGCGGAAGCGATCAACCCGTACCTTGCCTTCGACACGCTCACCGACATGCACAAGCGCGGCGAGTTCCCGAAGGAGGTCGATGCGGAAGAGGTCGTCTATCGCTACATCAAGGCCATCGGCAAGGGCATCCTGAAGGTCATGTCCAAGATGGGCATCTCGACCTACCAGTCCTATTGCGGCGCGCAGATATTCGACGCCATCGGGCTTTCGTCCGAACTGGTGGACAAGTACTTCTTCGGCACCGCGACGACCATCGAGGGCATCGGTCTCGACGAGATCGCCAAGGAGACCTTCAACCGCCACAAGGCCGCCTTCGGCCGCGACCCGCTGCTCGCCAACACGCTCGATATCGGCGGCGAATATGCCTATCGCATGCGCGGCGAGGAACATGCCTGGACGCCCGACGTCGTCGCGTCCCTCCAGCATGCGGTGCGCGGCAACGCGGTCGACCGCTACAAGGAATTCGCCGAGCTGGTGAACGCCTCGGCGCTGCGCATGAACACGATCCGCGGCCTCTTCTCGATCAAGGGGGCGGAAGCGTTCGGCCGCAAGCCGATCTCCGTCGACGAGGTGGAGCCGGCCGTCGACATCGTCAAGCGCTTCTCGACGGGGGCCATGTCCTTCGGCTCGATCTCCCGCGAGGCGCATACGACGCTTGCCGTCGCCATGAACCGGATCGGCGGCAAGTCGAACACCGGCGAGGGCGGCGAGGAGGCGGATCGCTACCTGCCGCTGCCGGACGGTTCTTCCAACCCCGAGCGTTCGGCGATCAAGCAGATCGCGTCGGGCCGCTTCGGCGTGACGACCGAGTACCTGGTCAATGCGGACATGCTGCAGATCAAGGTCGCGCAGGGCGCAAAGCCCGGCGAGGGCGGCCAGCTTCCCGGCCACAAGGTGGATGCGACGGTCGCCAAGACCCGTCACTCGACGCCGGGTGTCGGCCTCATCTCGCCGCCGCCGCATCACGATATCTATTCCATCGAGGACCTGGCGCAGCTCATCTACGACCTGAAGAACGTCAACCCTGAGGCCGATATCTCGGTCAAGCTCGTCTCGGAAGTCGGCGTCGGCACGGTTGCCGCCGGCGTCGCCAAGGCGCGCGCGGACCATATCACCATTGCCGGCTTCGACGGCGGCACGGGCGCTTCGCCGCTCACCTCGCTGAAGCATGCCGGTTCCCCCTGGGAGATCGGCCTTGCCGAGACGCACCAGACGCTCGTGCTGAACAAGCTGCGCTCGCGCATCGCGCTACAGGTCGACGGCGGCCTGAAGACCGGCCGTGACGTCGTGATCGGCGCACTGCTCGGCGCGGACGAGTTCGGCTTCGCCACCGCGCCGCTGATCGCGGCGGGCTGCATCATGATGCGCAAGTGCCACCTCAACACCTGTCCGGTGGGGGTCGCCACGCAGGATCCGGTCCTGCGCAAGCGCTTCAAGGGCACGCCGGAACATGTCATCAACTACTTCTTCTTCGTCGCCGAAGAGGTGCGCGAAATCCTGGCCTCGCTCGGCGTCCGCTCGCTGAACGAGATCATCGGCGCCTCGGAACTCCTGGAGAAGGAGAGGATGATCTCGCACTGGAAGGCCAACGGCCTCGACTTCTCGCGCATCTTCCACAAGGTCGATGCGCCGAAGGAGGCGACCTACTGGACCGAGCGTCAGAACCATCCGATCCATGACATCCTCGACCGCAAGCTGATCGAGGAAGCCAGGCCCGCGCTCGAAAAGAAGACGCCCGTTTCCTTCGCGGTCGACATCAAGAACGTCGACCGTTCGGCCGGTGCGATGCTCTCGGGAGAAGTCGCCAAGCGCTACGGCTTCAAGGGCCTGAAGGACGACACGATCTCCGTGACGCTGAACGGCACGGCTGGCCAGTCCTTCGGTGCCTTCCTTGCCCGCGGCATCACCTTCGATCTCGTCGGCGCGGGCAACGACTATGTCGGCAAGGGCCTTTCGGGCGGGCGCATCATCGTGCGGCCGCCGGCAGACAATCGCGCCGTGCCGCATGAATCGATCATCGTCGGCAACACGGTGCTCTACGGCGCGATCGCGGGCGAGTGCTACTTCAACGGGGTGGCCGGCGAACGTTTCGCCGTGCGCAATTCCGGCGCGGTCGCCGTCGTCGAGGGCGTGGGCGACCATGGCTGCGAATACATGACGGGCGGCGTCGTCGTCGTCATCGGCCAGACGGGGCGCAACTTCGCGGCCGGCATGTCGGGGGGCGTCGCCTATGTGCTGGACGAGGCCGGCGATTTCGCTCGCCGCTGCAACATGGCGATGGTCGAGCTGGAGCCGGTGCCGGAGGAGGACGACATGCTGGAGAAGCTGCACCACCACGGCGGCGACCTCATGCACAAGGGCATGGTGGACGTTTCCGACGACATGACGCGCCATGACGAGGAGCGTCTCTACCAGCTCGTCTCGAACCACCTGCACTATACGGGTTCGCCGCGGGCGCGGGAGATCCTCGACAAATGGGCCGAGTATCGTCCGAAATTCCGCAAGGTGATGCCGGTCGAGTATCGCCGCGCGCTCGAAGAGATGGAGCGCATGAGGATGGGGGTCGCTGCCGAGTGAGGCAGCGGTTCACCACCCTTCACTGACCGATTGCGTGAAACGCGATCAGGATCGATTTCATCTTCACCGGCACGACAGCGGAGCTGCGCACCGGTAACGGGACCTCGAGAGGCACCCGTCTTGAGCAAGGATTATTGAAGTGGGCAAGGTAACTGGTTTCATGGAAATCGACCGGCAGGTGATGAAGTATCAGCCGGCCTCCGACCGCATCCGCCATTTCCGCGAATTCACCATCCCGATGTCGGACCCCGAGGTCCAGAAGCAGGCCGCGCGCTGCATGGACTGCGGCATTCCCTATTGCCACGGTCCGACCGGGTGTCCGGTGCACAACCAGATCCCCGACTGGAACGACCTCGTCTATAACGGCAACTGGGAAGAGGCGATCCGCAACCTGCATTCGACCAACAACTTCCCGGAATTCACCGGCCGCGTCTGCCCCGCGCCCTGCGAGGAGGCCTGCACGCTGAACCTTGAGGACACCCCGGTCTCCATCAAGACCGTCGAGCAGGCGATCGCCGACAAGGCCTATGAGATGGGCTACATCGTGCCGCAGCCGGCGACGGTGAAGACCGGCAAGAAGGTCGCCGTCATCGGCTCCGGCCCCTCCGGCATGGCGGCTGCCCAGCAACTCGCCCGCGCCGGCCACGAGGTCCATCTCTACGAGCGCGAATCCAAGGCCGGCGGCCTGCTGCGCTACGGCATCCCGGACTTCAA
Organism: Shinella sp. PSBB067; assembly: GCF_016839145.1. Lineage (NCBI taxonomy): Bacteria > Pseudomonadati > Pseudomonadota > Alphaproteobacteria > Hyphomicrobiales > Rhizobiaceae > Shinella > Shinella sp. PSBB067. The sequence continues at coordinate 2,560,803 of NZ_CP069303.1, read as the reverse complement.
GATGGAGAAGAACTTCATCGACCGCCGCGTCGACCAGATGCGCGGCGAGGGCGTCACCTTCCATTACGGCGTCAATGTCGGCGTCGACAAGCCGATGGACGAGATGCTCGCCGAGCACGATGCCGTGCTCTATTGCGGCGGCTCGGAAACGCCGCGCGATGCCGGCATTCCGGGCGTCGATTTCGCCGGCGTGCACGATGCCATGCCGTACCTCGTGCAGCAGAACCGCCGCGTCGGCCGCGAGAATGTCGACAGCGTCGGCTGGCCCTCCGATCCGATCCTTGCCGGCGGCAAGCATGTCGTCGTCGTCGGCGGCGGCGATACCGCGTCGGACTGCGTCGGCACCGCCTTCCGCCAGGGCGCGGTGAAGGTTACCCAGCTCGACATCCGCCCGCAGCCGCCGGAAAAGGAAGACAAGCTCGCCGTCTGGCCCTTCTGGGCGACGAAGATGCGCACCTCCTCCTCGCAGGCCGAAGGCGCGGTGCGCGAGTTCCAGGTCGGGACGCTCGAATTCGTCGGCGACGAGGACGGTGTGCTGACGGGCGTCAAGTGCTGCCAGGTGGACGACCGCCGCAAGCCGATCGCCGGCACGGAGTTCATCATCAAGGCGGACCTCGCCTTCATCGCCATCGGCTTCCGCGGCCCCTTCACCGACAGCGTGCTGAAGGACCTCGGCGACCGGCTGACGATCAACACCGACAAGCGCGGTTCCTCGAACGTCGTCGCTAACGACCGCGACTACAAGACCTCGGTCGACAAGCTTTGGACCGCCGGCGACGTGCGCCGCGGCCAGTCGCTGGTCGTCTGGGCGATCCGCGAGGGGCGTCAGGCGGCGCGGGCCATCGACGAGGCGCTGATGGGCTCGACCACGCTGCCGCGGTGAGGTTCGAAAGGGCCAGGATTTGAGAGGGCGCGCCGGCATGCCGGCGCGCCTTCATGCGTTCTCGGGCTCCATGCAACTCCCAAGGGTTGGCGGGAGCAGCCCGCTTTGCAAGATTTGCGGAGCGCCGTGACTTGCCGCGGTGGGAAGCCCCCTCCCCAACCCCTCCCCACAAGGGGGAGGGGCTTACGGTGCCGCGCCCTTTGCATTTCATTTTGAACGATGAGCACGCCTTCCGCTTTCTCCCCCCTTGTGGGGGAGATGCCGGCAGGCAGAGGGGGTGGCCCCGCGAAGCAGGGGCATTACTTGGGAAGACCCCTCCCTAAATCCCTCCCCGCAAGGGGGAGGGACTTAACGTGCCGCATCCTCTGCATTCCATTTCGAACGATGAGCAAGCCTCCCGCTTATCGTCAGGCAGAGGGGGGGCTTTGTTTCCCTATGGCGTCGCCGTCTTGTCCAGCCGGAAATCGTCCACACGGCCGAGGGGGGCATCGGCGGTCTCGCCCTTTTCCACCAGCTTGTCGCGCAGGCTCTTGCCGGTGCCCTTGATCGGCGTGCCGCCGAGGAGTGCGGTGCCGCCGTCCAGTGCCGGGTCGGCGAGGCTGATGGGCTGGGTCTTGGTGATCTCGGCGTCTTCCGCCGGGGGCGTCGCGACGACGAGGTCCTTGAGGTCGCCCTGCAGGCCCGGGCCGTCGGCGGCGGCGTCGCCGAGCAGGCGGCGGATTTCCTTTTCCACGTAGAAGGCGAGCTTGCGCTTGCCGGCCTTGGTGAAGTTGATGCCGTCGGAGCCGCGCAGGCGCACCTGCTGGCCGTTGATGTCGGAGCCGGAAATGACGAACTTGCCGTCCTCGTCGACGAAGCCGTCCCAGATGTCGACGAACTCGCCGCCGGCCTTCTCCGCGCCCGCGCGATAGAGATTGTTGAGCGTCGTCATGTCCGCCGTCAGCGCGGAGGACTGGAAGGGCGGCATGCCCATCCAGAGCAGCGGCTTGCCGTCCTGCCGGGCGAGCGCCGCGATGCGCGCGACGCGCGCCTCGTATTCCCTGGTCCAGGCGTCGGAGCGGAACTTCTCCTTCTCGTCGGCGACCGCCATCTGCTGGCGGTCGTTGGCGCCCATGCTGACGACGATGAGGGCCGGCTTGGTTTCCGCGATCAGGTCGGGAAGCGATGCGGGCCAGTTGTAATAGTCCTCGCGCACGATGCCGGAAGAGCCGTTGGTGCGGCGCTCGACGCGGATGCCGGGCGTCGTCTCGAAGGCGGCGTCGAGGCCGTCGCCGAGGCTGCCGGCGATGAAGTCGCCGACGACGAGCACCACCTTGGCTTCGGGCAGCTTCTCGACCGGCGGCGGCTCGGCCTTCCTGGCGACCGCCGGGGCCGGCTTCTTCTTGCGGATGACGGTGCGCGGCTTCTGGACCTGCGGCTCGGGCTCGGCGGCCTTGCGCTTCGTGCCGAAGAGAAGTTCGAGGATGGTCTTGCGCTCGCGGCGCTGCTCCTGCGCGCCGGCGGGCAGCGAGGTGACGACGACGCTTGCGGCGGCCGCAAGCGCAAGGCCGAGGCGCACAATCCGGATGGTCGTCGTCCTGTTCATCACGAAGCTCCGTTCTCGCCGCGATCCTGCGGATGCCCGGTGGCGGCATGATGGCAAATGCCGGCGGCGAGCGGAAGCGCCCGCCAGCAAAAAGGGGCGCTGGGGGCGCCCCTCATGCCTGCTTGCGCGCTCCGGTCAGCGGCGCAGCGCGCGCAGGAGCTGCTGGCTCGGCTCGCCGTCGGCGGCAAGGCCGATGCGGCTCTGGAAGGCCTGGATGGCAGCCTTCGAGCCGGAGCCGAAATTGCCGTCCACCTCGCCCTCGTAGTAGCCGAGTTCCTTGAGGCGGGTCTGGAGCTCGAACTTCTCGGTGATGTCGAGCGCGCCGTCCGGCCGCGGCCAGCGCTGCTTGACGCCGCCATAGCCGGCGATCTGGTCGGCCAGCATGCCGACGCCCATCGCGTACGAATCGGAGGCGTTGTAGCGCTTGATGACGAAGAAGTTCTTGGTCATCAGGAAGCCCGGCCCGCCGTTCGCCGGCAGCTTGAGCTCGGCCCGGTCGGCGCCGTTCTTGAAGCCGTTGCCGCCCGGGCGCGTGAAGCCGAGCTTGGCCCATTGGGCGAGCGTCTTCGTCTGGCCGGAATATTTGTTGCCGCCCTGCGGCACGACGATCTCGTAGCCCCAGGTCTTGCCGGCCTGCCAGCCATTCTTGGCCAGCAGGTTCGCGGCGGTCGCCAGCGCGTCCGGCACGGAGTTCCAAATGTCGCGCTGGCCGTTGCCGTCGGCGTCAATGGCGTAGAGCAGGTAGCTCGTCGGGATGAACTGGGTGTGGCCCATGGCGCCGGCCCAGGAGCCGGTCATGTCGGCGGCGTCGATGTCGCCGCGCTGGATGATCTTGAGTGCGGCGATGAGCTGCGTGCGGGCGTATTTCGCGCGCTTCTGGTCGGCATAGGCGAGCGTTGCGAGCGCGCGCGGCACATAGTGCAGCCGGTCGTCCTTTTTCAGCACCGCGCCGTAGTTCGATTCCATCGACCAGATGGCGAGGAGGATGTTGCGATCGACGCCGAAATGGCGCTCCAGCGCGGTGAGCGTGCGGCCGTGCTTGGCGGCCATCTCGCGGCCGATCTTCACCGTGTAGGGGTTGACGCGCGAATCGAGATAGTCCCAGATCTTGTTGGTGAATTCCGGCTGGTAGGTCGCCTTCTGGATCACATCAGGATCGGGCGTCTTCACGCCGGAAAACGCCTTCTGGTAGGTCGACTTGCTGATGCCCGCCTCGGCCGCCGTCGCGTAGAAATCGGCAATCCATTTCTGGAAGCGCGGGTCGGCCGCGCGGGCCATTGTAGCCTGAGCAAGGAGCCCCGCCGAAAGAAGAAGGGTGAGCGCGGATCGGCGCAGAACGGTTTTCAGATTCTGTGTCATCGGCTGTCGTGTCCGTTTCCTAAATTTCGGTACGATGGCGCGGAACCACCGGCTGAGCGCAAAACTTATAAAAACGAAGTCAACAAATTCTTTACCATCAAAATTTTGCCGCGTCTCTCTTTGTAAAAAAATAGCAATTGAAGTCTATTCCGGCACACATATATGTCCCGGCCATGACGGCTACGGGCTCAACGAGGTGAATATGTCGCAGACACGCAAGGTTCGCAAAGCAGTCTTCCCGGTGGCCGGCCTCGGCACGCGCTTCCTCCCGGCGACGAAGGCCGTCCCGAAGGAAATGCTGACGGTCGTCGACAAGCCGGTGATCCAGTATGTGGTGGACGAGGCGCTTGATGCGGGCATCGAGCACCTGATCTTCGTCACGGGCCGCTCCAAGGCCGTCATCGAGGACTATTTCGACATCCAGGTCGAGCTGGAGCAGACGCTGCGCGAGCGCAACAAGACGGCCGAGCTGACGCTGCTCGAAAGCATCCTGCCCGTCGCCGGCTCCACGAGCTTCACCCGCCAGCAGGAGCCGCTGGGCCTTGGCCATGCCGTGTGGTGTGCCCGCGAGTTGGTCGGCAACGAACCGTTCGCGCTGCTCCTGCCCGACATGATCATGAAGGGCGAGAAGGGCTGCATGAAGGGCATGGTCGAGCTCTTCGAGCATTCGGGCGCGAATATCATCGCCGTCGAGGAATGCGCGCCCGACCAGGCGCACAAATACGGCATCGTCGGCGTCGGCGAGAAGGTCGGCGAGGGCTTCGCCATCACGAAGATGGTCGAGAAGCCGGCGCCGGGCACCGCGCCGTCCAACTTCTTCATCAACGGCCGCTACATCCTGCAGCCGGAAATCTTCCCGATCCTCTCCACGCAGGAGCGCGGCGCCGGCAACGAGATCCAGCTCACCGACGCCATGGTGAAGCTTGCCGACAGCCAGAAGTTCGCCGCCTACCACTTCCGCGGCGAGACCTACGACTGCGGCGCCAAGGATGGCTTCATCCTCGCCAACATCGCCTTCGCTCTTGCCCGCGCGGATATCCGCCCGTCGATCGAAGGCCCGCTGAAGAAGCTCGTTTCGGACCTCAGGTAGTCAGCGGCGCAGGACCAGGCCGATGCCGGCGCGCGTAACGCCGGTATTGGCCGCGCCCTTCTGGCGCGTCAACTCGTAGGAGACATCGCCGGTCATCGCGAGCCAGCGGTTGATGTTCCAGGTGAGGCCGGCGCCGGCCAGATAGATGTTCTGGTTGGCGGCGCCCGCGGCCGGGAAGTCGCGCAGCGTGTAGGCGGCGCTGAGCCGCGCCACGAGATTGTCCCTCAGTTCATGCGTCAGCTCGGCCGTCGCGCCGTAGGAGACGTAGCCGCTCTCGCCCGCCGTCGCGGACGGCTCGAGATCCGTGCGCAGGCCGAGCCTCAGGTCGGTGCCGCGATGGGGGGACCATTGGATGGAACCGTCCACCGTGAGGCCTTCGAGGGCGGCAAGCCGGCTGTCGTCGAACGTCGCGCGCTTGTAGCCGGCCCCGAGATCGCCGCGCAGCTTCTCGCCGAGATCGATTTCCACCCCGGCTCGTCCGCCAAGCGTGGAAAAGGAGCGCTGGTAGCCGGACGAATCCAGCTTGTCGTCATAGACGGCCCGTCCGACGGAGGCTTCGAGATAGGGGATCAGGGCCGGGGAAAGCTCGTAGCCGATGCGGCCCGTCAGCGTTCCCTCGGTGTAGTTGCGGTCGGAAAGGTCGAGCTTGCTGCCGTCGGAAAGGGTCGCGGAACCATAGGTGCGTCGCTCCGCATCCGCGCCGATCGTGCCGCGGATCAGGCCGAAATCGCGCGTGACGCGGGCGCCGCCCGTGAGGGTCTGCACGCCGGACTGGACGCTGGCGCCGCTGACGGCATTGGGATCGGTGGAGTTCTCCCGCTCGAAGGCATAGCCGCCGGTGATGTGGGCGATGGTGTCGTCGCTGAGATCGAGGCGGAGATCGCCGGTCACCCGGGCCTGCGGCCGGGTCTCCCCGGTGCCGCTGATGTTGCGCTGGTAGATGCCCTCGGCATCGATGGTGAGCTGGTGGCGCGACCAGTCGGAGGTCAGCGATCCTCTAAACCCGGTCTGGGAATAGGTGCGGCTCGTCGCGGTGGCGCCCGTCTTCGTCTTCTCGTAGCCGAGGTTCTGCGAGATCGAGGGCCGCAGGATGAAGGTGCCGACCCGGATGCCCGTCGGCTCGTAGGGATCGCCGAAGCGGCTGCGTGCACCGTCGACGCTGCCTTCGCGCGTGTTCTGCCGCTCGACCCGGCGCTCCGCGGGGCCATAGCCGTCATCCGCATCGGCAAGCGCTGCCGCGGCCTCATCGGTCAGCACCGGGCGGGCAGGGGGCGAGGATGTGCTGGCTGCATCCGCGCTCGCGCCATCGCCCGCGCCTTGCGTGTCCGCAAAGGGATCGCCGTTGCCTGTTGTCGGCGCGGGGAAGGCAAAGGGCGTGACGGGGGGCGCCTGCTGGGCCAGCGCGGGCATGGCGGCAAGCATGGTGCCGGCGAGCAGAAGCCCGGCCAGTCGCCGTCCCGCGCGAGGCAGCCGTGCCCCGCTTTCCCTTGCCTTTGCCTCTGCCATGATCGGGTCCGCGATTCTTCAATTTCCTAAGCGAACGTAAACCGGCATGGTTAACGCTTGGTTGCCGTCGGCGCGATATGCGCGCCCGACCTTCACAATGGACAGAGGCGGGCAAAAGCGCTAACGAGGCGCATGATCACGAGACAGGTAAAAGTTGACGGCGGCGGCGCCATTGCCTCCGCGATCCGCACGATCGAGACGGAGAAGGCGGGGCTCATCGCCCTTTCCGCGGCGCTGGAAGGCGAGATGCACGACGTGTTCTGCGAGGCTGTCGCCCTCATCGGCGGCATTGCCGGGCGGGTGATCGTCACGGGGATCGGCAAGTCGGGCCATATCGGCACGAAGATCGCCGCCACGCTCGCCTCGACCGGCACGTCCTCCTTCTTCGTCCATCCCGTCGAGGCCAACCATGGCGACCTCGGCATGATCGGCCGCGACGACGTGATCCTCGCGCTGTCGTGGAGCGGCGAGACCGCCGAGCTGCAGGGCATTGTCTCCTATTCCCGCCGCTTCTCCATCCCGCTCATCGCCATGACATCGGGCGAGCGCTCGGCCCTAGCGCGCGCGGCCGACATCGTGCTGCTGCTGCCGAAGACGCAGGAAGCCTGCCCGCATGGCCTTGCGCCCACGACCTCGACGCTGATGCAGCTTGCGCTCGGCGACGCCATCGCCGTGTCGCTGCTGGAGGCGCGCGGCTTCACGGCGACGGATTTCAAGACCTTCCATCCCGGCGGCAAGCTCGGCGCGAGCCTTTCCCATGTCGGCGACATCATGCACGGCGGCGAGCACATGCCGCTCGTCGCGCTCGGCACCTCGATGCCGGATGCCGTGCACATGCTGGCGCAGAAGCGTTACGGCTGCGTCGGCGTCATCGATGGCGAGGGCACGCTGGTCGGCATCGTCACGGACGGCGACATCGCGCGCAATCTTGCGCGCAACCTTTCCGAACTCAGCGTCGACGAGGTGATGACGCGCAGCCCCAAGACGGTGAAGCCGTCGACGCTGGCGACGGCCGCGCTCGGCCTTCTCAACCAGCACAACATCTCGGCGCTGATCGTCACCGACGAGGCGTTCCGTCCCGTCGGCATCGTGCATTTCCACGATCTGCTGAGGATCGGCGCGGCCTAGACCGGTTCCACCGTCAGGTCGCGGCCGTTGCTGGCCGTGACGCGCACGCGCGCGCCGACCGGAAGGTCCGGCCCCTGGACGCTCCACATCGTATCGTCGAGCCGGATGCGGCCGCGGCCCTCGGCGATCGGCTGTTCCAGCGTCGCCGTGCGGCCGACGAGGCTCTGGCCGCGCTGGTTGAGGTGCGGCTGGTCGCTCGACTGGCCCCTTGTGCTGACGATGCGCCGGCCGACGAGGGCCGCAACCAGCGACAGCACGGCGAAGACCACCCACTGCGCCTGCCACGCCCAGAAGGCCTCGCCCCAGAGCGCGAGCGACAGGGCGCCGGTGAGGATGGCGGCGATGCCGATCCAGACGAGGAAGACGCCGGGCAGCAGAACCTCGAGGATCAGGAGGACGATCCCCAGCACCCACCAGGCCCATGGACCGAGTTCGGTGACGATGCCGCGGATCATGATCACGATCCCCGTGGGGTGTCGAACGGGTTGCGGAAGGCGGGCGTCGAGGCCGCCGTGGTCGACGCCGGCGCCGGCTGGCGAGCCGTCGGCGCATTGCCGCCGGGCGCCGGGCCGTCGCCGAACACTTCCCTGGCGATGGCGCCGATGCCGCCGAGCGAGCCGACGAGCGAGGAGGCTTCCATGGGCATCAGCACGATCTTCGAGTTCGGCGCCTTGCCGATGGCGGCCATGGCCTCGGTGTATTTCTGCGCGACGAAGTAGTTGATCGCCTGCACGTTGCCGGAGGCAATGGCCTCGGAAACCACCCTGGTCGCCTTGGCTTCCGCTTCCGCGAGGCGTTCGCGCGCCTCGGCGTCGCGGAAGGCCGCTTCCCGCAGGCCCTCGGCCTCCAGGATGGCGGATTGCTTGGCGCCTTCGGCGCGCAGGATCTGCGCATTGCGGGCGCCTTCGGCTTCCAGCACCTGCGCGCGCTTCTCGCGCTCGGCCTTCATCTGCCGGCCCATCGATTCGACGAGGTCCTTCGGCGGCGCGATGTCCTTGATCTCGACGCGGGTGATCTTGATGCCCCAGGGATTGGCGGCCTCGTCCACCACGCGGAGCAGCTTGTCGTTGATGACATCACGGTTGGACAGGAGCTCGTCCAGATCCATCGAGCCCATGACCGAGCGGATGTTGGTCATGGTGAGGTTGAGGATCGCGTTTTCCAGATGGGCGACTTGATAGGCGGCCTGCGCGGCGTTGAGAATCTGGTAGAAGGCGACGCCGTCGGCCGAAACGCTGGCATTGTCGCGGGTGATGACCTCCTGCGTCGGGATGTCGAGCACCTGTTCCATCACGTTCATCTTCGCCCCGATGCGGTCGATGAAGGGGATGATGAGGTTGAGGCCGGGCTGCAGCGTGCGCGTATAGCGGCCGAAGCGTTCCACCGTGTACTGGTAGCCCTGCGGGATCGTCTTGATCCCGGCAAAGAGGATCAGGACGACCAGGACCACGAGGGCGATGACGACGATATCCAGTCCGGCAAAATCCATGTTCTTCTCTCCAAAAGGCATTGCGGCGCTACTGTAAGGGATACGCGCCGCGATGCCAGTCTATTTGGACGGGAAGAGGAATAATCCGGCTCATACCCAGCCGGAGAGCTCCCGCCGCACGACCGTCTCCAGAACGGCCATGCCTTCCGGAGAATCGTTCAGACAGGGGATGTGCGAGAATTTCTCGCCGCCATTGTGCAGGAAGCTCTCGGCGGCCTGCTCGGCGATCTCCTCCAGCGTCTCCAGGCAGTCGGAGACGAAGCCGGGATTGAAGACGGCGATGCGCTTGACGCCTTCCTGCGCCAGCTTCTCCACGGTCTTGTCCGTATAGGGCTGGAGCCATTCCTCCGGGCCGAAGCGGGACTGGAAGGTGAGGACCAGCTTCTCCGCCGACCAGCCGAGGCGCTCGCGCAGCAGCCGCGCGGTCTTCTGGCACTGGCAGTAATAGGGGTCGCCCTTCTCGAAATAGCTTCTGGGAATGCCGTGGAAGGAGGCCAGCACGCGTTCCGGCTCCCAGTCGAGCGTTGCGAGGTGCTTTTCGATGGAGACGGCGAGCGCGTCGATATAGGCGGGGTCGTCGTGGTAGGGCGGCACGGTGCGCAGCGCCGGCTGCCAGCGCATCTTCAGCAGCGTCTCGAAGGCCTTGTCGTTGACGGTCGCCGTCGTCGCGGCCGCATATTGCGGATAGAGCGGGAAGACGAGGATGCGTTCGCAGCCCTGCCTTTGGAGATATTCCATGCGCGAGCCGATGGAGGGCTGGCCGTAGCGCATGGCCCAGTCGACGATGACGCCGGCGTGATCCTTGAGGGCTTCGGCCATCAGCTCCGCCTGGCTGCGCGTATAGGTGCGCAGGTAGCTCTCGTTCCGCTCCTTGTTCCAGATCGTCTCATAGGCCTTGCCGACCTTGCCGGGGCGCGTGTTGAGCACGATGCCGAAGAGGATCGGATACCAGGCGATCTTCGGCCATTCGATGACGCGCTTGTCTGTCAGGAACTCCTTCAGGTAGCGGCGCATCGAGGTGTAGTCCGTACCGTCGGGCGTGCCGAGATTGACGAGCAGCACGCCGACCTTGCCATGCTTGACGGGCGGATGGTTGGCGGGCTTGGCGGCGATGTCCATCGTGGATCCTGTGCGTACGGGTTGTCGTCATTGCCCGGCGGGGCCGGTTCGTTCAGAACGGTTCTAAAAAGAAATGCCGGTCCGGGAAAGCCCGGACCGGCGGAAAAAGTGGAGACAAATTGTCCTTATTCGGCCGGGATCGAGAGCTCCTTGCCGATGGGCAGGGCCCGCGGACGCGGATTGCCGTTGGCTTCGGCGATCCTGCGCCACAGCGTGCCATCGCCATAGGCGGCCTTGGCGAGATCCCAGAGCGTGTCGCCGCGTGCGATGACATGCTTGCCGCCTGCCGTGGCGCCGCTTTCGGCCGCCGTGGTGGCTGGTTCCGATCCGGTCGTCGCGGTGCCGGACCCGGTATCGCCGTCCGTCGCCGCGCCTTCCGTCGAGGTCGCGCCGCTGTCGGCGGGCGCTGCCGCCTTTTCGGTGGTGGCCGGCTTCGTCTCGGTGCCGGTTGCGCCTTCGGCCATGCCGGCGGCTTCGGTGATGCGGCCGTCGGTATAGGGCTTGTAGGGGCGGTGGGCGGAGAGGTAGTCGGCGACCACGAGCTCCAGGTTCGGGCCGAAGTCATAGGGGTTCACGGCGGCCTTCGCGAAGATGGCGTAGCCGTCCCCACCGGCACGCAGGTAGTTGTTGGAGGCGACGCCGTAGGTCTTGTCCGGGTCGAGCGGCACGAAGGCGTCGCCCTCCTTCACCTCGACCGAGACGACCCGGCTGCCGGCCGGCTTCGACTTGTCGAAGGCGTATTTCAGGCCGGAGACCTGCGGGAAGCGGCCCGCGCCTTCCTCGATCTGGCCGAGGCCGTTTTCGAGCGCGGCGACGAGGTCGGCGCCCTTGAGCTGGAAGGTCGCGACGGTGTTCTGGAACGGCAGCACCGAGAGCACCTCGCCCGTGGAGACCGGCCCGGCATCGATGGAGGAACGCAGCCCCCCGCCATTGGTGATGGCGACGGTCATGCCCTGGTTTTTCGTGCGGTCGAGGATGGCGTCGGCAACGAGGTTGCCCATGGCGCATTCGGCGGCGCGGCAGGTTTCGCGCGAGCCGTCGATCGGCGCGGCGGTTTCCGCGACGATCTTGTTCTTCAGCTCATCGATGGGGCCGGACAGTTCCTTGATCCGGGCAAGGACCGCTTCGTCCGGCTTGATGGAGGCATCGACGAGGATCGGCTCGCCGGTCGCTTCCTTCACCACGCCGGCATCGTCGAAGACGACCTTCAGGTTGCCGAGATATTTCGAATAGGCGCCGGCCTGCACGACGGGCACCTTGTAGCCGCCGGGATTGTCGACCATCGTCGGGTAGGGGCCTTCCGCCTTGTCCGACGTACTGGAAAGGAAGGTGTGGGAGTGGCCGCCGACCACGACGTCGACGTCCGGGATCCTGGCGATGGCGGCGAGGTCGCGCGGATAGCCGACATGGGTGAGCGCGACGATCTTGTCGACGCCCTCCTTCTTCAACTCGGCGACGGCGGCGGTGATGTCGGCGACATCGTCGCCGATCAGCACGTTCGGGCCGGGAGAGGAGAGTTCTTCCGTGTCGTTGGCGACCGCGCCGACGATGCCGATCTTCTGGCCGCCTTTGTCGAGGACGATGAAGGGCTTGATGCGGTCGCCGATCTTCGAGCTGGCGCCGGCCGCGACATTGGCGGTGACGACGGGGAACTGGACCTTGTCGAGGAAGGTGGCGAGGCCGTCCTCGCTGTCGTCGAATTCATGGTTGCCGACGGTCATCGCGTCGAAGTTCATGAGGTTGAGGAACTCGGCTTCCGCCGCGCCCTTGTAGGTCGTGTAGAAGAGCGAGCCCTGGAAATTGTCGCCGGCATTGAGGAGCAGCACGTTCCTGCCGGAAAGCTTCTGGCGCTCGGCGTCGATGGCGGCCTTCAGGCGCGCGACGCCGCCGAAGCACTCGCCCTTGCCTTCCTCCTCGGCCGAGCAGGTCGAATCGAACTTGTTGATCGATTCGATGCGCGAATGCAGGTCGTTGATATGCAGGATGTTCAGCTCGTAATCGGCGAATGCCGCACCGCTGGAGAGCACAAAGAGGGAGGCGGCCAAAAGGCCGGATCGGATAAGCGTCATGGTCCTGTTCTCCTCGTTTGCCCGCGGCCGAAGACGCGGAAGGGGCTGCGCCTTTCCCAATAAACCGGAAACATGACAGCCGGCCGGTGGATGTTTTCACCGGTCGGAGGCAACTTCAAGCGAAAAGACAGGCCCTTTCGCCACCCGGCTCGAAACGCAAAAAGGGCCTTGCGGCCCTTTTCCGGGATGCCAGCGCCGGCTCAGGCGCGGCGCGAGAGCGAGAACTGCGCGCCTTCGGCCGTGGTGCAGTTGAGCTGGCGCGGATTGACCAGCGCGCAATTGACCTTGGACTGCGTGTTGCGCACCAGCGAGGTCATGTTGATCTCGACCAGCGTCGGCGAGGTCTTGATGTAGGTGCCGGAAGCGAGGAGCTGGTTCGTGTCGGTCGTGCGCGTGGTGAAGGTGCCGCCCGTGAAGGACGAGACGATACCGTTCGGATCGACCCATGAACCCTCCACGCCCTGCTGCATGGGCTGCTGGGCGACCGGAAAGCTGCGCGGTGCCGGTTCCGTCTGGCACGATGCGAGGGCTGCGGCTGCGACAAGCAGGCTCAGGGCTGCAACTGGCTTCATCTGATTCTCCAAAGGTCTCGCGGTGCGAACCACCTGTCCGGTTTGCCCGAACATGCCGTGAAGAGGCGTCGAAAGCAAGACGCGCCGGCAGGCGGTCAGGCATTATCCCATTGAAAGCGAAGCGCCCGCGGATTGCCGCGGGCGCCTTTCATTCCGGTTAAAGGCCGGTTCAGCGAACGAGGACGTTCCTGAACTGCCACGGATCCTTCGTGTCGAGGTCTTCCGGGAAGAGGCCCGGGCGGCCGTCGAGCGGGGTCCAGTCGGTATAGTGGCCCTCGACCGGGCCGAGATAGGGCGTCTGCACTTCGAGGCAGCGCTTGTAGTCGACCTCGTCGGCTTCCACGATGCCGGCCTTCGGGTTCTCCAGTGCCCAGACCATGCCGGCGAGCACGGCGGAGGTTACCTGCAGGCCGGTCGCGTTCTGGTAGGGGGCGATGCGGCGGGTCTCCTCCAGCGACAGGCGCGAGCCGTACCAATAGGCGTTCCTGTCGTGGCCGTAGAGCAGCACGCCGAGCTCGTCGACGCCGTCGACCAGCTCGTTCTCGTCGAGGACGTGCAGGACAGGCTGCTGGTGGCCGCCATTGCCGAACATCTCGTGCAGCGACAGCACGGCGTCGTTGCAGGGATGGTAGGCATAGTGGCAGGTCGGGCGGTAGGCGACGTCGCCGTCCTTGTCGCGGACCGTGAAGTAGTCGGCGATCGAGATCGATTCGTTGTGGGTGACGAGGAAGCCGTATTGCGGGCCGGGCGTCGGGCACCAGGAGCGCACGCGCGTGTTGGCGCCGGGCTGCTCCAGGTAGATGGCGGCCTTGCAACCCTTCTTCTGCTTCTTGGCGTTCTTCGGCATCCACTTCTCATGGGTGCCCCAGCCGAGCTCGGCAGGCTGGAGGCCTTCCGAGATGAAGCCCTCGACCGACCAGGTGTTCCAGAAGGTGTTGAAGGGCTTGGGGTTCTTGGTGCGCTGGGTGTCGCGCTCGGCGATGTGCACGCCCTTGACGCCGGCCTTCTTCATCAGCTTGGCCCAGCCTTCGCGATCGTCCTGCGCGGGCTCCTCGAACTTGATTTCGAGGTCCCTGGCAAGGTTCAGCAGCGCCTGCTTGACGAACCAGGAGACCATGCCGGGATTTGCGCCGCAGGTGGAGATCGCCGTCGTGCCGCCGGGGTGCTTTTCCTTCTCCTTGCGCACGGTCTCGCGCAGGGCATAGTTCGTGCGGTCGGCGTTCTTCATGTTCTTGTCGAAATAGAAGCCGAGCCAAGGCTCGACGACGGTATCGATATAGAGCACGTCCAGCTTGCGGCAGAACTTGATGAGGTCGAGCGAGCCGGTATCGACGGAGAGGTTGACGCAGAAGGCCTGGCCTTCGCCTTCCGTGAGGAGCGGCTTCAGCAGGTCCTTGTAGTTCTCGCGGGTGACGTGCGTCTTGATGTGGCGGGCGCCGTGGCGGGCATAGATCTCGGCGTCGGCGGCGTCCTCGCGCGGCTCGATGACGATCAGCCGGTTCCGGTCGTATTTGAAGTGGCGCTCGATCAGCGGCAGCGTGCCGCGGCCGATGGAGCCGAAACCGATCATCACGATCGGGCCGGTGATTTCGCCATATACCGGATAGGTGCTGTCTGCCATTTGGGTCTCCTGCGGACGGCCGCTTTGCGCTGAAAATCAGGGCTCGAAGGCCCCTTAGCATAGTATGCCAGCGCTAGAGCACAGATTTCTGTCACAATAAAGGGCGGCCAAGTATTTCTGCGGCGATATGCTTAAGCCGCCGTCGCCGCCTCAGGCGGGGACGCAGCGGATCAGGCCCCGCAGCGAATTGCCGGCGAGGATCGTGCCGCCGGCAAGGTCCTCCGGCCGCAGCACCGCCTCGATGGCCCTGCCGGTTTCCAGCAGCTCCTCGCGCAGCACGCCGGCCAGCAGGCCCGAGCCGAGCGGCGGCGTCTTCAGCGGGCCGGTGCCGTCGTCGAGGAACAGCGAGGTGATGGTGCCCTCGCAGAGTTCGCCGCGTTCGTTGAGGAGGATGACCTCGTCGGCGTCGGCCGCGGGGAATTCGGCGCGGGCCGCGGCGTAGAGGGCGCGGCGGGATGTCTTGTGGCGCAGCAGCGGGTCGGTGGAGGAGAGGCGGGTGGCGGCGAGCTTTACGCGCCAGACCGCATCCGCCGCAAGGGGTGTGAAGGCGGCGGTCTGCACGTCGATCCGGCCGTCGGGGAAGAGTTCGAGGCGGATGCGGAAGGGTGGCGATTGCGGTGCATCGCCCTCTGCCATGCGATCCATAGGGCTGAGCGACTGCATATGAGGCTCGGCGTTGCCGCTCGTTCCCTTCTCCCCTCGGGGAGAAGGTGGCCCGGAGGGTCGGATGAGGGGGGATGTCATCCGCTCTCCGGCATCCCCCTCATCCGCCTGCCGGCCCCTTATCCCCGAGGGGAGAAGGGGATGTGGCGCGGATTTCCCTTCATATGGACGAGCCGTTTCCAGAGCGGGGGAGATGCCCGGCAGGGCAGAGGGGGGTAGAGCAGCGAACAGGGCATCTCTTGCTTTTTCTGCGCCCGGCAATCCGAGCGCCTCCGCCGACTGCGCCAGCCGCGCCAGATGCCGCTCCAGCCGCACGAAGCCCGTGCCGGGTTCCCAGCGCAGGGTCTCGATCAGCGAGATATCCATTGGTCCCCCACTGCGAAGCGCGCCTTCAGCAGGCATTCCTCATATTCCGCCTCGGCGGTAGAATCGAAGACGATGCCGCCGCCGACGTTGAAGACGGCGTTGCCGTCGTCGAAGAGCGAGATGGTGCGGATGGCGACGTTGAAGCGCATGGTGCCGTCGGGGGCGATCATGCCGATGGCGCCGCAATAGGCGTCGCGCGGGCCGTCCTCCAGATCGTGCAGGATCTCCATGGCGCGCATCTTCGGTGCGCCGGTGATGGAGCCGCAGGGAAAGAGGGCGGCGAAGATGTCGCGGAGGGAGGTGCCGGGTGTGAGCTTCGCCCGGACGTGGCTCACCATCTGGTGCACGGTCGGGTAGGTCTCGACGGCGAAGAGTTTCGGGACGTGGAGCGTGCCAACCTCGGTGATGCGCGAGATGTCGTTGCGCAGCAGGTCGACGATCATGCGGTTTTCCGCCTGCGTCTTCGGATCGGCCTGCATGGCGGCGACGATGTGCTCGTCCTCGGCAGCATTGCTCCCACGCGGCGCGGTGCCCTTCATCGGATGCGTCTCGATCCAGCCGTCCTTGCCGATGTCGAAGAAGAGTTCCGGCGAGCGGGAAAGCAGTTTCGGGCCGTCGAGCGAGACGAAGGCGCCGTAGCGCACCGGCTGGCGCTCGATCAGCGACCAGAAGGCGGCGAGCGGGTCGCCGCTCCAGCGGGCGCGGATCGGCATGGTGAGGTTTGCCTGGTAGCAGTCGCCCTGCCGCAGGTGCTGGTGCAGGCGATCGAAGCGGCTGCGATAGGCCTCGAAACTCCAGTCCGCCTTCGGCTCGGTGAGGAAGGGCTCGTTCTCGACGCGCTGGCGCGGGGTGGCGAGCGGGTGGTCCTCCGCCGGCTTCTCGAAGATGCCGAAGCTCATCAGCGGGGTCGGGCGGTTTTCCACCGCGAGCGGGGCCAGCTTCCTCTCGAAGAGATGGCCGGCCTCGTAGCTCATGAAGCCGGCGATCCAGTGGCCCTTTTCATGGGCCGCCTGCAGGGCCGCGAAGGCGGGCTCGAAGCCGGCGCGCTCGCGCACGGTGACGACCGCGAGCGGATCGGCGAAAACCACCGTCCGGTCCTCACGGTCGTCCCTGAGGAGCACAAAGCGTTCGCGGTCGGTCATGCGGGCATCCGGCTTCTTTTAAGATGACGCCTTATCAAGCGCTTCCAGTTCGTCGATCAGCCCCTCGATCATCGACAGTCCCTTGCTCCAGAACGACGGATCGCTCGCATCGAGGCCGAAGGGCTTGAGGAGTTCGGTGTGATGCTTGGTGCAGCCGGCCTTGAGCAGGTCGAAATACTTCGCCTGGAAGCCGGACCCGGCCTGTTGGTAGACGGCATAGAGCGAGTTCACCAGGCAATCGCCGAAGGCATAGGCATAGACGTAGAAGGGCGAGTGGATGAAGTGGGGGATATAGGCCCAGTAGGTCTCGTAGCCCTCGGAAATGCGGATCGCCGGGCCGAGGCTTTCGCCCTGCACGGAAAGCCACAGTTCGCCGATCTGGTCGCTGGTCAGTTCGCCCTCTTTGCGGGCGGTGTGTACCTTGCGCTCGAATTCGTAGAAGGCGATCTGGCGCACGACCGTGTTGATCATGTCCTCGACCTTCTGGGCGAGCATCGCCTTGCGCTCGCGCTTGTCCTTCGTCTTGTCGAGGAGGCTGCGGAAGGTCAGCATCTCGCCGAAGACGGAGGCGGTCTCGGCGAGCGTAAGCGGCGTCGAAGCCATCAGCGCGCCCTGGCCGCCGGCCAGAACCTGGTGCACGCCATGGCCGAGCTCGTGGGCGAGCGTCATCACGTCGCGCGGCTTGCCCATGTAGTTGACGAGTACGTAAGGGTGCGCGGAGGGCACGGTCGGGTGGGCGAAGGCGCCCGGGGCCTTGCCGGGGCGCACAGGCGCGTCGATCCAGCCCTTGTCGAAGAAGTCCCTGGCGATGGCCGCCATTTCCGGTGCGAAGGCGCTGTAGGCGGAGAGCACGGTGTCGCGCGCCTCATTCCATGGAATGGTCGCGTCAGGTGTCTCGGGAAGGGGCGCATTGCGGTCCCAGTAGTTCATCTGCTCCATTCCGAGCCACTTCGCCTTCATCGCATAGTAGCGATGGGAGAGGCGCGGATACGCTTCGCGCACGGCTTCCGCCAGCGCCGCGACGACCTCCGGCTCGACGCGGTTGGCAAGGTGCCGGCTGTCGGCGATGTCGGCAAAGCCGCGCCAGCGGTCGGCGATTTCCTTGTCCTTGGCGAGCGTGTTGGTGATCAGCGTGAAGGTGCGGATATTGTCCTTGAAGGTCTTCGCCAGCGCCTCGGCGGCCTTGCGGCGCGCCTCGCCGTCCGGCGACTGGAGCTGGTTGAGGGCGATTTCCAGCGGCAGTTCCTCGCCGTCGATCGTGTAGCGCAACGAGGCCATCGTCTCGTCGAAGAGGCGGTTCCAGGCGGCAGCGCCCGTCATCGACTTTTCAAGGAAGAGCTGTTCGGTCCTGTCGTCGAGCTGGTAGGGCTTGTCCTTGCGCAGGTCCTCGATCCAGGGGCGGTAATGGGCGGCAAGGGCGTCGTTCGCCAGCGCCGCCTCGATGCGCTCGTCTTCTATCCTGTTGAGTTCAAGGGAGAAAAACAGGAGATGCGCGCCGAGATCGGTCAGCTTGGCCTGCACGTCGCCATAGAACTTGCCGTTCGCCGGCTCGGTCGTGTTGGTGAAATAGGTAAGGCCTGCGAAGGAGATGAGGCGGCCCATCACGTCTTCCAGAGCCTCGAACTCGCGGACGGCCGCGCCGATGCCTTCGTCGCCCGTCTTTTCCGTTGCGGCGTCGAGATTGCCCTTCCACTTCGCCTCGAAGGCGAGCGAATCCGCCTCGGCCTTCTGCATGTCGGCCTTGAATTCGGGCGAGGCCGGCGCGGGGTAGAGGTCGGTAAGGTTCCAGCCGGGCAGGTCGCCCAGCCCGGCGCCGGCGGCGGCCTCCGCGGTCGCGAAATCGATCCGGGGTTCAAGGAAAGTGCGGGTCATCGGTATCTCTCTTCCTGGTGGGCAGGGCGGGTTCCTTGCTTGCGTCGGCGTTGGTTAAAATGCAAGCCTTTCTCAAAACGGCATGTTCAACCCTTTCTGCCATGGTCCGCTGGTATCCAGTTCCCCAGGGCGTGCATGACGCGCGCCTTCGGCAAGGAGGTTCCAGTGACGGCCCATATTCTTGTCATCGATGACGATCCTGTCCAGCGCAGGCTTCTTAAGAACATGATCGAACGCGCCGGCCATGTCGCCCATATGGCGGAAAACGGCCGTGCCGGTCTCGATCTGCTCGATCGCAAGGGCGGTCTGATCAACGTGATCCTGCTCGACCTGATGATGCCGGAGATGAACGGCTCGGCCTTCCTCGACGCGCTCGCCGAGCGCGAGAACACCATTCCCGTCATCGTGCAGACGGGGCAGGGTGGCATCGAGACGGTGGTCTCGGCCATGCGTGCCGGCGCCTTCGATTTCGTCGTCAAGACCGTTTCGCCGGAGCGCCTGAGCGTTGCGGTCGGCAATGCGCTGAAGGTCGACCAGCGCGAGGGCCGCAGCCGCGGCGGGCGGCGCGGACGCGCCGAGGCCGTGCACTTCGACGACATCGTTTCGGCCAGCTCCGAAATGCTGCGCGTCATCGATCTCGGCCGCCGCGCGGCGCAGTCGAACATCCCGGTGGTGCTGGAAGGCGAATCCGGCGTCGGCAAGGAAATGGTGGCGCGCGCCATCCAGGCGGCGAGCGACCGGGCGCACAAGCCCTTCGTCACCGTCAATTGCGGCGCGATCCCGCACAATCTGGTCGAAAGCATCCTGTTCGGCCATGAAAAGGGTGCCTTCACCGGCGCGAGCGAGCGCCACACCGGCAAGTTCATGGAGGCCGACGGCGGAACGCTGTTCCTCGACGAGATCGGCGACCTGCCGCTCGATGTGCAGGTGAAGCTGCTGCGTGCCGTGCAGCAGGGCGAGATCGAGACGATCGGCGCGCGCTTTCCGCAGAAGGTCAATGTCCGCCTCATCTCGGCGACCAACCGCGACCTCATCAACGAGGTGCGCGAGGGCCGTTTCCGCGAGGACCTCTACTACCGCCTCAACGTCTTCCCCATCACCATCCCGGCGCTGCGCAAGCGCAAGGAGGACATTCCGGTCCTCGTGCGCGCCTTCGTGCAGCGCTTCGCCGGGGAGCAGAAGCTGGCCCGCCCGCTCGGCGTCTCGGCCGGTGCGATGGCGCTTCTGACCGCCTATGACTGGCCGGGCAATATCCGCCAGCTCGAAAACGCGATCTTCCGGGCGGTGGTGCTGTCGGAAGGGGCGGAACTGACGGCCGCCGACTTCCCGCAGATCGCCGCGCAGGTTCCCGGCCACGGGCTTGCGGAAGGCGGCGCGGCGACCTGGGAGGCCTCTGGCCTGCCCGCGCAGGAGCCGGCGGCCGAAACGCGCCTTCCCAGCGTCTATCCGGATTTCCGACCGGGCGAATCAGTCGAGGCCGCCGCGGCGGATAACGCCATCTCCAGCGTCGACAGGGGCGGTCATGTGCGCAAACTGGCCGATGTGGAAGAGGAACTGATCCGTTTTGCCCTGAAATTCTATCATGGGCAAATGAGCCAGGTCGCCCGCAAACTGGGCATCGGGCGTTCGACTCTCTACCGCAAATTGAAGGATTATGGCATCGATCCGGACGATCCGATGAAGGAAGCTGCGTAAAACCCCGGGAATCCCGGCCATCCGGGATTTCTCGATTGCCGTTTATTCCCTGTTAGTGGATTGTTCACTATAACGGGTGTGCGGGGAAGAGTGTGGCGGATTTGCCATGCTCTCACCGCAATTGGCAGTCATCTGGGACAACGGACGTTCGTTGTCCTTCGGACGGGGAAAGAGTTGGCAAATTTGTTCGCATCGATGAAGCGCCCGGGGACCTCCCTGAGCAGCCTCTGCAAGACAGTGTTGCAAAAGCTGCCCAAGGCCCTGACCACGGCCGTGCTCTCTGCTGCCCTCATCCTGCCCGCAGCCATTCCCGCGACCGTCCAGGCCGAGAGCGGCAACCGCACGCTCAAGCTCTATTTCATCCATACCAAGGAAAAAGCCGAGATCACCTTCAAGCGCAACGGCCGCTACGACCAGCGCGGCCTGAAGCAGCTCAACGAGTTCCTGCGCGACTGGCGTCGCAGCGAACCGACGAAGATGGATCCCCGCCTCTTCGACCTCGTCTGGGAAGTCTACCAGAAGGTCGGTGCCTCCGGTTACATCAACGTCGTCTCCGCCTATCGCTCGCCGGCCACCAACGGCATGCTGCGCTCGCGCTCCAAGGGCGTTGCCAAGAAGAGCCAGCACATGCTCGGCAAGGCGATGGACTTCTACATTCCCGGCGTGAAGCTGGCGACGCTGCGCGCCACCGCCATGAAATTCCAGGTCGGCGGCGTCGGCTACTATCCGACCTCCGGCTCGCCCTTCGTCCATCTCGACGTCGGCGGCGTGCGCGCCTGGCCGCGCATGAGCCGCCAGGAACTGGTGAGCCTCTTCCCCGACGGCAAGACGATGCACGTCCCGGCGGACGGCAAGCCGCTGCCCGGCTATCAGCAGGCGGTCGCGGACTACAAGCGCCGCGTCGGCGCGAACGCCATCCAGGTCGCCGGCGGCGGATCGAACCCGTCGGCCTCTTCGTCCAAGCGCAAGGGCGGCTTCCTTGCCGCACTCTTCGGCGGAGGCGGCGACGAGGATGAAGAACCCGAAATGATCGCGAGCAATGCCGTGATCGCGGACGACTTCGACGAAGGCGGCTCCGCCCGCGCGCCGGCAAGGGCCGCGCAGGATACCAGGCCGGCCGCCGCCGAAGCCGAGTCGGAACTGGCCTTCAACGCACCCGTTCCGGGAAACCGCCCCGCCTTCAAGGCTGCCGAGACCGGAGAACTGGCCCTCGTCGCGCCGCAGGCGAACGGCGCCGTTGCGGCCCTCGAGGCGGCCACGACCGAGCAGAAGCCTGAATTCGAAGACCTTGCGGCCTACAAGATCCCGCTTCCCGTCATGCTGGGTGCCCGCACCCAGCCCGGCGACGCCATGATGGCGGAAGCCGCTGTCGAGGACAGCGAGGAACTCGCCATGGTTCCGGTGCCGGGCCTGCGCCCGCAGGTCGAGCTCGACAAGACGCAGACGGCGCTGATGGCGGCCGCGGAGGCCGATGTCGCCCTGCCGACCGGCGCAGACCGCTCCGGCCTTGCGGCTCTCGCCGAGCCGACGACGGGTGGCGGCGAAGGCGTTCCGGTCGAAATGGTGGCGCTCATGCCGTCCGACGGCGGCGGTGCGCGGGCGCTGGAGGAGACGCCCACCAAGGGCGGCCGTCCGAAGAAGAAGGACGCCGATGCGGCAAGCCGCGGCGCGATCCGCACCGAACCGAAGCTGTCGCAGAAGATCCTCTCGCAGTGGGCGCTGGACCAGGAGCGCGTCGCGACGCTCTCCAAGCCCGTCAAGGCGCCGCGCTTCGTCAGCCGCACATTGCGTTCCGCGCCGACGACGGTCTACCTCGCCGGCTTCCAGCCGGAGGGCAAGTCGATCGATGCCGGCCGCTTCAGCGGAACGGCGGTGAATTTCATGGAAGTGCGCAAGTTCGAGAGCGCCGCGAACTGACCGCTTTTCCATGTGCCAGCAAAAAGCCCGCCGGATCGCTCCGGCGGGCTTTTTCGTTGCGGGCTGCGCAGGCCTATTCGGCGTCCGGCGGCAGCTCGATCATGCCGAGGGCCTGGAGATAGGTGTCGAGGATCGCTTCCTGCTCCATGCGCTCGTCCTTGTCCTGCTTGCGGATCTGGATGACCTTGCGCAGGATCTTGGTGTCGAAGCCGGTTCCCTTGGCTTCGCCGTAGACGTCCTTGATGTCGTCGGCGATGGTTTTCTTTTCTTCCTCGAGGCGCTCGATCCGCTCGATGAACGCGCGAAGCTGGTCGCGTGCGACGCCGTGGGCATCCGACATGGTCTTCTCCTTGGATGGGGCTTTTCAGAAATTCGAAGGTGCCGTGACTTGCCGCGAACTTCCGGCAAGATCAAGACCTATCACGCGTTCCTTCAGGATTTTCCCATGCGGCGAGCGTCACTCCCGGGGGCGGTTGACCTCGAAGGCGGCCTTCTGCGCGTCGCTCGCCTCGCGCTGGTAGCGCGCGCGCCATTCCTCATAGGGCATGCCGTAGACGATCCTCCGGGAGGCGTCCTTGTCGAGCGGGACGCCCGCCTCGTTCGCCGCCTCGCGATACCAGTTCGACAGGCAGTTCCGGCAGAAGCCGGCGAGGTTCATCATGTCGATGTTCTGCACGTCGGTGCGCTCGCGCAGGTGCTTGACGAGGCGGCGGAAGGCGGCCGCCTCGAATTCGGTCTGCTGTTCCTTGCTGAGGTCGGTCATCGTCTCGGTCTCAATAGGGTCCGGTGCGGGAAGGGTGGATCTCGTATGTGTGCAGGGCCTCGTGCGCATTCAACCATGCGAAGATCGGCGCCAGCCTGTCGACCCAGCGGGCGATGCCGGCCGCCTCGCCGATCTCGTCCTGGCGGATCTCTATGAGCGCGTGGGGAATGCCGGGCTTCATGCAATGGCGGAACATGGTGTCGCCGCGCAGCGCCCCATCATAGGGTTCGTTGTCGCCGACGACGACGTCGCCGGGTGCGCGAAGGGCGGCGAGAAGCGGATGCACGGCGCGAGGGTCGCTGTCCCACAGCACCGTCACCTGCCAGGGACGCGGCACGCCTTTCCAGGCCGGCGTGAAGGAATGCATCGAAAGGACCAGCGGCGCCCGGCCGGTCCTCTGCGCGACCGCTCCGATCGTGCGGGAGACGGCATCGTGGTAGGGGCGGTGGAATGTCTCCAGCCGGTATTGCCATTCTTCGGGCGTGATCGGATGGTTGCCTGGAACGATCGCGCCGTCGGAAATGCGCATGATGAGCGTCGGGTCGTCCTCGCTGCGGTTGGGGTCGATGAGGAGGCGGGAAAAGCGGCTCATGACGGCCGGTGCGTTCAGCCGGGCGGCAAGGCCGCGTACCACGCCCTCGACGCCGATGTCGTAGGCGATGTGGCGCTCGAAGGCGCTTTCCGGCAGGCCGAGGCGCTTGTAGCGCCCGGGCAGCAGATTGGTGGCGTGATCCGCCAGGATGACGAGCCCGAGGCCGGTATCGCCGTCAATGATCTCGAAAGGGGAGTGGTCCTGCATGTCTTCTGCCGCGTGTTCACCGCCTGCGCCGACTGATCGCACGGGGCGAGCCGGCCCGCAAGGCTCGAGGCCTGCGGTTGTGGCGGCGAGTCACTTCCCCGTCATGGAAATGTAATCGATTAGTGTTGCGTTGACATTCATGCCCCGTCGTCGCAAGAAAGCGCATATTCAAATCAACGGAGTTCCATTGGAAGCCGTGAGAGCCAAGAGCCATAACCCGTTCCTTTCGAAAGCAAGCGGTCTTCTCCAGGCCGGCCTTTTCCTCTTCGCGGGTTTCTTCGCCCTTTCCGTACCGGATGAGGCGAGGGCCGATTTCCGAGTCTGCAACGGCACGCAGAACCTCGTCGGGGTCGCCATCGGCTACCGTGCCAAGGAAGGCTGGATCAGCGAAGGCTGGTGGCAGGTGCCCGCCACGACCTGCGCCACGCTGATCGAGGGCGAACTGCAGTCGCGCTACTACTATCTCTATGCCGAAGATGCCGCGCGCGGCGGCCGCTGGACCGGCGACGTCAACATGTGCGTCGCCGAGAACGAGTTCAAGGTGACCGGCGTGCAGGACTGCTTCGCGCGCGGCTTCCAGCGCATGGGCTTCAAGGAATACGACACGGGGCGGCAGGGAAGCTGGATGGTACAGCTTTCCGACACGCCAGGGACGCAGGAAAGCCAGAACTGATGAGACGGAACAGAAAAGTCAAAATCCTCGCCACGCTCGGACCGGCATCGTCTGACGAGCAGATGATCCAGAAGCTGCACGAGGCGGGAGCAGACCTGTTCCGCATCAACATGAGCCATGCCAGCCACGACGTGATGCGCACGCTGATCAGCCGCATCCGCGCCGTCGAGGCCCGCTGCGGCCGGCCGATCGGCATCCTGGCCGACCTGCAGGGCCCGAAGCTGCGCGTCGGCAAGTTCGCCAACGGCTCGGAAGAGCTGAAGCCCGGCCAGACCTTCACGCTCGACAACAAGGACGTGCCCGGCGACAACACCCGCGTGTTCCTGCCGCATCCGGAAATCCTGGAAGCGGTCAAGCCCGGCCACCGCCTGCTGATCGACGACGGCAAGCTGCACCTGCGCGCCGAGAGCGCCGACGGCAAGTCGATCGTCTGCACGGTCGTCTCCGGCACCAAGATCTCCGACCGCAAGGGCGTCAGCCTGCCCGACACGCTGCTCGGCGTCGGCGCGCTGACGGAGAAGGACCGCGTCGACCTCGATGCGGTTCTTGCGACCGGCAGCGTCGACTGGGTGGCGCTCTCCTTCATCCAGCGCCCGGAAGACCTTGCCGAGGTGCGCAAGGTCGCGCGCGGCCGCGTCGGCCTGATGTCGAAGATCGAAAAGCCCCAGGCCGTCGAGCGGATCGACGAGATCATCGAGCTTTCCGACGCCCTGATGGTCGCCCGCGGCGACCTCGGCGTGGAAATGCCGCTGGAAGCCGTCCCCGGCATCCAGAAGCAACTCATCCGCGCCTGCCGCCGCGCCGGCAAGCCCGTCGTCGTCGCCACGCAGATGCTGGAATCGATGATCTCGGCGCCGGTGCCGACGCGCGCCGAGGTCTCCGACGTCGCGACTGCCGTCTTCGAGGGCGCGGACGCCGTCATGCTGTCGGCCGAATCGGCTTCCGGCGCCTATCCGGTCGAGGCCGTCTCCACCATGGCGTCGATCGCCAGCACGGTCGAGCGCGACCCGCACTATCCCGGCATCATCTACGCCCAGCGCTCGACGCCGGAAGCGACCGGCGCCGACGCCATCTCGCTGGCGGCCCGCCAGATCGCCGAGACGCTGAAGCTGTCGGCCATCGTCTGTTACACCTCGTCGGGCGCGACGGGCCTGCGCACGGCCCGCGAGCGGCCGGACGTGCCCGTCCTGGCGCTCTCGCCGGTCATCGAGACGGCACGCCGCCTGTCGGTCGTGTGGGGCCTGCACTGCGTCGTCACGGGCGATGCGACGGACCTTGACGACATGGTGAACCGCGCCTGCCGCATCGTCGTCAGCGAGGAGTTCGGCAAGCCGGGCGACCGCATCATCATCTCGGCCGGCGTTCCGCTCGGCACGCCCGGCGCGACGAACATGCTGCGCATCGCCTATATCGCCGCGGATGGCGTCAGCGGCGTCTGATCGGCGGTCCCTTCGGGATGCCTGAGAGGCGGGCTTCGGCCCGCCTTTTCGATTCCGGGGAGGGCGTGTCAGGTGCGCTGGCCGGTGAGCTTTTCCGCGAGCTCGCCGAGCTCCTTCTGGGCCTGCCGCTCGGTCGGGTAGATGTCGAGGAACTTTTCCCAGGCTTTCAGCGCCATCTCGTCGCGGCCGGTCTGGGACATGATGGCGGCCATGCCGGCCAGCGCGCCGAAATGCCGGGGCTCGATCGCGAGCACCCGGTTTATGTCGGACATCGACTTGCGGTAGTTGCCCATCTTGAAATGCAGGGTCGCGCGGCGGTTCCAGGCTTCGACATAATCGGGTTTCAGGCGAATCGCCTCGTCGAGGTAGTCGAGCGCCGCGACGTTCTTGTCCTCGGTCATGGCCTTGTCGGCCCACTGGATCAGGAGATTGACGGTGGCGCTGCCGGAATCCTGCCATTCCCGGCGGATCTGGTCGGCGATGCCCTTGGCGACGCCCGGATTGCCCTCGCGCTTCAGCGTATCGAAGAGCTTGTCGAGCCGCTGTGCCTGCGTGGGCGTGGCGGAAGTGTCGAGGGAGGCCTTGTCCGCCTGCTGCGCATGGGCAGCGGCCGGCGCGACGGCGACGAGGGGGAAGGCAAGGCAGAGTGCTGAAAGCATGAAAAAGCGCATGGCGATTATGGTAAACCGCCATGGCGCAACTTCAAACGAATATTTGTCGATCACCGCTTCCCGCCTGGCGGAAAGGCGACCACGACGCCTGGTCAGCCCTGACGAGCCTTGAAGCGCGGGTTCTGCTTGTTGATGATGTAGACACGGCCCTTGCGGCGAACAAGGCGGTTCTCGCGGTGACGAGCCTTGAGCGACTTGAGCGAATTCTTGATCTTCATTTTTCTGATCCGCGTATTGCAGGGCGACTCGAGTTCGCCGGATTTCCT
The DNA here is from genome assembly GCF_016839145.1 of Shinella sp. PSBB067. NCBI lineage: Bacteria > Pseudomonadati > Pseudomonadota > Alphaproteobacteria > Hyphomicrobiales > Rhizobiaceae > Shinella > Shinella sp. PSBB067. Next base: position 2,534,116 of record NZ_CP069303.1, on the reverse strand, counting down.
CAATCAAAAACGCGCCATTTCGGGCGCGCTTTCAGGTTGGCAGGCATGTAACCCGTGACATTTGCGCTGTCAACCGTGGCGGGCGGGTTTTCCGCGCGACTATGGCGGTTTTCCAGCCCCCGGCGTGACTTTTCAGCCGAGGATCTGCGTCACATGCCCCATCTTGCGGCCGGGGCGGGCCTCCGCCTTGCCGTAGAGATGGACGAGCACGTCGGGCCTTGCCAGCCAGGCGGGAACGTCGTCGATGTCGTCGCCGATCAGGTTCTGCATCACGCAGTCCGAATGGCGGCGGGGATCGCCGAGCGGGTGGCCGGCGACGGCGCGGACATGCTGCTCGAACTGCGAGACCACGCAGGCCGCCTCCGTCCAGTGGCCGGAATTGTGGACACGCGGCGCGATCTCGTTGGCGACGAGCCCGCCATCGGGCAACACGAAGAACTCGACGCCGATGACGCCGACATAGCCGAGACTGTCCAGGATCGCCCGCGCGGCCCTGCGGGCCTGGTCGGCCGACGCCTCGTTGACGCGGGCCGGTAGGGTCGAGGTGTGGAGGATGCCGTTGCGGTGGACGTTCTCCGCCGGGTCGTAGCAGGCGATCGTGCCGTCGCGGTCGCGGGCGGCGATGATCGAGATTTCCCGCTCGAAGGGAACGAGGCTCTCCAGGATCAGCGGCACGCCGCCGAGCGCCTCGAAGGCGCCGTCGCGGCTTTCGGCCGGCGAGCGGAACAGGCGCTGGCCCTTGCCGTCATAGCCGAGCCGGCGCGTCTTCAGGACGCCGACGCCGCCGAAGCGATCGAGCGCGGCTTCGAGGTCGGCCTGGCTGTCGACGGCGGCGAAATCGGCGGTGCGGATGCCGCAGTCGCGGATGAAGCTTTTCTCCACCAGACGGTCCTGCGAGACCTCCAGCGCGCGCGGCGGCGGGAAGACCGGGACGGCCTCGGCCAGCGCCTCGGCAGCGGCGACCGGCACGTTCTCGAATTCGTAGGTCACGACGTCGCAGAGGCGGGCGAGCTCGGCCAGCGCATCCGGGTCGTCATAGGCCGCGACGATCTGCGCATTGGCGAGCTGGGCGGCCGGGCAATCGGGCTGCGGCTCGAGGATGACGGTGCGCAGGTTGAGGCGGGCGGCCGCCATGGCGAGCATGCGGCCGAGCTGGCCGCCGCCGATGATGCCGATCGTGCGCACGCTCATAGCGGGCCGTCCACGGGATATTCGGCGACGGCGTTGGACTGGTTCTCCCGCCATTCGTCGAGGCGGTGGGCGAGTTCGGGATCGCTGAGGGCCAGCACGGCGGCGGCGAGCAGCGCTGCGTTCACCGCGCCAGCCTTGCCGATGGCGAGCGTGCCGACGGGGATGCCGGCGGGCATCTGCACGATGGAAAGCAGGCTGTCCTGGCCGGACAGTGCCTTGGACTGGACCGGAACGCCGAAGACCGGGAGTGGCGTCATCGCGGCCGCCATGCCGGGCAGGTGGGCCGCTCCGCCTGCCCCGGCGACGATGACCTTGAAGCCTTCCGCCTTGGCGCCGCGGGCGAAGCTGTACAGCCGGTCGGGCGTGCGGTGCGCCGAAATGATGCGGGCCTCGTAGTCGACGCCGAGCGCATCGAGCGTGTCGGCGGCGTTCTTCATCGTCTCCCAGTCGGACTGGCTTCCCATGATGATGGCGACGGGGGGCGTTTCTGTGGTGTCCAAGGCGTCTCGTCCGTTCAGGCGATGATGTCGGGAATGATCTGATCTTCCAGCTTGGAAATCTTGTCCTTGAGGATAAGCTTCTTCTTCTTCATGCGCTGGATTCTGAGGGCTTCGCAGCCGGTCTGGATCATGGCGTTGATCGCGGCGTCGTAGTCTTCGTGCTCCTGGCGCAGCCGTGCGACGGCAAGCCGTAATTCAGCCTGTTCCTGGTCTGCCATGCTATTCGTTCCCCTCGGCGGAGAGGCGGCCCGACCGCCTCTTCCAGTCTCTACAAAGGCTGCTCCTACCACGAAAGCCCTGGTAACGGGAAGTTATCCCTTGCCACGTTTTCGCCTTCGACAAATGAAAAATGACATGGCACACTGGTTCTGTTGCAACCTGGACCACCCGGCATGAAAGTGACCGGGTGCAAGCAAAAGGAAGGAACTGTCACATGTCGATTGAGGCACATCTGGCCACGCTCGAAAAGAAGCATTTCGCTCTCGAAGAAGAGCTCCATGCTGCAATGAATCGCCCCTCCGCGGAGGATCAGGCGATTGCGGACCTCAAGCGTCGCAAGCTGCGCATCAAGGATGAGATCGAGCGTCTTCGCTCCACGGCACACTGAAAAGACAGGGATTTTTCCAATGCCCTAGCGAGGGTGAGGGTCGCGAAACAGACGGTCTGCATGGGAGGACCAGGGTAGGAGCCCATTTCGCGAAACCGCCCCGAGAAACGCAATGATGGATGTCTGACGCCCTGGCCTGCCGCAACGGCACGCCGGGGCGTTCTGTTTCAGGATGGGACGGGTCGGCTCCTACGACCAGAACTGGTCGAGCCAGAGATTGAGCCTGTCGAAGCCCCTGGCATTGATCGCGTAGATGCGGCGGGTGCCTTCGGCCCGCACGCTGACGAGATTGCAATCGAGCAGGGCCTTCAGGTGCTGCGAGACGGCGGGGCGGCTGATCGGCAGGCCTTCGGACAATTCATTGACCGTGCGCGGCGCGCGCCGCAATTCCTCCAGCAGGAACCTGCGGTGGGGATCGGCAATCGCCGCAAAGGGATCCGGGTGCGCCATGGGCGAAAGCTATGGCAAGGCAGCATTGCCGGCAAGCAATTTGTGCGCTGCCGAAGACCGCATCAGAGAAAGGCGAGCGTTCCGTCATAGGCGAGCTTGAGGCCGGCGATGAGCGCCATGGCATACATGAAGGGGTAGAAGACGTCGGGCTTCATGCGCTTGACGATGAACCCTCCGCAGGCCGTCGCCACGATGGCGAGGGGAACGAGCGTTGCCGAGATCGTCAGGTTCGTCGTGTCGAGCTGGCCCAGTGCGAAATAGGGGCCGAGCTTGATGGCGTTGAGGATGGCGAAGAAGCGCACGCCTGCCCCGGTATAGTCGCGCGGCGGCAGCTTCAGCGGCAGGCCGTAGACCTGGAACGGCGCGCCGCCCGCATGGGCGACGAAGCTGCCATAGCCGGAAAGCGTGCCGAGGAAGGCGGCCGGTGCAAGCCGGTGCGGCTTTGCCGCGATGACGTAGCCGTGCCGGGCGCGCCAGCTGTTGTAGAAATAGCGGGCGACGAAGAGCACGGTGATGAGGCCGATGATGAGGCGCAGCGCATCGCGCGGAACATAGGCCGAGGTCGCCCAGCCGATGGCGATGCCGAGGAGGGCGCCGGGCAACATCATCTTCAGCAGCGTGCGGTCGTTGTGGTTGCGCCAGATGTAGAGCGACACGCAGTCCATCACCACGAGGATCGGCAGCAGGATGGCGGCGGCCTGCACCGGCGGCACGGCCATGGCCAGCAGCGGCACGCCCATGAGGGCGAGCGCCTCGCCCATGCCGCCCTTGGTGAGGCCGACGAGGAGAACGGCGGGGACGGCCGCATAATAGATGGCGGGGTCGACAGGCATGGAAGGCGATTGATCCTCTTCGTCCTTCCGTCTATCCGCTTTGATCTGTTATGACGAGCCCCGAACCATCGAAATCCAAGGGAAGTGCCCATTCATGTCCGACGTTGAAACCCGCTGCCGCCTTGTGCTGATCCTTCCAGAGGGCGAGGACCTTGCTGTGCGGGCTGCCATGCTGGAGGGTGCGCTGAAAGGCGGTGACGTCGCCTCGGTGATCCTGCCGCAATACGGGCTGGACGACGGCCAGTTCCAGAAGCATGCCGAGGCGCTGGTGCCGATCGTCCAGCAGGCGGGTGCGGCGGCGCTCGTCGCAGGCGATACGCGCGTTGCCGGAAGGGCCAAGGCCGATGGCATCCATGTGACGGGCGGACTTCAGGAACTCGGCGAGGCGGTGGAGAAATTCACGCCGAAGCTCATTGTCGGCGGCGGCAATGCGACGGACCGGCACAGGGCGCTGGAGATCGGCGAGGTGCGGCCGGACTACATCTTCTTCGGCAAGATCGGCGGCGACATCAAGCCGGAGGCCCATCCCAAGAACCTTGCGCTCGCCGAATGGTGGGCCTCGATGGTGGAGATTCCCTGCATCGTGCTCGGCGGCACCGATCCGCAATCGGCGCTCGCGGTCGCCGAGGCGGGCGCGGAGTTCGTGGCCCTCGACAAGGCCGTCTTCGCCGATCCCGCGCAGGCCCCGCACGTTGTCGCCGCCGTGAACGCGCTTCTTGACGAAAAAGCGCCACGGTTTGAGGAATAGTAGACGCTCATGATCAGGGCCGTTCTCTTGCAAGCTTGCCGTATATCCCTCGTGGCGCTTTTCGCCGCGGGCGTTCTCGCGGCCGTGCCCGCCGGCGCCGAGACGGCGAGGAAAGGCCCTGCCGTCACGGCAGGCGCTGCGGATGCGGGCGCGAAGGACGCGGCCGGGGACGAAAAGCCCGCCACCACGGGCGAAAAGCCGGCGGGTGGGGACAAGCCCGCCGAGGGGCCTTCGACGGGCCTTACGGTGCTCGACCGCATGGGCGCGGACCTGCCGGCCCTGCCGGAGGAAAAGCCCTTTGCCGGCAAGGTCGACGACGCCTATGGCGCGTTCCAGCGCGGGCGCTACCTGACGGCGATGGACCTCGCCCTGCCGCGCGCCCAGCTCGGCGATCCGGCGGCCCAGACGCTCGTCGCCGAGATCCTCGACCGCGGCCTCGGCGTCAAGCGGGATCGCGACCAGGCCATGTTCTGGTACCAGCAGGCGGCCAATGGCGGCGATCCGACCGGCATGTTCAAATATGCGGTGCTCCTGATGGAGCGCTCGGGCTCCAAGGAGGACCGCAAGAAGGCCGACGAGCTGATGAAGAAGTCGGCCGATCTCGGCAATCCCTCCGCGCAGTTCAATTATGCGCAGGTCCTGGTGGCCGATTCCCCCGGCGAGAAGGGCCTGCGCGAGGCGCTGCCCTACTACGAAAAATCCGCCGAGCAGGGCTTCGCGGATGCGCAATACGCGCTGTCGCAGATCTATCTGAACCTGAGCGACCTGCCGCAGGAGAAGACGAAGCGGGCGCGCGAATGGCTGCTGCGTGCCGCGCGCGCCGGCGTCGATACCGCCCAGCTCGACCTCGGCATGTGGCTCGTGAACGGCACGGCCGGCGAGCGCGACTACGAGGCCGGCTTCAACTGGCTGAAGCGGGCGGCCGAAGGCGGCAATGCCGTTGCCCAGAGCAAGCTCGCCCAGCTCTACATCCACGGTATCGGCACCAGGTCCGATCCGGTGGAAGCGGCGAAATGGTTCGTGCTGGCGCGCCGCGCCGGGCTGAACGACCCGTCGCTGGAGGATTTCTATCTCGGGCTGAACGACCAGCAGCAGAAGGCCGGCATCGACGCGGCGAACAAGTACCGGTCGGGCTCCTGAGGCCCCGGAATTTACCCTGTTGCGCGAAGCGATACCCTGCATTGCATCGCTTGCAGGGGCGAAGGCTTGAAACTTCGGGGAATTTGTGGTCTTGAGGCGCATCCCGGTCCCGGTGCGCTTCCCGCGCCGCGGCTTCTGCCGTCCCGAAGCGCCGGACATTCCCGAAGGACTCTAGTTGCATGGCTCGTTCAGCTCTTCTCAACGTCATGGTTCAGGCCGCTTTCAAGGCCGGCAAGTCGCTCGCCCGCGATTTCGGCGAAGTGCAGAACCTGCAGGTCTCGCTCAAGGGCCCCGGCGACTACGTCTCGCAGGCCGACCGCAAGGCGGAGAAGCTGATCCGTGAGGAACTGATGAAGGCGCGGCCGACCTACGGTTTCCTCGGCGAGGAATCCGAGGAGATTACCGGTACGGACGGCGCGCACCGCTGGATCGTCGACCCGCTCGACGGCACGACCAACTTCCTGCACGGCATTCCATGCTTCGCCATCTCCATCGCGCTGGAGCGCAATGGCGAGATCGTCGCGGCCGTCGTGCTGAACCCGGCGACGGACGAGCTCTTCACCGCCGAGCGCGGTGGCGGCGCCTTCCTCAACGACCGCCGCCTGCGCGTCGCCGCGCGCAAGAACCTTTCCGACGCCGTCATCGGCTGCGGCGTGCCGCATCTTGGCCGGGGCAACCACGGCAAGTTCCTCATCGAGCTGCGCCATGTGATGGGGGAGGTGGCCGGCATGCGTCGTCTCGGCTCCGCCTCGCTCGACCTTGCCTATGTGGCGGCCGGCCGTTTCGACGGCTTCTGGGAGCGCGATCTCTCGCCCTGGGACATCGCGGCCGGCATCCTGCTGATTCGCGAGGCCGGCGGTTATGCGAGCGACCTGGAGGGCGGCGCCGCGATGTTCGACACCGGCACCGTCGTCTGCGGCAACGAATATATCCACAAGGCGCTGCGCGAGGTGCTGCATCGCCCGGTGCCCACGCGCTAAGCGCTTGAAACAGGCGGCGCATTCCGCGCCGCTGTTGCGGCCTTACCCCTTCAATTCGGCGCAATCTTCCTCTAGTCTCCGCCCCGACGAGAAAGCGGAGATGCGACTACATGGCTAAGCTGGCGCTGTCGGGCTGGGGAGGGTCGGCCGAGACCGGGGACGACTACCCGCACAAACTCTCGAGCCCCATGGCCTTCTTCTGGACGATGGTGATCTTCCTCATCATCGTCGGCTTCGTGGCGGCGATCCTCTTCCGCCAGGCGCAGACGGCGTTCCTTTCCAATCCCGGTCTCAACGGCCTCATTCTCGGCGTGCTGCTGATCGGCATCCTCCTGGTGTTCAACCATGTGCTGGCGTTGCGGCCGGAGGTGCGCTGGTTCAACTCGTTCCGCGCGGCCGGAAGCGCCGAGAAGGTCGGGCGCGATCCCGTTCTCCTTGCGCCGATGCGCGCGCTGATCGGCCGGCGCCATTCCGTCGCGCTCTCGACGGCGACCTTGCGCTCGATCCTCGATTCCATCGCAACGCGCCTCGACGAATCGCGCGACACGTCGCGCTACCTGATCGGCCTCCTCGTCTTCCTCGGCCTGCTCGGCACCTTCTGGGGCCTGCTCGGCACGATCGGCTCGATCAGCACCGTCATCCAGTCGCTCGACGCCGGCGGCGGCACGGCGAACGATATCCTCACCGCCCTCAAGCAAGGCCTTTCCGCGCCGCTGACCGGCATGGGCACGGCCTTCTCGACCTCGCTCTTCGGCCTTTCCTCCTCGCTCATCCTCGGCTTCCTCGACCTGCAGGCCGGCCGTGCGCAGAACCGCTTCTACACCGAGCTGGAAAACTGGCTTTCCTCCGTCACGGATGTCGGCTCCGAATTCCAGCCGGCCGCCGACATGCCCGTCACCGCCACCGCCGACGTCCAGGCGCTCGCCGAGCAGATCCTCAAGCTCGCGCAGGAGGGCGGCGGCAGCAACCGCTCCACCGCCGCCATGGCGAGCCTTGCCGAGGGCATCCAGGGCCTCGTCAAGAACATGCGCAGCGAGCAGCAGATGCTGCGCGACTGGATCGAGGCGCAGCAGGAGGAGGCGAAGGCGCTTCGCCGCACGCTCGACCGGCTTGCCGCGCGCACCGCTGCCGAAAGGGCCGAGCGCGCCGCTGAAAAAGCCCAGACGGCCGGGGGCGAATAACTATGGCGCTTGCCCGCAACCGGCGCAGCCAGCGCGCGGTCGATTACTGGCCGGGCTTCGTCGATGCGCTGTCGACGCTGCTCCTCGCTATCATGTTCCTGCTGACGGTGTTCGTGCTGGCGCAGTTCTTCCTCAGCCGCGAGATTTCCGGCAAGGACGACGTGCTGAACCGGCTGACCAGCCAGATCAACGAGCTGACGCAGCTCCTGGCGCTGGAAAAGAGCGGCAAGCAGGATCTGGAAGATGCGCTCGCCAACCTTCAGGCTTCGCTCGCCCAGTCGGAGAGCGACCGCACGCGGCTCCAGCAATTGCTCGATAGCGGCGCCGGCGCCTCCGATGCGGCCAATGCCCGCGTGACGACGCTGGAAGGCGAGCTGGATACGGAAAAGCAGGTAAGCGCGCGTGCGATGAGCCAGATCGAGCTGCTCAACCAGCAGATCGCCGCCCTGCGCAGCCAGATCGCCGCCGTCGAGGAAGCCCTGCAGGCCTCCGAGGCCAAGGACAAGTCCTCGCAGGCGAAGATCGCCGATCTCGGCCGGCGCCTCAACGTCGCCCTGGCGCAGCGCGTGCAGGAACTGAACCGCTACCGGTCCGACTTCTTCGGCCGCCTGCGTGAAATCCTCTCCGACCGCGAGAATATCCGCATCGTCGGCGACCGCTTCGTCTTCCAGTCGGAAGTGCTCTTCCCCTCGGGCGGCAGCGACCTCAACGAGGCGGGGCAGGCGGAGATGCGCAAGCTCGCGGCCGCGCTGCTCGACCTGGCAAGGGAAATCCCCTCGGAGATCAACTGGGTGCTGCGCGTCGACGGCCACACGGACAACGTGCCGCTGTCAGGCACGGGGCGCTACCGCGACAACTGGGAGCTATCCTCCGCCCGCGCGACGTCGGTGGTGAAGTTCCTGATCGCCAACGGGGTGCCTGCCAACCGGCTCGTCGCTGCCGGCTTCGGCGAATTCCAGCCGATCGCCGAGGGCAGTGACGACACCGCCCGCGCCACCAACCGCCGTATCGAGCTGAAGCTTACCGAACGATAGCCCGGCCGGTCAGCCGACCGCGCGCGCCTCGCCGAGGAATGCCTGGCCGCCATGGTCGAACTGAAGGCGGGCAAGGCGTGCATAAAGACCGTCCTGCCGGATGAGCGACTGGTGCGTGCCTTCCTCCACGATGCGGCCGTCCTCCATGACGAGGATGCGGTCGGCCTTGAGGACGGTGGCCAGGCGGTGCGCGATGACGATGGTCGTGCGCTTGCCCATCTGGCCGTCGAGGGCCTTCTGCACCAGCGTCTCGCTCTCGGCGTCGAGGGCCGATGTGGCCTCGTCGAGCAGCAGGAGCGGCGCGTCCTTGAGGATGGCGCGGGCGATCGCGATGCGCTGGCGCTGGCCGCCGGAAAGCGTCACGCCGCGCTCGCCGACCATTGTGTCGTAGCCGTCGTCGAGCCGTTCGATGAACTCTTCCGCCTGCGCGGCGCGGGCAGCGGCGCGGATCGCCGCGTCGCTGACATCGTTCATGCCGAAGGCGATGTTGTCGCGGATCGTCGCGGCGAAGATGGTGACGTCCTGCGGCACGAGCGCGATGCGGCGGCGCAGCTCTTCGGGATCGGTGGTGCGAAGGTCCACGCCGTCGAGAAGGACGGTGCCGGAATCGGGATCGTAAAAGCGCAGGACGAGCGAGAGGATCGTGCTCTTGCCGGCGCCCGAGGGGCCGACGACGGCGACGGTCTCGCCCTGCTTCACCGAGAAGGAGAGGCCGTTGATGCTGCGGTAGCCGGGACGGGCGGGATAGGAGAAGTGGACGTCCCTGAAGGCCAGCTCGCCGCGGGCGGGAACCGGCAGGGCAACCGGGTTTGCGGGTGCGGTGATGGCCGGCGGTTCGGCAAGAAGCTCGCTCAGGCGCTCGGCGGCGCCGGCGGCCTGCGACAGCTCGCCCCAGACCTCCGAAAGCGCGCCGAGGCTGCCGGCGGCGAAGACCGCATAGAGCAGGAACTGGCCGAGCGTGCCGGCCGAAAGCGTGCCCGAGAGCACGTCGCGCGCGCCGAACCAGAGGACGGCGACGACGGAGCCGAAGATCATGGCGATGGCGAAGCCCGTCAGCAGCGAGCGGGCGCGGATGGCCGAGCGTGCGGCCTCGTAAGCGCTCTCGACGGCGCCGAAGAAGCGGGCGCGGGCGGCATCTTCCGCATTGAAGGCCTGGAGGGTGCGCGTGGCGCCGATCGCTTCACCGGCATAGGCGGAGGCGGCGGCCAGCGTATCCTGCGCCTCGCGCGAGCGGCGGCGCACCGAGCGGCCGAAGGCGACGAGCGGGAAGACGATGACGGGGATGGCGGCGATGACGAGGCTCGACAGCTTCGGGCTGGTATAGACCATCATGGCGATGGCGCCGAGACAGAGGATGAGGTTGCGCAGCGCGACGGAGGCGGTCGCGCCGACGGCGGACTTGATCTGCGTCGTGTCGGCCGTCAGCCGCGAGACGATCTCGCCGGACTGGTTGACGTCGAAGAAGGCGGGCGAGAGCTTCGTCACATGGGCGAAGACGTCGCGCCGCAGGTCGGCCACGATGCGTTCGCCGAGCGTGATGACGAAGTAGTAGCGCATGGCGCTTGCCAGCGCGAGGAGGCCGGCCAGCACGAAGAGCATCGTGAAATAGGTGTTGATGAAGCCGGCATCCGCGCCCGAGAAGCCGTGGTCGATCATGCGGCGCACGGCGATCGGCAGGGCCAGCGTCGTCACCGCGGCAAGCACGAGGGCAACGAGGGCCCCGGCCACGAGGCCGCGATAGCGACGGATATAGGGAGCGAGCCTGCCCAGCGGACGAATGTTGCGGCGCGCGGATTTCTCCGGCGCGACTGTCTGACTGTCTATGGACACCATACCCCCGTTTCCAGTGCCTGGCGGCACGAATTGTCTTTCGGCTCTTGTTATCCAGACGGCCTTCATGTATAGGCTCGCCATCGAATTGGGAAGCCGTAGGTCCGACTGACTGCGGCTTCATTTACGTCTTTGGCCCCGCTGTCGCAATCCATTGCGACAAATGGCCTCCGGAACAGGCAGGAAAGTTGTCATGAAGGCTGATATCCATCCCCAGTACCACACCATCAAGGTCGTGATGACCGACGGCACCGAGTACGAAACCCGCTCGACCTGGGGTTCGGAAGGCGCAACGATGAACCTCGAAATCGACCCCAAGTCGCACCCGGCCTGGACGGGCGGCAACCAGCAGCTCATGGACCGCGGCGGCCGCGTCTCCAAGTTCAAGAAGCGCTTCGAAGGCCTCGGCCTTTAATCTGCCTTCCGCAGTGGATTTTCGAGAACCCGGCTTCGGCCGGGTTTTTTGTTGCCTGGTTGCGGGTTTGCCCCGCATCCCCCTGCCGCGACATTCTCCCCGCAAGCGGGGAGAAGGGGATGTTGCACCGTTTCCTCCAAGCGCTGGAAGTGCAGGAAAACGGTTCGCCCAGCGCTCCTCGCCCCGCTTGCGGGGAGAGGATGCCGGCAGGCAGGTGAGGGTCGGCCCAACCCGGAACGCAGGCAACAAAAAACCCGGCCGAAGCCGGGTCGTTGCGTCGCTATGCACGCATACCGCTCAGTTATTTCCGAAGGCGGTCTGCAGCAGGTTGAGCTGGGCCTGGACGCTGTTCTGGTTGTCCGGCTGGAAGGTCTGAACTTCCTGCGGGCGGTAGATCTCGCGGTCGAGCAGCGCGACGCGGTTCTGCAGGCGCAGCGAACGCTCGATGAGGTCGCGGAAGGCTTCCGGCAATTCGTTCCAGCCGGGCGCGGTCTTGTCGACGTTGAAGCCGTCGAGGCGAACCTTGTTCTTTTCCGACAGGACCTGTTCGCGGCTCATCTCGCCGTTGTTGACGGCGCGCTGCAAGAGGAGCCAGGAGGCCATCTGCATCAGGCGGGTGGTGAGGCGCATCGATTCCGCCGCATAGAGCACGGAGGCCATGCGCGGCAGGACCTTGGAGGCCTGGCGGCCGACGCCGTCGAGATAGCTCGCGGTCTCCTCGACCAGACCCATGCCCTCGGCGTACAGGGACTTGAATTGCGCCGACGACGCAACGTGGCCAGCAAAGCTGACGGTATTCAATCCTCTTTCGGACATGGTTTCATCCCTGTTGACGCAATCACATTTCAGGTAACGGACGCTCGGCCCCGGGTGTTCCAAGTGACCGGTCTATGCCTTGAAGATGATGCCATAACCCAATTCGCGCAAGGGTATTCTTAAGAAAGGGTTAATCTCCACAATTCTTTCGGGACAGGTGCAAAGGGGTGCGGGCGGCAAACAAAAAAAGAGCCGCGGAAAGCGGCTCTCAAGGTAAAACAGGGAGAAAAATCAGACCGCTTCCACAAGGGTGAAAATGTCTGAACCCGGAAGAACCGGACGAGCAAGTAATAACGTGTAAGGCTTAATGGCCGGTTAACTCTATTGTCGTTCCGCCTTTCGCTGTGTCTTTTCTGCAAGGCCTGCGGCAATCCGGCGCAGCTCAGCGGAAGAGGTTTTCCGCCGCAGAGCGGCTCGCGCCCTTCCTCGCCTTCTCCGATTCGAGGCGTTCGATCTCCGCGCGCATAAGATCGATTCGTGCGGAAAGCTCGTCCACCGAAAGCAGCGACAGGTCGCTGCCGATCTCGTGTGCGATCTTCCTGGCCGGGCGGTCGTCGTCGAAGAGGCTCATGCGGGTCGTTCCTCCTGTTGCTCGTCGGAGACCTGCGAATGGGGCAGGGCGCGCGGCGAAAGCTGAAGGCTTTCCGGCGTGGTGAGCGTGCCGGGGTTGATGGTGGTGTAGGAGTCGCGCATCTCCGCCGGGAGCGCGGCGCGGCGGCGGCTGCGGAAGATGGCGTAGGCGGTGATGAGGATATGCGCCCAGCCGGTGACCATGAAGAGCGCGTAGGGGCTGACCGCCGACATGATGGGGCCGCCGAGGGTCGGGCCGATGATCGTGCCGACGCCGTAGAGCAGCAGCAGGCCGCCCGACACCTTCACGAAGTCCTCGGGGCTGGCGAAGTCGTTGGCGTGGGAAACGGCGATCGGATAGAGCGCGTTGGCCATCGCGCCGTAGAGCGCGGTCAGCACGAGCAGCATCGTCACGGACGCCGGCTGGAAGATGAAGAGCGCAAGGCCCGCGGCGGCGGCGATGGCCGAAAGCACGGCGAGCACGATGCGGCGGTCCACCCTGTCGGAGATGCGGCCGGCCGGAAGCTGCATGACCGCCCCGGCGAAGATGGCGACGCTCATCATGATGGCGATGGTGCTGGACGTGAGGCCCGCATTGGCGCCGAAGACCGCGCCGAGCGTGCCGAAGGCGCCGTTGGCGATGCCGATCAGCACGATGCCGACGCAGGCGATCGGCGACGTGCGGTAAAGGGCGGGAATATCGAGCCTGACCTGCTTCAGCGGCTGGGGCGAGGCGGCGGTCGAAAGCGTCGTCGGCAGCATGGCGAGGCAGTAGAGGATGCCCGCGAACATGAACAGGATCGGCGTCGTGACATCGCCGAGGGCGACGGTCATCTGGCCGCCGACGGTGCCGATCAGCGTGATGGCGATGTAGAGCGAGAAGATCAGGCCGCGGCTCTCGTTGGTCGCGCGCTCGTTGAGCCAGCTCTCGATGATCATCGACGTGCCGGCGATGGAAAAGCCCGTGACGGCGCGCAGTACGATCCACCAGACCGGATCGACCAGGATGCCCGTCAGGAGCGCGATGATGGCGATCAGCGAGGCGAAGCCGGAAAAGGCGCGCACATGGCCGATGCGCTTGACGACGGTCGGCGCCAGAAGGCAGCCGAGGACGAAGCCGCTTGCCCAGGACGTGCCGAGCAGGCCGAGCATCGTCGTCGCATATCCCTCGAAGGCGCCGCGCATCGGCAGGAGCAGGCCGTGCAGGCCGTTGCCCAGGAAGAGGAACAGGGTGCCCATCAGAAGCGCGAAGACGGATATGAGGTTTTTACGCATGAGACTTTCGCAGTTTCGCCGATGGAAGGAATAGCGCACCTGTTGACGATTGCCAGATGGAAAGGCGACGGCGGGCGCGTTTTTCGGGCTGTGCGCTGTTGGCTTGGAAAAGTGTCCGAGGTGTGACAGGAAGAGGCGAGAAAGGCCGCCATGTCGAAAATCCTCCCCGCCCTGCTTCTCGCCGCCATGCTGCTGCATGTCATCCGGCCCATCGGCCTGCCGGGGCTGCGCCGGCGCACGGATTTCTGGAAGATCGCGGTCGTCGCCATCGCGCTGATGATGCTGACGGTGCTCATCCGGCCGTAGGGCGGCTGCGCCCTGAAACGCAAAAGGGCCACCCGAAGGTGGCCCCCATGAGGTTTGGTCCCGTGCGGACCCGGGCCTGTCGGCCCGAAGGAAGGTGGGCTCAGAACGAGGGCTGCCTCGTTTCGTTCACCACAATTCCCATGCCCGAAGCCAAGACCGAAATCTCATTAGACATTGGATCACCTTCCTTTCTCTACGTTGACGTTAAGGAGAATGTAGGCGATCTGCGGCGCGGCGCAAGAGGGCAGCGTCATTTCTGCTGGCGCAGCACGTCGACGCCCGGCAGGGGCTTGCCTTCCATCCATTCCAGGAACGCGCCGCCGGCGGTCGAGACATAGGTGAAATCGTCGGCGACGCCGGCATGGTTGAGGGCGGCCACCGTGTCGCCGCCGCCGGCGACGGAGACGAGCTTGCCCGCCTTGGTCTCGGCCGCGGCATGCTTTGCGGCGGAGACCGTCGCGGCGTCGAAGGGGGCGATCTCGAAGGCGCCGAGCGGGCCGTTCCAGACGAGCGTCGAAGCGCGGGAAATCCAGGCATTGACCGCCTCGATGGTCTTCGGGCCGACGTCGAGCATCATGGCGTCGGCAGGGATGGCGTTGACGTCGACCACCTCGTTCTCGGCATTGGCCTTGAACTCGCGGGCGACGACGCCGTCTTCCGGCAGCACGATGGCGCAGGTGGCGGTCGCGGCCTCGATCATGATCTGCTTTGCGGTGTCGGCAAGATCATGCTCGCAGAGCGACTTGCCGACATCAGTGCCGCGGGCGGCCAGGAACGTGTTCGCCATGCCGCCGCCGATGACCAGCGCATCGACCTTCTTCACGAGGTTCATGAGAAGATCGATCTTGGTGGAGACCTTCGCGCCGCCGACGATGGCGACGACCGGACGGGCCGGGTTGCCGAGGCCCTTTTCCAGCGCTTCCAACTCGGCCTGCATGGTGCGGCCGGCATAGGCGGGCAGGAGATGGGCAAGGCCTTCCGTCGAGGAATGGGCGCGGTGGGCGGCGGAGAAGGCGTCGTTGACGTAGATGTCGCCGTTGGCGGCCAGCGCGGCGGTGAAGTCCGGGTCGTTCTTCTCCTCGCCCTTGTGGAAGCGGGTGTTTTCCAGAAGCAGGATGTCGCCGTTCTGCATGGCGGCGATGGCGGCGGCGGCCTTTTCGCCGATGCAGTCGGCGGCGAACTGGGCCTTGGTGCCGAGGACGTCGTTCACGGCGGGCAGGATCTGCTCCAGCGACATGTCGGCGACGACCTCACCCTTCGGGCGGCCGAAATGGGCGAGCAGGACGACCTTGGCGCCCTTCTTCGAAAGTTCCCGGATGGTGGGGGCGACGCGCTCGATGCGGGTCGCGTCGGTGACCTTGCCGTCCTTGACCGGCACGTTGAGATCGACGCGGACGAGCACGCGCTTGCCGGCGATGTCGGTGAGGTTGTCGAGGGTCTTGAAGGTCATGGGCATTGGCTCCCGTCAGAGTCTTGCGAATAGGGTGGGATAGTCGGTTACGAAGCCGTCGGCATCGACCGGAAGCTCCGCGCTGAAGCTGCGATCCGCCGCTTCGTAGAGGTAGCGGCTTGCCGGCGAAAGGCAGGTGTAATGCTGCCCGTCGACGAAGGGCACGAATGTATCGAACGGGACGTACACCATCTTCAGCGTGGTCCTGCCGTGTTCGACGGAAAGTCCCAGCCGCCGGATCGGCAACGTGTTGGTGAAGGGCGATCCGGCAAGATCGATGTCCATGCAGCCATCGAAGACGGGAAGCGGCGTTCCATCCTCGTCGCGCCAGCGACCATCGCCATCCGACAGCATCGCGGTGCGTCGGCCGGCCATATCCTCAACGAGGAAGGCGCGGACGCGCCAGGCGGCATCGAGGTCGATGCGGTAATGGACGCCGAAGGGTCGGTCGCCGTGTTCGCCGATCACGGTGCTTTCGGCCCGAAGGCCGCCGTTGACCGCCCGTACGGTCAGGTGCTCCAGCCCCTCACCCTCGAACGGACGCCAGCGGACCGTCTTGAGGGCGAGGGGCGGGAACATTGTCGGCGTCCTTAGATCAGCTTGCCGAGGGCGACGGCCGTGTCGGACATGCGGTTCGAGAAGCCCCATTCGTTGTCGTACCAGGAGAGGATACGCACGAGGTTGCCGTCGAGGACCTTGGTCTGGTCGGCGGCGAAGTTCGACGAATGGCTGTCGTGGTTGAAGTCGATCGAGACGAGCGGGCCGGTGACGTAGTCGAGGATGCCCTTCAGCTCGCCTTCGGCTGCTGCCTTGATGGCGGCGTTGACTTCCTCGGCCGTGACGTTGCGCTTCGGCACGAACTTCAGGTCGACGACCGAGACGTTCGGGGTCGGCACGCGGATGGCCGAGCCGTCGAGCTTGCCCTTGAGCTGCGGCAGCACGAGGCCGACGGCCTTGGCGGCGCCGGTGGACGTCGGGATCATCGACAGCGCAGCGGCGCGGGCGCGATAAAGGTCCTTGTGCATGGTGTCGAGGGTCGGCTGGTCACCCGTGTAGGAGTGGACCGTCGTCATGTAGCCCTTCTCGATGCCGAAGGCCTTGTCGAGAACGTAGGCGACCGGTGCAAGGCAGTTCGTCGTGCACGAGGCGTTGGAGATGACGAGGTCGTCCTTGGTCAGCGTGTCGTGGTTGACGCCGAAGACGATGGTCTTGTCGGCATTGTCGCACGGGGCCGAGACGATGACGCGCTTGGAGCCGTTGGCAAGGTGCGCGGAGGCCTTTTCCTTGGTGGTGAAGAGGCCGGTGCATTCCAGCGCGATGTCGACGTCGCCCCAGGGCAGTTCCTTCGGGTCGCGGATGGCGGTGACGCGGATCGGGCCGCGGCCGACGTCGATCGTGTCGCCGGAAACGGTGACGGTGCCGGGGAACTTGCCGTGAACGGAATCGTAGCGGACGAGGTGCGCGTTGGTCTCGACCGGGCCGAGGTCGTTGACGGCGACGACTTCGATGTCGGTGCGGCCGGATTCGACGATGGCGCGCAGGACGTTGCGGCCGATGCGGCCAAAGCCGTTGATGGCAACTTTCACAGTCATTTCGGGTTTCTCCCTATGGATAAACGTTTGGCGATGCGAGGCGCGGCCGGGACCGCGCCCGACGGCGCTCAGGCCAGCTTGGCTTCCGCGGCGGCGACGACGGCCTCCGGCGTGATGCCGAAGTGCTTGTAGAGCTCCTTGTAGGGGCCGGAGGCGCCGAAGGAGGACATGCCGACGAAGATGCCGTCCGAGCCGATGAAGTGATCCCAGCCCTGGCGGATGCCGGCCTCGACGGCGATCTTGACCGGCGAGTTGCCGATGACGGCCTGCTGGTAGGCTTCCGGCTGCTCGGCGAAGAGCTCGAAGCAGGGGACCGAGACGACGCGGGTCGAGATGCCCTTGGCCGAAAGGGCCTGCTGGGCCTTTACCGCGATCTCGATTTCCGAGCCGGTGGCGAAGATCGTCACCTGCGCGTCGCTGGCCGAGACGAGATCGTAGGCGCCGCGGGCGCAGAGGTTCTCTTCCTCGTATTCCAGGCGCACGGGCATCAGGTTCTGGCGGGTCAGCGCGATGGCGGACGGCCGGTTGTGGCTTTCGAGCGCGAGCTGCCAGCATTCCGCCGTTTCCGTGGCGTCGGCCGGGCGGAAGACGAGGAGGTTCGGGATGGCGCGCAGCGCGGCCATGTGCTCGACCGGCTGGTGCGTCGGGCCGTCCTCGCCAAGGCCGATGGAATCGTGCGTCAGCACGTGGATGACGCGGATGCCCATCAGGGCTGCAAGGCGGATCGACGGACGGCAATAGTCCGAGAAGATCAGGAAGCCGCCGGAATAGGGGATGAGGCCGCCGTGCAGCGCCATGCCGTTCATCGCCGCCGCCATGCCGTGCTCGCGCACGCCGTAGTGGATGTAGCGGCCGGAGAAGTCGGTCGGGGTGATCGACTTGGTCTGGCTGGTCTTGGTGTTGTTGGAGCCCGTCAGGTCGGCGGAGCCGCCGATGGTTTCCGGCAGGACGCCGTTGATGACTTCCAGCGCGTCTTCCGAAGCCTTGCGGGTGGCCGGGTTGGGCTTCGTCTCGGCGAGCTTCCGCTTGTAGGCGGAGATCGCGGAATCGAGGCTGCCTTCGAGGTCGCCGGCAAAGCGGCGGACGAACTGCGCCTTCTTCTCGGCGTCGGTCTTTTCGAGGCGGGCTTCCCATTCCTTGTGCGCCTTGGTGGAGCGCAGGCCGGCGAGGCGCCAGGCGTCGAGCACGTCGGAGGGAACGACGAAGGCTTCCGATTCCCAGTTCAGCGCCTTGCGGGTGGCGGCGATCTCTTCGGCGCCGAGGGGCGAGCCGTGGACCTTGTGCGTGCCGGCCTTGTTCGGGGCGCCGAAGCCGATGGTCGTCTTGCAGGCGATCAGGGTCGGCTTGTCGGACTTGTGGGCTTCCTCGATGGCGGCGGCGATGGCGTCCGGATCGTGGCCGTCGACGGCGATGGTGTGCCACTGGCTGGCGCGGAAGCGGGCGTGCTGGTCGGTCGAGTCGGCAATGGAGATCGGGCCGTCGATCGAGATGTTGTTGTCGTCCCAGAAGACGATCAGCTTGTTGAGCTTCAGGTGGCCGGCGAGCGAGATCGCTTCCTGGCTGATGCCTTCCATGAGGCAGCCGTCACCGACGAGGGTATAGGTGTAGTGCTCGATGAGGTCGGAGCCGAACTCGTCGCGCAGCTTGCGCTCGGCGATCGCCATGCCGACGGCATTGGCGATGCCCTGGCCGAGCGGACCCGTGGTCGTCTCGATGCCGGCGGCGTGGCCGTATTCCGGGTGGCCGGCGGTGCGGGCGCCGAGCTGGCGGAAATTCTTGATCTCGTCGATCGTGATGTCCTCGTAGCCCGTCAGGTAGAGCAGCGAGTAGAGGAGCATCGAGCCGTGGCCGGCCGACAGGACGAAGCGGTCGCGGTTCGGCCAGGACGGCGTCTTCGGGTCGAAGGACAGGAAGCGGGTGAAAAGAACCGTTGCGATGTCTGCTGCGCCCATGGGCAGGCCGGGGTGACCCGAGTTCGCCTTTTCCACGGCATCCATGGAAAGGAAGCGAATTGCGTTCGCCATCCGGTCGTGTTTTTCGCGAGAGATCATGACTGTTCCGTCTTCTTCGTGGTGTCGGGGCCGATGCCGTTCCGGGGTATCGGTTGGAAGCGGGTGACACATAGCAGGTGCACCGTCTAAGTCAACGAATTCGGCGGTTTTTGCGGCACTTGAAGCCCGGTTCTGCGACCTTTTTTAGCGGTTTCGAAAGCGTGTGCGGGACCGTACGCGCACCTGTCCCGAAGCACCGATCCACAGCGGCTTTGGCGCCGGGATTGCCGCGCTGTTGACGCTCGGGCCCGCTGTTGAATACTGTCAAGGCAAGGGAACCGGCGCTGGCGGCGGCGATTCGTATTTTTGAAACTGCCGGTGAAGGCTTCATGACCAACGGGGAAACAGTCAGGGCGGCGATCGAGGAGCTTCGCAGGGCTCTCGCGAGCCTCGAGAATGCGCTCGACATGCGCTTCGACCGCGAGCGCAACCATGTCGAGGTGGAAGGCGAGGTGCGCCGGGTGAATGCCGACCGCTCGCGGCTCGCCCAGGAGCTCGACCAGTCCGAATTCCGTGCGAACCGCCTTGAGGAGGTGAACCGCGAGGTCTCCCGCCGGCTCGTCACGGCCATGGAAACGATCCGGGCCGTACTCGACCGGTAATCCCAATCAGAAAGCGACGGCATGGCACAGGTAACGGTACAGATCGACGGCAAGGCCTATCGCATGGCCTGCGAGGAAGGGCAGGAAGGGCATCTGGAAGAGCTCGCCGCCGGCTTCGACCGGTATGTCGGTCACCTGAAGAGCCAGTTCGGCGAGATCGGCGACCTGAGGCTCACCGTCATGGCCGGCATCATGGTGATGGACGAACTCAACGACGTCACCCGCCGCCTCGCCAAGCTCGAAAAGGAAACCGAGGACCTGCGCAAGGGCCGGGAGGGCGTGATGAGCGAGGTTTCCCGCAACGAGGAAGCGATCGCGCAGGCGCTGGGCGAACTGACCAGCCAGATCCAGGGCATGGCCGCCAAGCTCACCGGCAAGGCGCCGGTGAACTGATCCCAAGCGTTTCCGCTCTGCTGGGAGTTTTGCGCTCTCGCTTGAGGTGATCCAGGAATTACCACTGGCGAAAACGCGGCTTTCATCCTATATGTCTAGGGCGATCTGCGCTTCCCGACAGGAACCACAATCCCTGGGGCCATACTCGATCCAAAGGGAGCTGTCCCTGACCCGGCCCGTGGGCTTGGTCACACGGTGCCCACCTACGTTTGTAGGCACCCAGGATCGTAAATCTCCATCGGTCGTCGCGGATCGTACCGTCTTGAAATGATCGCCGGAACGAAAAGGCCGCCCATGGGGCGGCCTTCGTGTCTTGGTCCTGACGCAGGCGGCTTATGCCGCCGCCGCCTTCAGTTCCTTGTCGACCATGGCGCGCAGGCTGCCGAGGTCCTTGGCGAAGGCACGGATGCCTTCGGAGAGCTTTTCCGTCGCCATGGCGTCTTCGTTCAGCATCCAGCGGAAGGCCTTCTCGTCGACCTTGACCGGCGAGACCTTGGCGGCCTTTTCCGGCGAGAGCTTGCGCTCGAGCGCGCCCGATGCGGCGTCGAGTTCCTCCAGCAGGGCGGGGCTGATCGTCAGGCGGTCGCAGCCCGCGAGCGCTTCGATCTCGCCCGTGTTGCGGAAGGAGGCGCCCATGACGATCGTGTCGATGCCGTTGGACTTGTAGTAATCGTAGATCGCGCGGACCGAGAGCACGCCCGGATCCTCCTCCGCCGTGAAGGTCTTGCCGGCTGCCTTGACGTGCCAGTCGAGGATGCGGCCGACGAAGGGCGAAATGAGGAAGACGCCGGCATCGGCGCAGGCGATGGCCTGGGCCTTGTTGAAGAGCAGCGTCAGGTTGCAGTCGATGCCTTCCTTCTGCAGCACTTCGGCGGCGCGGATGCCTTCCCAGGTGGAGGCGAGCTTGATGAGAATGCGTTCGCGGGAAATGCCGCGCGCGTCATAGGCCTTGATGATCTCGCGGGCCTTGGCGATGGAGGCCTCGGTGTCGAAGGAGAGGTCGGCGTCGACTTCGGTCGAGACGCGGCCGGGCACAAGTTCTGCAAGCGCTGCGCCGACGGAGATGGCGAGACGGTCGGCGACGGCCGAGACGACGCCCTCGCGGTTGCCGCCCTGCGACTGGCCCCAGCGGATGGCTTCCGCCACGGCGTCGGCGAAGGCGGGCGTGCCGAGCGCTTTCAGCACGATGGTGGGGTTGGTGGTGCAATCGACCGGCTTCAGGCGGCGGACGGCTTCGATGTCGCCGGTATCTGCCACGACGGTCGTCATCGCGCGGAGTTGTTCAAGCTTGGACGTCATATCCGAAATCCCGAATGGTTGTTGCCGGGCCGGCTTTCCCAGGGGGAACGTCGAACCCTCCTCCATGTTCCTGTGAACGCGCGCCCCGCGACCGTGCTTCCGTTTCGCTCTCTGGGCGTGCCTGCACACACGATCCGCCGGCGGAAAGCCGCCAGCCGATCTCACGGGGACTATCGACATTTCCGCCGGAGAAAGTCAAGCACTTTTGCCTAATCGGATGAACATATGTCGCATTTACCGTTTGATGTGCTATGGTGCCGGCGGAGACGACTTTGAGGAAGATGGAGGCGACGTGGCAAGGCTCCGGCGCGATACGCATACGGCTTATTCGGAATCGGCGGCGCTGCGCCTGCGGGCCGCCTGGCTCTATTACAACCAGGGCCTCACCCAGAAGGACGTGGCGGAAAAGATCGGCGTCAGCCGCACCACGGTCGTGCGCATGCTCGACGAGGCGCTGAAGCGCTCCGAGGTGCAGATCTGGATCAACGAGGGCATCGCCGACTGCGTCGAGCTCGCCGGGCGGCTGGAGAAGGCCTACGGGCTGGACGAGGCCGTGGTGGTGCCGGCGGCCGACAGTGCCGAGGGGACCGCAAAGAGCGTGGGCCTCGCGCTCGGCCAGTTCCTGACGGAAGCGATCCCCGACGACTGCACGGTGGGGGTCGGCTGGGGGCGCACGCTGACGGCCTCGCTCGCCAGCTTCCGCCCGGCGCGGCGCGAGCGGGTCAAGGTCGTCTCGCTGCTCGGCGGCGTGGTCGAGGCGCATCATATCAACCCGATCGAGTATACCTGGCGGCTGGCGAGCCAGCTCGGGGCGGAGTGCTACCTGTTCCTCGCGCCGCTGCTGGTCGATTCGCGCGAGACCAAGCGCAGCCTGATCGAGAAATGTGGCCTGAGGACGCTGTTCGACCTGGCGGAGAACATGGATATCGCGGTGGTGAGCTGCGGCGACATCGGGCCGCGCTCGAGCTCGCTGTCGCGCGATTTCATCGCGAGAGAGGAGCTGGAGGAACTGGTGGCCGCCGGCTGCGTGTGCGACACGATGTGCAATTTCCTCGATGCCGAAGGGCACACGATCGACCATCCCATCCGCCACCGCGTCATGTCGATCGACCTCGACACGGTGAAGAAGGCGCGGCACATCGTGCTGGTCTCAGGCGGTGCGCATCGCGCGCCGGCCATCCGCGCCACGATCCGGCGCATCGGCTGCAACACGCTGATCACCGACGAGGGCGCGGCGCACGCCATGCTGCGGCTTGCCGAGACGTCCGCGGCCGCCTGAGGTCAGATGAGATCGAGGCGCAGGGCGCGGGTGATCGCGCCCGTGACGTTGCGGGCGCCCAGCTTGTCGACGGCGTTGCGCATCGCTTCGGCGATGCGCGGCAGGGCGATGTCGGTTTCGAGCGCGATGCCGGCCGGCGTCCTGCCGCGGGCGGCGAGGTCGAGGCACCGTCTTTCGATTTCGGTCAGTTCCGGATGGCGGGGGGAATCGCTTCGAGTGGGTTTCATGCGCCCGGCTTAAAGAGCCGCCCCGGGTGCGAAAAGCGCTTGTTATTCCAATGCTTAATATCGATCCGCGATGTCTGGCCGCCGTGTCCCGTTGCGGGACAATCCGCTGCCTGTCGCAAAAGGGCGAGGATTTGCATTCCGGCGCTGCTAGCTGATAAGCCACGCTGGAAATCGCTGGAGGCATTCGTGACACCCAAGGAAGAGAAGGCGGCCATCCGCAACGAACGGCTGGCGCTGCGCGATTCGATGACGCCGCAGGCGCGCATAGAGGGCAGCCTTGCCATGGTGGAGCGTGCGGGCGACCGCATCGAGTTCGAACCGGGCGCGGTGGTTTCCGGTTTCTGGCCGATCCGCTCGGAAGCGGATGTCCGGCCGCTGATGGCGCATCTGCGCAGCCGCGGCGCGCGGCTTTGCCTGCCCGTCGTGCTCGACCGCGAGACGATCATCTTCCGCGAGCTGGTTGCGGGCGCGCCCGTCGTGAAGACCGGCTTCGGCACGACGGGGCCGGGGCCGGAGGCCGCCGTCATCGATCCCGACATCCTGCTCGTGCCGCTTTCGGCCTTCGACCGCACGGGGCATCGCATCGGCTACGGCGCGGGCCATTACGACCGGGCAATCGACCGGCTGAAGGCGAAGGGCCATGCGCCGAAGCTGATCGGCATTGCGTTCGACTGCCAGGAAGTGGCATCAGTACCCGCCGAGCCGCACGACGTCCCCCTGGACGCGATCCTCACGGAAAGCGGTATCCGCATGTTCCAACAGGTTTCATAAGGCAGTTCGATGCGTTTTCTCTTTCTGGGCGACATGGTGGGCAAGACCGGGCGGACCGCCGTCTGGGAGCGCCTGCCGGGGCTGATCAGCGACTTCAAGCTCGATTTCGTCGTCGTCAACGGCGAGAACGCGGCCGGCGGGTTCGGCATCACGGAAGACATCTTCCTGGGAACTATCAATGCCGGCGCCGATGTCGTGACGACCGGCAACCACGTCTGGGACCAGAAGGAAGCCGTGACCTTCGCGAGCCGCCACGACCAGTTCCTGCGGCCGGCGAACTATCCCGCCGGCACGCCCGGCCGCGGCGCCAACCTGTTCATCGCCCGCAACGGCGCGCGCGTCCTCGTCGCCAACATCATGGGCCGCGTGTTCATGCATCCCGAACTGGACGACCCCTTCACGTCGGGCGAGGCGATCCTCGCCTCCTGCCCGCTCGGGGAGCAGGCGGATGCGGTCATCTTCGATTTCCATGCGGAAGCCACCAGCGAGAAGCAGTGCTTCGGCCATTTCGTCGACGGACGCGCCAGCGTCGTCGTCGGCACGCACACGCATGTGCCGACGGCCGACTGCCAGATCCTGAACGGCGGCACGGGCTACATGTCGGATGCCGGAATGTGCGGCGACTACGATTCCTCGCTGGGCATGGACAAGGAAGAGCCGCTCAACCGCTTTATTTCCAAGATGCCGCGCGGGCGTTTCGAGGCGGCCTCCGGGCCGGCGACGATCTGCGGCCTTGCGGTCGAGATCTCCGACCGCACCGGCCTTGCCGAGAAGATCGCGCCTTTGCGCCTCGGGGCGCGCCTTGCCGAAACGGTGCCGGCCTTCTGGAGTTGACCTCGGTCAGACCATGTGGCGCAGGTGATCCGCCGAGCCCCCGGTGTCGAAGGTGAGATGCGCCTTCACGCCGACATCGGGCTCCTCGTCCGGGTTGAGGTTCGCCTTGGCGATCTCCCAGCCGAATTTCAGCGTGCTGCCGGTCGAGGCCCAGATCTCCGCGTCCTCGATCTCCAGCGCCAGCATGGTGAGCTTGGGATCGTCCTTGCCGTGGTCGAACCACGCTTCGACGACCGAGCTCCAGTATTCGTCGATCTTGACCGGGTCCTTGCGCACGGAAATCCTGCCCGCGACGCAGGCGTGATAGTCGTGGTCCTTGCCGACCACGCAGAAATGCGCGCGAGCGCCCGGGGAAACGGCCTCGACGATCTCGGTATCCGTCCTGGTGAAGAACCAGATCGTCGCGCTCTGGCGATCGAGCTGCGGTGACATCGGCTGCATGTGCATGTGGCTGCCCTCTACGCCGAGCATGCCGGCATGAATCCGGTCGATCTCGTCGAAAAGCTGTTCCTTCGGGTTTTCGCGCGCGCGGGTAAGATCGGACATCGCTGTTCCTCGCAATCGTTGGGTGATGCTGCGGGAAACGTGGATGCGGCGGACAAGTTCCGCATCGAGCCTCAAGGGATCGTGATCGGCGTCGTGGGCCCATCAACGCCGTGCTGCTTTGTTTGCCGGACTGCTGGACGCGCGGCGACAATGAAATTATAAGGCGGCATTCCAAAAATCGGGCTGCAGGCCGGCGCATCGCCGCGGTCGTCATGTCCCGCTCAGCGACCGGCGACCGGAAGGACGGGCGCCAAACTAGACAGGGGTGCCATGGCTGGCCATTCACAGTTCAAGAATATCATGCACCGCAAGGGTCGGCAGGACGCCGTGCGGTCGAAAATGTTCTCCAAGCTTGCCCGTGAAATCACGGTTGCGGCCAAGACCGGCCTGCCCGACCCGGCGATGAACGCCCGCTTGCGTCTGGCGATCCAGAACGCCAAGGCGCAGTCCATGCCGAAGGACAATATCGAGCGCGCGATCAAGAAGGCCTCCGGCGCCGACAGCGAGAACTACGAGGAAGTCCGCTACGAGGGCTACGGCCCGGGCGGCGTCGCCGTCATCGTCGAGGCGCTGACCGACAACCGCAACCGCACCGCCTCCTCCGTCCGCTCGACCTTCTCCAAGGCCGGCGGCGCACTGGGCGAAACCGGCTCGGTCTCCTTCTCCTTCGATCGCGTCGGCGAGATCACCTACAAGCTTTCCGCCGGCAGCGCCGACGCCGTCATGGAAGCCGCCATCGAGGCCGGCGCCGAAGACGTGACGACGGACGAGGACGGCCACACGATCATCTGCGGCTTCGAGGACATCGGCGAGGTCTCCAAGGCGCTGGAAGACACGCTCGGCGAGGCCGAGACCGTCAAGGCGATCTGGAAGCCGCAGAACACCGTGCCGGTCGACGAGGAAAAGGCGCAGTCGCTGATGAAGCTCATCGACACGCTTGACGACGACGACGACGTGCAGAACGTCTACTCGAACTTCGAGGTCTCCGACGAGGTCATGGCCAAGCTCTCGGCCTGATCGGACACCCATCTGCCATGATGAAAGGCCGGGTGCCGCAAGGCCCCGGCCTTCGTTCGTTTTCAAGCCCCGCTTTACCATCTTCGTCATCCTCGGCCTCGTGCCGAGGATCTGCCGGCGCATCGAAAACCGGGACGCTGGCGGATGCTCGGGACAGGCCCGAGCATGACGGAAGAGAGCTTTCAGAGTGTCGCCAGCAATCCGAATGCTGTGAGCCTTCGCTATACCGCCTTCGCGAGCGTATGCTGCGCCCCCGCAAACAACCGCAGCGACTTCACCCGCGCCTCCATGTCATAGACCGGCATGGAGACGATCAGCTCGTCCGCTTTGGTGAGGGCGAGGAAGTCGGCGATCCGGCGTTCGATCTTCTCCGGCCCGCCGACCACCGCATATTGCAGCGTGTGTTCCACCATGATGCGCTCCTGCTCGTTCCAGAAGCCGTCCATGCTGTCGACCGGCGGCGGGAAGGCGCCGGGCGTGCCGCGGCGAAGGCGCACGAAGGATTGCTGCATGGAGGTGAAGAGATAGTCGGCCTCTTCATCCGTATCGGCCGCCGCGCCCATCACGCCGACCATGACATGGGGCCGGTCGAGATATTGCGACGGCTCGAAGCGCTCGCGGTAGATTTCCAGCGCCGTCAGCAGCATGTCCGGCGCGAAATGCGAGGCGAAGGCGAAGGGCAGGCCGAGCATGCCGGCCAGATGCGCCGAATAATGGCTGGAGCCGAGCAGCCAGACCGGCACGTTGCTGTCCGCGCCGGGCACGGCGACGACCTTCTGGTCGGGCGCGGGCGGCCCCATGAACTGCATCAGCTCGATGACGTCCTGCGGGAAATTGTTGGCGGCGCTGTCGAGGTTGCGGCGCAGCGCCTGCGCGGTGCGCATGTCCGTGCCCGGCGCGCGGCCGAGGCCGAGATCGATGCGATCCGGGAAGAGGGCGGCGAGCGTGCCGAACTGCTCGGCGATGACGAGCGGCGAATGGTTCGGCAGCATGATGCCGCCGGCACCGACGCGGATCCTTTTCGTGCCGGCCGCGACATGCTGGATGACGAGGGACGTTGCGGCGCTGGCGATGCCGCGCATGCCGTGGTGCTCGGCGAGCCAGAAGCGCTGGTAGCCGTGCGCCTCGGCCTCCTGCGCCAGGAGGCGGGAATTTTCCAGCGACTGGGCGACGGTGCCGCCTTCGATGACCGGGGACAGGTCGAGGATGGAGAAGGGCACCATGGGAGCGGCCTCTTTGTAAGGGATTTTGATCGCTTCCCCATGTAGGTTCAGTTTTCTCGAATCCAAGCGGGGATTTGATGGAAGCGTGAAACCGTGGGCCGCGGCAAGGTTCGACAACCCTTGCTCCGTCATCCTCGGGCTTGTCCCGAGGATCTGCTGACGTTGCGGTTTTCGATGCGTCGGTAGATCCTCGGCACGAGGCCGAGGATGACGACGGTATGTGCGGCGGGGTTTGCCGGCAAGCGAAGATGGTGCTTTGTTTTTGTTTTGTTCACATTTCGCTGGCAGGGTCCGGCGGACAGGACTAGGGTTGGACAATGCAGGACACGATTCGCATCATCGGCATCGATCCGGGGCTTCGCCGCACCGGCTGGGGCGTCATCGAGACGCTCGGCAATTCGCTGCGCTTCGTCGCCTCGGGCACCGTGACGTCGGACGGCGAGATGGATCTCGCCTCGCGCCTCTGCCAGTTGCATGACGGGCTTGCCGAGATCGTGCACAGCTACCAGCCCGATGAAGCCGCCGTCGAGCAGACCTTCGTCAACAAGGACGCGACGGCGACCCTGAAGCTCGGCCAGGCGCGCGGCATAGCCATGCTGGTGCCGGCGCGTGCGGGCCTGCGCGTCGCCGAATATGCGCCGAACGCCGTCAAGAAGGCTGTCATCGGTGTCGGTCACGGCGAGAAGCAGCAGATCCACATGATGCTGAAGGTGCTGATGCCGAAGGCCACTTTCGTCGGCAACGATGCGGCCGACGCGCTCGCCATCGCCATCTGCCACGCCCACAACCGCCAGGGCCTCTCCGGCCGCCTCGCCAAGCTCGCCGGCTGATTTGTTCTTGACTTGTTCCGGTTGCGACGATAAGTAATACCGCAGAGGTATTACCATGCGTGTGACGGAAAAAGGTCAGGTGACGATCCCGAAGGATATCCGCGACCGGCTCGCCATCGAGCCCGGTTCGGAGGTGGACTTCGTTGTCTCGAACAACGGCGTGATGCTGGTGAAGGTGGGCGACGGCAAAGGCGATTTCGAGGATTTCGACGCCTGGGCGGCAAGTGTAAAGGGAACGTGGGATCTCGACGGCATGACGCCCGACGAATATTTCGAATGGCTGCGGGGGCCGCGTGATGACCTCGACCCTCGTTGATACCAATGTTCTGATCGACATCCTCGGACCGGATCGCCCTCAACGGGTGTGGTCGCTTGCGGCCTTGAAGCGATGCGTGGAAGAGGGGGAACTGGTTCTGCATTCCGTCGTGTGGTCGGAGCTTGCGGTATCGCCCCTTAGCGAACTGGAGCTGAATCTGGCCTTTGGTTGGCTTCGCATGCGGCGGGAACCCTTTTCCTACGAGGCGGCATTCGCTGCCGGCAAGGCGCACTATGCCTATCGCCGGGCGGGTGGGCTTCGGGAGCGTACGCTGCCCGACTTCCTCGTCGGGGCGCATGCCGCGGCGCGCTCCCACCGGCTGCTCACCCGCGATGCCGCCCGCTACCGCTCCTATTTCCCCGCGCTCGACATCATTTCCCCCGAAACCCATCCCTGACGGACCTTCCCATGATCGGCAAACTCAAAGGCACCATCGACGAGATCGGCGAGGATCATGTGGTTCTCGACGTGCACGGCGTCGGCTATGTCGCCCATTGCTCGGCGCGCACGCTCGGCAGGCTCGGCTCGGCCGGGGAGGCGGCGGTGCTGTTCATCGAGACCTATGTGCGGGAGGACCAGTTCCGCCTCTTCGGCTTCCTGACGGCGCTGGAGCGGGAATGGTTCCGACTGCTCCAGAGCGTGCAGGGCGTCGGCTCCAAGGTGGCGCTGGCGGTGCTGTCCACGCTGACGCCGGGGGAACTGGCGAACGCCATCGCGCTGCAGGACAAGACGGCCGTCTCGCGCGCGCCAGGCGTCGGGCCGAAGGTGGCGGTGCGCATCGTCACCGAATTGCGCAACAAGGCGCCGGCTTTTGCCGGCGAGGCCTCGGCCGCCATCGGGCTCAAGCAGGAGATCGGCGAGGGCGTCGCCTCGGCGCCCGTCGCCGATGCGGTGTCGGCGCTCACCAATCTCGGCTATTCGCGCGACCAGGCGGCCAATGCGGTCGCGGCGGCGCTCAAGAACGGCGGGGAGGGGGCGGACAGCGCCAAGCTCATCCGCCTCGGCCTCAAGGAATTGTCGCGGTGATGCGGTTGCTTTGCGCCGTGGACAATGGGATTAGGGCTCAATGAGCGACGAGACGAGACTGCTTTCGCCGGACAAGCGCGGCGAGGACATCGATACGGCCCTGCGGCCGCAGACGCTGGACGATTTCACCGGCCAGGCGGAGGCGCGCGCCAATCTCAAGATATTCATCGAGGCGGCGAAGAACCGCGGCGAGGCGCTCGACCACGTGCTCTTCGTCGGCCCTCCCGGCCTCGGCAAGACGACGCTGGCGCAGATCATGGCCAAGGAGCTCGGCGTCAATTTCCGCTCGACCTCCGGCCCGGTCATCGCGAAAGCCGGCGACCTTGCGGCGCTGCTGACCAATCTCGAAGAGCGCGACGTGCTCTTCATCGACGAGATCCACCGCCTCAACCCGGCCGTCGAGGAAATCCTCTATCCGGCCATGGAGGATTTCCAGCTCGATCTCATCATCGGCGAGGGACCGGCCGCGCGCTCGGTGAAGATCGACCTGTCGAAATTCACGCTCGTCGCCGCCACCACGCGCCTCGGCCTCCTGACGACGCCGCTGCGCGACCGTTTCGGCATTCCGGTGCGGCTCAATTTCTACACCGTCGAGGAGCTGGAATCGATCGTGCGCCGCGGCGCGCGGCTGATGGGGCTCGGCATGACGGACGGCGGCGCGCGGGAGATCGCCCGGCGCGCCCGCGGCACGCCGCGCATCGCCGGCCGCCTGCTGCGCCGCGTGCGCGACTTCGCCGAGGTGGCGCGGGCGGAGGCGGTGACGCAGAAGATCGCCGACGAGGCACTGACGCGGCTTCTCGTCGACAATATGGGCCTCGACCAGCTCGACCGGCGCTACCTCTCGATGATCGCCCACAATTTCGGCGGCGGGCCGGTCGGCATCGAGACCATTGCGGCGGGGCTTTCCGAGCCGCGCGACGCCATCGAGGACATCATCGAGCCCTACATGATCCAGCAGGGCTTCATCCAGCGCACGCCGCGCGGGCGCGTGCTGACCGCCAATGCCTGGAAGCATCTCGGCCTCACCCCGCCGAAGGACATCGAGGCGACGCAGTTCCGGCTCGGGCTCGAGGATGAGTGAGTCGGTCCGCCACATGATCCGGATCGACCGCAAGCCGCAGCTCTTCAGCTTCCGCGTGGCGGGCCTGATCTTCCGGGAGGGTCATGTTCTCGCCCAGCGCGGCGTGAAGGACGATTACTGGGCGCTGCCCGGCGGGCGGGCGGAGATCGGCGAGGATTCGCAGGAGACGATCGTCCGCGAGATGCGCGAGGAGCTTCATCGAGAGGCCCGCGTCGAGCGCCTCCTGTGGACCGTGGAGAACTTCTTCTCCTACGAGGGCTACACGGCGCACGAGCTCGGCTTCTACTACCTGCTTTCGCTCGCCGAGCCGTTTCCCTTCCATGAGGAGGACATCGTGCACCGCGTGGTCGACGGCGTGGAAGTGGAGTTCCGCTGGCTGAAAGCCACCCCCCAGGCGCTCGCCATGCACCGGCTGAAACCGCAATTCGTCGCCGAGCGCATCGACCGGCTGCCGGCGGCGGGCGAGCATCACATCGTCAGGGAAAGGGTGGCAGCGTGACCGGAACGACCCATCCGCTTTCGGGCGAACTCACCGGGGCAGGCCACCGGCTCGTGCAGCGCGTCTATTACGAGGACACCGATTTCTCCGGCGTCGTCTACCACGCCCGCTACCTGCATTTCCTGGAGCGCGGGCGGACAGATTACCTGCGGCTGCTCGGCGTCGAACAGGGCAGCCTCGTCCTGGAGGAAGACCGCGCGGGCCTCGTCTTCGTCGTCCATCGCATGGAGATCGACTTCAAGGCGCCGGCGCGCATGGACGACATCCTGACGATCCTCACCTCCACCGAGAAGGCGGGCGGGGCGAAGATGATCCTCAACCAGGAGATCCGCCGCGGCGAACAGCTCCTGATCGCCGCGCGTGTCATCATCGCCGTCATCAATGCGGCCGGCCGGCCGCGGCGCCTGCCGGAGGCGCTGGCCGCGCGTTTTCTTGCCAAGACGCAAGAAAACGCCGGTGCGGCCCCGCGGTAACACTCCCTTAACCATAATGATGTCTTACTCGGCTGGTGAGGGTTTTGTGCGCTGCACGTCATCCTTTAACCAAAATTGCCGTGAAGAAGGCAGGTTGTAAGCGTTTGACCGGCATGGCGGCCGGCGGCATCAACCGGACATTCTTGACGGGCTGCGAAGCGGGTACGGATCCTCATCCATGGCTGCGACGCGCGTTTGTGAATGCTGATGCGATATCCACCTCCCAGGAGATCGCGAAGGCGTGAATGAGACCCGGTTCGAGCTGCGAAGGCCCGTGCCGGGTGTTTGGATTCGGGGACATAGGTCTATGGAACAAGTGGGTTTGGAAGCGGCAGGCAGCGTGACCCTTTGGGGTCTGTTCATGCAGGCCGGGTTCGTCGTGAAGCTGGTCATGCTCGGCCTGATCGCCGCGTCCGTCTGGACCTGGGCCATCGTCGTCGACAAGACGGTGACCTACGGCAAGGCACGTCGCCAGCTCGATCATTTCGAGCAGGTCTTCTGGTCGGGGCAGTCGCTGGAGGAGCTCTACCGCACGCTCTCCGACCGCCAGACCTCCGGCATGAGCGCCATCTTCGTGGCGGCGATGCGGGAATGGAAGAAGAGTTTCGAGCGCGGCGCGCGATCTCCGATCGGGCTGCAGATGCGTATCGACCGGGCGATGGACGTCACGCTCTCCCGCGAATCGGAAGGATTGGAAGCGCGCCTCGGCTCGCTCGCCACCATCGGCTCGGCAGCGCCGTTCGTCGGCCTCTTCGGCACGGTCGTCGGCATCATGACCTCCTTCCAGGCCATTGCCGGCTCGAAGCAGACGAGCCTTGCGGTCGTCGCGCCCGGCATCGCCGAAGCGCTCCTGGCAACCGCCATCGGCCTTCTCGCCGCCATCCCGGCCGTCATCGCCTACAACAAGTTCTCCGCCGATGCCGGCAAGCTGACGGCGCGCATGGAGGGCTTTGCGGACGAGTTCTCCGCCATCCTTTCGCGCCAGATCGACGAGAAGCTCCAGCCGCGCGCCGCGGCGCAGTAACGCGCGATCACAGAAGACGGAGACGACGCCATGGGCATGTCAGTCGGAGCGAAGAATTCAGGCGGTGGCCGCCGCCGCCGCGGTGGCGGCAAGAGGGCGCCGATGAGCGAGATCAACGTGACGCCGTTCGTCGACGTCATGCTCGTGCTGCTCATCATCTTCATGGTCGCCGCGCCGCTGATGACGGTCGGCGTGCCGATCGACCTGCCGAAGACGCAGGCGAAGGCCCTCAACGCCGACACCCAGCCGATCACGGTGTCAGTCAAGTCGGACGGTCAGGTGTTCCTGCAGGAAACGCCGATCCCGATCGAGGAGATCGCCGCTAAGCTGCAGGCCGTGGCGACCACCGGCTATACCGAGCGCGTCTTCGTGCGCGGCGACGGCAATGCGCCCTATGGCGTCGTCGCCGACGTCATGTCGCGCATCCAGGCCGGCGGCTTCACCAATATCGGCCTCGTCACCGAGCAGAAACCGGACAGGTAAACGCACGCCATGAAGGGCAGCCTTGCCACATCCGCCGTTCTCCACGCCATGGTTCTCACCTGGGCGCTGGTCTCGCTCGGCAGTCCGGAAAGCTTCGACGTCGCCGATGTCGAGGCCCTGCCGGTCGATATCGTATCGATCGAGGAGCTGACGCAGATCCAGCAGGGTGACAAGAAGGCCGAGATGAAGGAAAAGGCCGCGCCCGTTCCGACCAAGAAGCAGACGCCGGTCGAGAATGCGGAGAATGTCGGCGACAACGAGATCGACCTGAAGAACCTGCCGACGCCGGAGGAAAAGCCGCGCGACATCGAGACCGCCGCCTCGCCGGAAAAGGCCGAGAAGGTCGTCCAGACGCCGGACAGCAAGCCCCCCGAGGAAGCAAAGCCGGTCGAAAAGGCGAGCGAGCCCTCGACCGAGGTTGCCGCCCTCCCCGAGGCCAAGCAGGAGGTCAAGCCGGATCCGAAGCCCGAGGCCAAGCCGGCCGAGGAAAAGCCCGCCGAGGACCCGCAGGCCGAGGCGCTGCCCGACAAGGTGCCGCTGCCCGAGATGAGGCCGAAGGTCGAGACGGCCAAGGCCGAGCCGGAGAAGAAGCCGGAGGAAAAAAAGACCGAGACGGCGAAGGCCCAGACGGCCAAGACGCCCGACCGGAAGAAGGACGAGAAGAAGAAGCAGGAGAAGGCGAGTTCGCTGAACGAGAGCGACTTCAACGCCGACGAGGTCGCTGCGCTTCTCAACAAGGAAAAGGCGGCCGGCGGCGGCGCCAAGCGCTCTCAGGAGCAGGCGGCGCTCGGCGGCAAGAAGACGACGACCGGCACCAAGCTCTCGATGAGCGAGATGGATGCGCTGCGCGGCCAGATCCAGAACAACTGGTCGATCATCCCCGGCCTTTCGGATGCCGCCGACGTGCGCATCAAGGTCACGATGCAGCTCGACCAGAACGGCGACATCATCGGCGAGCCGGACGTCGTGGCGACCGGCGGCTCTGAAGCTGCGCGCCGGGCGCTTGCCGGCGGCGCGCGCCGCGCCATCATGAAATCGCGGCCCTTCAAGGGGCTGCCCCCGGAAAAATACGATGCCTGGAGCGAAGTCGTCGTGAACTTCGATCCAAGCGAAATGATGTAAGAACCAGGAAGGCCCAGATAGATGTTCAGACGCAATCTTCTCCGTTTGCTGGTCGTGCTGACTGGCCTTGCGGTGTCCCTGCCGCAGGCCTTTGCGAAAGTGGAAATCAACATCAACAAGGGCAACGTCGAGCCGCTGCCGGTCGCGGTGACGGACTTCGTCGCCAGCGGTGACCTCGGCCAGCGCATCACCGACGTGATCGCCGCCGACCTCAAGCGCTCCGGCCTCTTCGCGCCGGTCAACAAGAAGGCCTTCATCGAGAAGATCTCCAACCCGGACCAGCCGCCGCGCTTCGACGACTGGAAG
This sequence comes from Shinella sp. PSBB067, assembly GCF_016839145.1. Taxonomy (NCBI): domain Bacteria; kingdom Pseudomonadati; phylum Pseudomonadota; class Alphaproteobacteria; order Hyphomicrobiales; family Rhizobiaceae; genus Shinella; species Shinella sp. PSBB067. Next base: position 2,499,796 of record NZ_CP069303.1, on the reverse strand, counting down.
GTCATCAATGCGCAGGCGCTCGTCACGGGCCGCGTGACGCAGGAGGGCGACGGGCGCCTGCGCGCCGAGTTCCGCCTCTGGGACACGTTTGCCGGCCAGCAGCTCACCGGCCAGCAGTTCTATACCCAGCCGGAAAACTGGCGCCGCGTGGCGCATATCATCGCCGATGCGATCTATGAACGCCTGACGGGCGAAAAGGGCTACTTCGACACGCGCATCGTCTATGTCGCCGAAAGCGGCCCGAAGACGGACCGCAAGCGCCAGCTCGCCATCATGGACCAGGACGGCTTCAATGCCCGGGCGCTGACGAATTCGAATGAACTCGTGCTCACGCCGCGCTTCTCGCCGAACCGCCAGGAAATCACCTACATGTCCTTCGAGGGCAACCAGCCGCGCGTCTACCTGCTCCAGCTCGAGACGGGGCAGCGCGAGGTGGTCGGCAACTTCCCGGGCATGACCTTCTCGCCGCGCTTCTCGCCGGATGGCCAGAAGGTCATCATGAGCCTGCAGCAGGAGGGCAACTCCAACATCTACACGATGGACCTGCGCTCGCGCACCACGACGCGGCTGACCTCGACCGCGGCTATCGACACCTCGCCGTCCTATTCGCCCGACGGCAGCCAGATCGTCTTCGAAAGCGACCGTGGCGGCCGGCCGCAGCTCTACGTGATGGGCGCCGACGGCTCGGGCCAGCGCCGCATCTCCTTCGGCGACGGCTCCTATTCCACGCCGGTCTGGTCCCCGCGCGGCGACCTCATCGCCTTCACCAAGCAGTCGGGCGGCAAGTTCTCCATCGGCGTGATGAAGACGGACGGTTCGGGCGAGCGCATCCTGACCACCGGCTTCCACAACGAAGGCCCGACCTGGGCGCCGAACGGCCGCGTGCTGATGTTCTTCCGCCAGTCGGCCGGCGCCGGCGGACCGCAGATCTACTCGATCGACCTGACGGGCTACAACGAGCAGCTTATCCAGACGAAGGGCTTTGCTTCCGACCCGGCCTGGTCGCCGCTGCTCGAATAGTCTTCGGAGCATCCCGAATGGGGCGGGTCTGCCGCGTTCTTGCCGCAAAGTCCTGTAAATCAGGCGCCACGGCGAGAAGCGGCGGGCCCGCTTCCGTTTCGGCATGCTGCCCGCGCGGATATGTGACGAGGTTCCGCGCCCGAGCATGCGACAGCATGATGAAATGCGAGGGGCCGGGGACGGTCTTACAAGCAATCGTTAACCATAACCGTTGAAGGCGGATTAACCGCTCCGGGTTACAGTCTGGCAACCCTGATTGAAACCCGCGCTTCAACGAACTTGACGCAAGAACTGATGCAAGGAGACCGGCTCATGAGCCGCATTCATACTCCGGCCGCTGGCCGCATGCAGACCATCGCCCGCAACCCGGTGATGATCGCGCTCTTCATGACGCTCGCCCTGGCGGGCTGCGCCTCCAAGAAGAACCTGCCGAACAGCGCCGGCGACCTCGGCCTCAACGGCGGCGCCGGCGGTTCGGCCACGCCCGGCTCGCAGCAGGACTTCACGGTCAATGTCGGCGACCGCATCTTCTTCGACACCGACTCCACGTCGATCCGTGCCGACGCCGCCTCGACGCTCGACCGCCAGGCCCAGTGGCTGCAGCGCTACCCGAACTACGCGATCACGGTCGAAGGCCATGCCGACGAACGCGGCACGCGCGAATACAACCTCGCGCTCGGCGCACGCCGCGCCGCGGCGACCCGCCAGTACCTCGCTTCGCGCGGTATCCCGGCAAACCGCATCAAGACGATCTCCTACGGCAAGGAACGTCCGGTCGCCGTGTGCGACGACATTTCCTGCTGGTCGCAGAACCGTCGTGCCGTCACCGTTCTCGGCGGCGCGGGCATGTAATTCCCCTCGGGGAACGCATGGGAAAGGCGGCCTTTCGGCCGCCTTTCTTTTTTCAACACACTTTGGCCGAACTCCGTTGCTTTTTGAGGATATTTGGAAAACTCTTCGGCAGCGCCTCGGCGCACAATCGGACCAACAGGACGAAGATAGATGAAGAAACTTGTCGCGGCAGGCGTTCTCAGTCTCGCAGCGGTCGCAGGCACGGTCGGGCCGATCAGCGCATCGCCGCTCTCGACTCTGGCCAACGGCTTCCTTTCCCACAAGAGCGCGGGGGCGGGCGACGGCAACGTGGTTCTGGCCCAGGCCATGGATCCGCGGGTCGGCCAGCTCGAGGAGGAGATCCGTAACCTCAACGGCCGCATCGAGGAGATGAGCTACCAGCTTCTGCAGATGCAGGAACAGATCCGCAAGGCGCAGGAAGACAACGAATACCGTTTCCAGGACCTGGAGAACGGCAAGGGCAAGGCCAGCGGCAAGAGCGGCGCGCTCGACAAGCCGGTCAACGGCGGAACGCCCGACCAGCAGATCGCTTCGAACCGGGCGCCGGCGGATGACACCGCCGGGTCCAGCACGCCCGGCGAGCCCGGCGGGGGCGGCGCCCAGCCGCAGGAACTCGGCTCCATCAAGTTCGACGAGAACGGCAACCCGATCGGCGCGGAGACCAACCCGGACCTCAACAACCGGAGCGCCTCGATCGGCAGCGGCAACACGGCGCCGGGCACGGATGGCGGCCTGCCGCAGGCCTCGCAGTCCACGACCGCCTCGCTCGACAATCCGGACGATCTCTACCAGTCGGCCTATGGCCATGTGCTTTCCGGCGACTACCAGGTCGCCGAGCGCGAATTCCGCGACTATCTCGACATCTTCCCGAGCAGCGAGAAGGCGGCCGACGCCAATTTCTGGCTCGGCGAGGCGCAATATTCGCAGGGTAACTTCAACGACGCGGCCAAGACCTTCCTCAACGCCCACCAGACCTACGCCAAGTCGAAGAAGGCGCCGGAAATGCTGCTCAAGCTCGGCATGTCGCTCGCCGCGCTCGATAACCGCGAAACCGCCTGCGCGACGCTGCGCGAAGTCAACAAGCGCTATCCGAATGCCTCCAAGGCCGTGAAGAACAAGGTTTCTTCCGAGCAGAGCCGCCTGTCCTGCTGATTGCGGACGGAGCGAAGGTCGTGGCCCGCGCGGACAATCCCGTCGTCGAGGCAGCCGACCGCCTCCTTGCAAGTTTCAAACGCCCCGCGCGGCTGCTGATCGCCATTTCCGGCGGCAGCGATTCGACCGGGCTCCTCGTGGCGCTCGCCACGCTTTGCGCCGCCGGGCGCTACCCTCACATCACGCTCATGGCCTGTACCGTCGACCATGCCCTTCGCGCCGGTTCGGCCGGGGAGGCGTCCGCCGTCGCGGCCCTTTGCGCGCGCCATGGCGTTGCGCATCTCACGCGCCGCTGGGAAGGACCGAAGCCGGCGGCCGGTCTGCAGGCCGCCGCGCGTACCCGGCGCTACGCGCTTCTCGTCGATGCCGCCATGCAAGCCGGCGCTGATGCGATCCTTGCCGCCCATACGCGCGACGACCAGAACGAGACCGTCGCCATGCGTGCCGCCCGCACGGGCGAAGGCGTCGGGCTTTCCGGCATGGCGGATGCGGTCCTGCTGGAGGGGGCAGTCTGGCTGCTCCGGCCGCTTCTCGGCATCGACCGGGCCGCGATCCGCGCCCTCCTCGATACGCACGGCGAAGGCTGGATCGACGATCCGAGCAATCTCAATCCGCGCTTCGAGCGGGTGCGCATCCGCGCGGAAGGCGTCGTGCCGGCCCTGCAGCCAGCGCCCGGCGAACGGCTCGTGCTGGCCAAGCGCGCGGCGGATTTCCTTGCCGCCGCGGTGCGGAGGGACGGCTCATGCTTCACGCTATCGCTTGCCGGCATCGCGGCCGCCCTTTCGGAACCTGCGGCCTGGCGCGGCCTCCTGCTGCTCGCGGCGACGGCGGGCGGCCGCGTCCATGTGCTCGAAGCCCGCTCCGCCGGCCGCCTGAAGACCTTTCTTGCCAGCGGCACACTGTCGCGCATGACCGCCGGACGGGTGGTGTTCGACCGCCGCCGCGACGGCCTTCATCTCTACAGGGAATGCCGCGGCATCGCTCCGCTGCTGCTGCGGCCGGGAGAGGCCGGCGTGTGGGACGGGCGGTATCGCGTCGTCGTCCGGGCGGAGCGCGCCGTCGTGGTTTGCGCCTGTTGCGAGGGGGGAGGCGAGGGCGCGCTTGCGCACCTGCACGGCCCCGCCCTGCGCGCTGCCCGCGCCGCGCCGCGCCTGAGATTCGAGGACGGCGGCGCGGCGACGCGGGTGGCGGCGGATATCGAGCCGGCGATCGCGCCCTACGCGCATTTCCTGCCGCGATTCGATCTGCCGGTCGCGCAGGCGCTGGCGGACCTTGCAGGGTGCCCGCGTTTCCCCCCTCCGCCGAACGAATGAGGGCGCGGACGACTGCGTTGTGGTAATATGCCGGAAAGTGTCGATGGCGGCACGACCCGCGCGTTGGCGCCGGTCGCGCCTGTTGTTGACGATAGTTTGAGAAAAGCCCCGGGGTGCGAGCGCTTTGCCTTGGCAAGGCCGCAAGGCGACCCTATGTTAGGGGACAAAGAAGCGGCCAGGAGCCCTTGGTCGAGAAAGTGCCCGGAAAGCTCGATGAATCCCAACTTCCGCAACTTCGCCCTCTGGGCGATCATCGCCCTTCTGCTGATCGCGCTGTTCAGCATGTTCCAGACGAGTCCGGCCCAGACCGGCTCGCGGGAAATCCCGTATTCGCAGTTCCTCAAGGAAGTGGACGCGAGCCGGGTGAAGGAGGTCGTCATCACCGGTGAAAAGATCGTCGGCAGCTATGTCGAGACCGGCGCGACCTTCCAGACCTATGCGCCGAACGGCGACAACTCGCTCGTCCAGCGTCTGGAGGCGAAGAACGTCGTCGTCAGCGCGCGGCCCGAGACGGACGGCTCGTCCGGCTTCCTCAGCTATATCGGCACGCTGCTGCCCATGCTCCTGATCCTCGGCGTCTGGCTGTTCTTCATGCGCCAGATGCAGGGCGGCTCGCGTGGGGCGATGGGCTTCGGCAAGTCCAAGGCCAAGCTCCTGACCGAGGCGCATGGCCGGGTGACCTTCGCGGATGTCGCGGGCGTCGACGAGGCCAAGCAGGACCTGGAAGAGATCGTGGAATTCCTGCGCGACCCGCAGAAGTTCCAGCGCCTCGGCGGGCGCATTCCGCGCGGCGTGCTGCTCGTCGGCCCGCCCGGCACCGGCAAGACGCTGCTCGCCCGCTCCGTCGCGGGTGAGGCGAACGTGCCCTTCTTCACCATTTCGGGCTCCGACTTCGTGGAAATGTTCGTCGGCGTCGGCGCCAGCCGCGTGCGCGACATGTTCGAGCAGGCCAAGAAGAACGCGCCCTGCATCATCTTCATCGACGAAATCGACGCCGTCGGCCGCCATCGCGGCGCCGGTCTCGGCGGCGGCAACGATGAGCGCGAGCAGACGCTGAACCAGCTTCTCGTCGAGATGGACGGCTTCGAGGCGAACGAGGGCATCATCCTCATCGCCGCGACCAATCGTCCCGACGTGCTCGACCCGGCGCTGCTGCGTCCCGGCCGTTTCGACCGCCAGGTCGTCGTGCCGAACCCGGACATCGTCGGCCGCGAGCGCATCCTCAAGGTGCATGTGCGCAACGTGCCGCTCGCCCCGAATGTCGACCTCAAGATCCTTGCCCGCGGCACGCCCGGTTTCTCCGGCGCCGACCTCATGAACCTCGTCAACGAGGCCGCGCTGATGGCCGCGCGCCGCAACAAGCGCCTCGTCACCATGCAGGAATTCGAGGACGCCAAGGACAAGATCATGATGGGCGCCGAGCGCCGCTCCTCGGCCATGACCGAGGCGGAAAAGAAGCTCACCGCCTATCACGAGGCCGGCCACGCCATCGTCGCGCTCAAGGTGCCGCTCGCCGACCCGCTGCACAAGGCGACGATCATCCCGCGCGGCCGCGCGCTCGGCATGGTCATGCAGCTTCCCGAGGGCGACCGCTACTCGATGAGCTACAAGTGGATGGTCTCGCGCCTCGCCATCATGATGGGCGGCCGCGTCGCGGAGGAAATCACCTTCGGCAAGGACAACATCACCTCGGGCGCATCCTCTGACATCGAGCAGGCGACCAAGCTTGCCCGCGCCATGGTCACCCAGTGGGGCTTCTCCGACCAGCTCGGCCAGGTCGCCTATGGCGAGAACCAGCAGGAAGTGTTCCTCGGCCATTCCGTCGCGCAGCAGAAGAACGTGTCCGAAGCCACCGCGCAGAAGATCGACAACGAAATCCGCCGCCTGATCGACGAGGCCTATTCCGAGGCCAAGCGCATCATCACCGAGCAGAACCACGAATTCGTGGCGCTCGCCGAAGGCCTTCTCGAATACGAGACGCTGACCGGCGATGAGATCAAGGCCCTCATCCGCGGCGAGAAGCCGGCGCGCGACCTCGGCGACGATACGCCGCCGCACCGCGGCTCCGCCGTTCCGAAGGCCGGCCAGAAGAAGGGCGGCGAGCCGGAAGGCGGGCTGGAGCCCCAGCCGCAGTAATCGGCGGGCAAAGGAAGATCGAAACGGCCGGGACGCAGTTCCCGGCCGTTTTCTTTCGGTAACGGACTGTAACGAATTCTGATTCCGGGGTGGATGTTCTTTGCCGGCTTTTGTGGCAAGAAGCACGAAAGCCGCATGTCTTAAGGTTAAAGTTACGCGACGGGGCGAGACTGTTTCCATCGCCGGTGCGCTGCTATAGGGCACCTTGGACGCGGCAGACGAGGCGCGTATCGCGTTGGCGCGGGGGAAGACCGCAGGAGCCAGCGATTTCAGGAGCGAAGATGAAACGTCGTTATTTCGGCACGGATGGCATCCGGGGTCAATCCAACACCTTCCCGATGACGCCGGACCTCGCCATGCGGGTCGGCATCGCCGTGGGCACGATCTTCCGGCGCGGCGCGCACCGCCACCGGGTGGTGATCGGCAAGGACACGCGCCTTTCCGGCTACATGCTGGAAAACGCCATGGTTGCGGGATTCACCGCCGCCGGCATCGACGCCTTCGTCCTCGGCCCGATCCCGACGCCCGCCGTCGCCATGCTGACGCGCTCGCTGCGCGCCGATATCGGCGTTATGATCTCGGCCTCGCACAACCCCTTCTACGACAACGGCATCAAGCTCTTCGGCCCTGATGGCTACAAGCTCTCCGACGAGCTTGAGATGGAGATCGAGGACCTGCTCGAAAGGGACATGATGGCGCAGCTTGCCAAGTCCGCAGAGATCGGCCGGGCAAAGCGCATCGACGGCGTGCACGACCGCTATATCGAGCACGCCAAGCGCACGCTGCCGCGGGACGTGACCCTGCAGGGCCTGCGCATCGCCATCGACTGTGCCAACGGCGCGGCCTACCGCGTGGCGCCCGCGGCGCTGTGGGAGCTCGGCGCCGACGTCGTGACGATCGGCAACGAGCCAGACGGCCTCAACATCAATCTCGACTGCGGCTCGACCCATCCGGAAACGCTGCAGCGCAAGGTGCACGAGGTGCGCGCCGACATCGGCATCGCGCTCGATGGCGATGCCGACCGCGTGCAGATCATCGACGAGAACGGCAAGATCATCGACGGCGACCAGCTCATGGCCGTCATCGCGGAAAGCTGGGCGGCGGACGGCATGCTGCGCGGCGGCGGCATCGTCGCGACCGTCATGTCCAATCTCGGCCTTGAGCGGTTCCTGACCGGCAAGGGCCTCGGCCTCCAGCGCACCAAGGTCGGCGACCGCTATGTCGTCGAGCACATGCGCCAGAACGATCACAATGTCGGTGGCGAGCAGTCCGGCCATATCGTCCTGTCGGATTTCGGCACGACCGGCGATGGCCTCGTGGCGGCGCTGCAGATCCTTGCCTGCGTCAAGCGCAGCGGCAGGACCGTCAGCGAGGTGTGCAACCGTTTCGAGCCGGTGCCTCAGATCCTCAAGAATGTTCGCGTGCAGGCCGGCAAGCCGCTGGAAGACGCCGCGGTGCGCCAGGCCATCGCGGATGCGGAAAGCGAGCTTGCCCGCAACGGCCGCCTCCTCATCCGCCCCTCCGGGACGGAACCGCTGATCCGCGTGATGGCGGAAGGCGACGACCGCGCCCAGGTGGAGCGCATCGTGGACCAGCTCGTCGGCGTCATCGGCGCGGTGCGCAGCGCCGCCTGAGGCACCGGCCGCATTTTCCGAAGGCAGGGCTGTGCGGCGCGCGGTCCGGACCACCGACACGGTGTGTAAGCCGCCGTTCGTCATGCTCGGGCTCTCCCGCGCATTTGCGAAGCTGCGATCGTCTGATGTGTTCGCAGATCCTCGGCACAAGGCCGAGGATGACGCCTGGGGACCGAGGTTCTGGTTCGGCTTTCCTTTCGGCTAGTTGAAATTGGACCGTTACTTAAAGATTTACAGAATTTGTGAATGGTTGTTAACGAATAGAGTAAATTTTCGTAGTTAATCGCGCCTTAACCTTTCTTCGCCATTATCCATAGCCGATCGAGGGACTTGGAAAGCCGGCGTGCCGGGCGTGCCAAGCACAAGCCTATTGGAGCAAGGCGATGAGGAAAGTTTTGAGTGGCGTCGCGGCCGTCCTGCTGTCAGGCATGCCGGTTTACGCAGCCGATTTGTATGAACCGCAGGTCATCGAGGCTCCGGTCCAGGAAACCGCCGTGGTCGAGACCGGCGGCTGGTACCTGCGCGGCGACGCGGGCTGGTCCTACAACAAGATGCGCGGCGCGCATTATTTCCAGGGGTCGAATGGTAATGACGTCGATTTTACCTCTGCACGCCTGAAAAGTGGCTTTGTTCTTGGCGGTGGTGTCGGCTACCAGATCAATGATCACTTCCGCACTGACGTAACCCTTGACTACATGTTTAAATCGAAATTCAACGGCTCAACCTCCGGAAGCTGCGGATCGCCGCTTGTACCTTGCACGTCACGGGATGTTGCCTCGCTTACTGCTTTGAGTCTGCTTGCCAATGCTTATGTTGATATTGGTACCTACGGCTCCATCACGCCTTATGTGGGTGCTGGCATCGGCGGGACTTATGTTAAGTGGGGTAATCTGAAAAATACTTCGTGCCCAGTTGGTGGTGGCCCATGCGATCCGACCGAAGAACATGGCGGCAAAAAGAGCTGGCGCTTCACCTATGCGCTCATGGCCGGCGCTTCGGTTGACCTGACCTGCAACCTGAAGGCTGACGTTGGCTATCGCTTCCGCCATATCACCAAGGGCGCGATGTTCGGTTATGCCTCCAACGGCGGTCCCGGCTACGACAAGGGCTTCTACAGCCACGAAGCCCGCGCCGGCCTGCGCTACTCGTTCAACGGCTGCGAAACGGCCTCCTATATCCCGCCGGCCGATATCCCGATCGAGCCGCCGGTCTACAAGTAAGCCGGCTGACGCCGAGCTTTCAAGGCCGCCCTTCGGGGCGGCCTTTTGCGTTTCGGGCGGGCGGGGCCGTTTAACGGTTTCTTCATTCCTTAAGAAATATGGTTAACCGACGGTATATGGCGGCAAGGTGCCGGCCGGCCGCGCGCAACTGCCGGCAAGACCGGCCTGTCAGGGATCGAGATCATGTTCCGCCGAATCGCCCCGTTCGGGATCGCCGCCCTTCTCGCGACGAGCGCCGCCGCGAGCGATATCGAGATCATCGACGCACCCGAGATCGACGTGTCGAAAAGCGTCGCGTCGGAGGGCTGGTATATCCGCGGCGATCTCGGTTACTCCGGATGGATCAAGGGCGGAAGGCCCCGCGTCGTGGAGGCGGGTGGGGCGCGGGCATTCGACGAGCGCCGCTTCTCCCGGCCGCTCTCCTATGGCGTCGGTCTCGGCTATCAGTTCAGCGATCTGCTGCGTGCCGACCTGACGGCCGATTTCTCCAAGGGCGATTTTCGTGGCGGCGCGGCCTGCGCGGGCGGCGATTGCGCCTTCAAGGCCGATTATTCCGCTGCCGGCCTGATGGCCAACGGCTATGTCGACCTCGGCACGCTCGCCGGCTTCACGCCCTATCTCGGCGCCGGACTGGGCGCCACCTGGCTCGACTGGCGCAATGCCGCCTGCGCGGGCGCGGGTTGCACGAGCCCGAGCCTTGAGGGCAGGGACGGCCTCCGCTTCACCTATGCCCTGATGGCGGGCGCCTCCGTCGACCTTTCCTCACGCGTCAAGCTCGACGTCGGCTACCGCTTCTCCGGCATCGCCGGCGGCGACGCGTTCCGCACCGGCACGGGCGACATGGAAATTCGCGACCGCGGTTTCCACAAGCACGAGTTCCGCGTGGGTCTGCGCGTGCCTCTCTGGTAGCCGCTGCATCGCTTTCTTTCGCGGCGCGCCCGGGCAACCGGCGCGCCGTTTCCATTGCGCCGGATTATTTTTCGATCGCGACATATTCCGCTTGACTTGAAAACAGCTCTCCCATATTTCCGGCGGCGGGACACTCCTCCCCAACGAGGAGCTATCTATCTGGAAGGATAGCGATCATGACGAAGACCGTCACACCGCCGGACGTGCGTCCGAACAATACCCATTTCTCTTCTGGCCCCTGCTCGAAGCGCCCCAACTGGTCGCTCGAAGCGCTTTCCGATGCCCCGCTCGGTCGTTCGCACCGCGCCAAGATCGGCAAGGCCAAGCTCAAGCAGGCCATCGATCTCACCCGTGACGTCCTGGAAGTGCCCGCGGATTATCGCATCGGCATCGTGCCGGCCTCCGATACCGGTGCCGTCGAGATGGCGCTGTGGTCGCTGCTCGGGCCCCGCGGCGTCGACATGGTCGCCTGGGAAAGCTTCGGTTCGGGCTGGGTCTCGGACGTCGTGAAGGAGCTGAAGCTCCCCGACGCCAGGAAGATCACGGCCGATTACGGCCTGCTTCCCGACCTTTCCACGATCGATTTCGACCGTGACGTGGTCTTCACCTGGAACGGCACGACCTCGGGCGTGCGCGTGCCGAACGCCGACTTCATCCCGGCCGACCGCAAGGGCCTCACCATCTGCGACGCGACCTCGGCCGCCTTCGCGCAGAACCTCGATTTCGCCAAGCTCGACGTCGTCACCTTCTCCTGGCAGAAGGTGCTGGGTGGCGAGGGCGCGCATGGCGTCATCATCCTGTCGCCGCGTGCCGTCGAACGCCTCGAAAGCTACACGCCGGCATGGCCGATGCCGAAGATCTTCCGCATGACCAAGGGCGGCAAGCTGATCGAGGGCATCTTCCAGGGCGAGACGATCAACACGCCCTCCATGCTCTGCGTCGAGGACTATATCGATGCGCTCCTCTGGGCCAGGCAGGTCGGCGGCCTCAAGGGCCTGATGGCCCGCGCCGACGCCAATGCCAAGGTCATCTTCGACTTCGTCGAGAAGAACGACTGGATCGCCAATCTCGCCAGGGACCCGGCGACGCGCTCCAACACCTCGGTCTGCCTGACGATCGCCGACAAGGACGTGCTGGCGCTCGACGCCGAGGCTCAAGGCGCTTTCGCCAAGGGCCTCGTCTCGCTGCTCGACAGAGAGGGTGTCGCCTATGACATCGGCGCCTACCGCGATGCCCCGTCGGGCCTTCGCATCTGGGCCGGCGCGACCATCGACACCTCCGATCTCGAAGCGTTGATGCCCTGGCTGACCTGGGCCTTCGAGACCCAGAAGGCGACGCTTTCCAAGGCTGCGGCCTGATTTCGCGACCGGCTTCGTCCTCCGGGCGAAGCCACCCTTTATCTCATCTGTCTGCAGCATTTCCGCTTTTCTTCGAATCGCGAAAACGCTCCAGCCTTTTGTTTCACGCAATCCCGGACGCAAAACCGCTTCGCACTTTTGCTGGAATTGCTCCTGACCGATTTAAGGAGGCCATCGTGGCACCTCGCGTACTCGTATCCGACGAACTCTCGGAAACCGCCGTCCAGATCTTTCGCGATCGCGGCGTCGAAGTCGACTTCCAGCCGAAGCTCGGCAAGGACAAGGAAAAGCTCGCCGAGATCATCGGCAATTATGACGGCCTTGCCATCCGCTCCGCCACCAAGGCGACGGAAAAGCTGATCGCGGCGGCGACCAACCTCAAGGTCATCGGCCGCGCCGGCATCGGCGTCGACAATGTCGATATCCCGGCCGCCTCGCGCCGCGGCATCATCGTCATGAACACGCCCTTCGGCAATTCGATCACCACCGCCGAACATGCCATCGCGCTGATGTTCGCCGTCGCCCGCCAGCTTCCCGCCGCCGACACCTCCACGCAGGCCGGCAAGTGGGAGAAGTCGAAGTTCATGGGCGTCGAGATCACCGGCAAGACGCTCGGCGTCATCGGCGCCGGCAATATCGGCGGCATCGTCTGCAAGAAGGCCATCGGCATCGGCATGCATGTCATCGCCTACGATCCCTTCCTGTCGGCCGAGCGTGCCGTGGAAATGGGCGTCGAGAAGGTGGAACTGGACGACCTCCTTGCCCGCGCCGACTTCATCACGCTCCACGTGCCGATGACCGACAAGACGCGTGGCATCCTCGGCAAGGAGGCGCTCGCCAAGACCAAGAAGGGCGTGCGTATCATCAATTGCGCCCGCGGCGGCCTCGTCGACGAGGCGGCGCTCGCCGAAGCCATCAAGTCCGGCCATGTCGCCGGTGCCGGCTTCGACGTGTTCGAGGTCGAGCCCGCGACCGAAAGCCCGCTCTTCGGCCTCGATAACGTCGTCTGCACGCCGCATCTCGGCGCGTCGACCACGGAAGCGCAGGAGAACGTCGCCCTGCAGGTCGCCGAGCAGATGTCGGACTATCTCGTCAAGGGCGCCGTCTCCAACGCTATCAACATGCCGTCGATCACGGCGGAGGAAGCGCCGATCCTGAAACCCTTCATCCGCCTTGCGGATGTGCTCGGCGCCTTCGTCGGCCAGGTCACGGAAAGCGCGATCAAGGAAATCGAGATCCTCTACGACGGCGCGACCGCGACGATGAACACCAAGGCGCTGACCAGCGCGGTGCTCGCCGGCCTCATCCGCTCGCAGGTGGCCGACGTCAACATGGTCTCGGCGCCGGTGATGATCAAAGAAAAGGGCATCATCCTCTCCGAGGTCAAGCGCGACAAGTCGGGCGTCTTCGACGGCTATATCCGCCTGACGGTGAAGACCGCCAACCAGACCCGCTCGATTGCCGGCACGGTCTTCTCCGACGGCAAGCCGCGCTTCATCCAGATCAAGGGCATCAACCTCGACGCCGATGTCGGCCGCCACATGGTCTACATCACCAATACCGACGTTCCCGGCATGATCGGCTTCATCGGCATGACGCTCGGCGAGGCGGGCGTCAACATCGCGAACTTCCAGCTCGGCCGCGAGAAGGAAGGGGGCGACGCCATTGCGCTGCTCTATGTCGACGGCCCGATCTCCGATGCGGTCCTGGCCAAGCTCGGCGCGAACCCGGCGATCCGCCAGGTCAAGCCGCTCGTCTTCAACGTCGACTGATCCTTCGTCCCTCCCAAGGCGAAAGGCAAAGGCCCGCCGGAACCATCCGGCGGGCCTTGTCAATGTCGGCGGGGCGAACCTCCCGTCAGCCTTGCCGCGGCCTGCCCCATTCGGCGATCGCGATGCCGCCAAGGACGAGGAGGAGGGCGACGAGGTGAAAGGGATGCATCGTCTCGCCGATCAGCAGGACAGAGAGGATGGTGCCGAAGACGGGGATGGCGTTGATGAAGAGGCCGGCCCGGTTCGCGCCGATCATTTCCACGCCGCGCACGTAGAGCACCTGCGAGAGCAGCGAGGGGAAGATGCCGGCATAGAGCACGATGGCCCAGCCGGTCGCGTCCGGGAAGATGGCATCGCCGCGCGACATTTCCCAGAGCAGCAGCGGAATGGCACTCACGAGCGCGCCGAAGACCGGGGCTGCGATGAAGCTCTGCCAGTGCAGGTCCGGCTTCCAGCGAAGCGAGACCGTGTAGGCGGCATAGACGATCCCGGCGACGAGCATCAGGGCGTCGCCGTAATTGAACTCCAGCTCCGCCAGTGCCGAGAATTCGCCATGAGCGGCTGTTACCAGAACGCCGACAAGCGTCACCGTGAAGCCGAGCACCTGGGCAAGCGAGGCCTGGATGCGGAAGAGCAGGAAGTTGAAGACGAAGATCAGCATCGGGATGCCGGCCTGCTCGATGACGGCGTTGATGGCGCTGGTATAGCCGAGCGCTGTGTAGAGCAGGGCGTTGAAGGCGGTGAAGCCGAAGACGCCGTAGAGCAGGAGCTGGAGCCAGTGCCTGCGGATCGCCGGCCAGTCGCGCCTCACCTGTGGCAGCATGAGGACGAGGATGACGACAAGCGCGACGATCCACCGGAGCGTCGTCAGCACCATGGGGCTGACATGGCCGACGGCGAGCTTGCCGGCCACCGAGTTCGCGCCCCAGAAAAGCGCGGTGATGCAAAGGTAGAAATAGGCTCTGCTGTTCAAGGCGTCGTTGTCCGGGTCGTGGGAGGGGTGCGCGGGGCGCGCCGGCGGGCGCTGCACATAAGGCGAAAAACCGCGCGATGTCATGCAAAAAGCGGATGCCGGCCGTCATAACAGGGTCGCATTCCCAAAGACAACACAGTATAGATGCGCGGGTTTGTGTCAGGCGCATGCGCGCGTAACGGTTTGCTGCGTGTCCGCGAAAACGGGAAAGATGAAATGGCAAGTGTCGTAGTTGTCGGTTCGCAATGGGGTGACGAAGGCAAGGGCAAGATTGTCGACTGGCTTTCGGAACGGGCGGAAGTGATCGTTCGCTACCAGGGCGGCCACAATGCCGGCCACACCCTTGTCATCGACGGTGTCAGCTACAAGCTGGCTTTGCTGCCTTCGGGCCTCGTGCGCGGGAAGCTCAGCGTCATCGGGAACGGCGTCGTCGTCGATCCGCACCATTTCGTCGCGGAAGTGGAAAAGCTGCGTGCCCAGGGCGTGACGGTAACGCCCGAGGTGCTGCGCATCGCGGACAATGCGCCGCTCATCCTTTCTCTGCACCGGGACCTCGATGCGCTGCGTGAAGATGCGGCCTCCAGCAACGGCACCAAGATCGGCACGACGCGCCGCGGCATCGGCCCGGCTTATGAGGACAAGGTCGGTCGCCGCGCCATTCGCGTGATCGATCTGGCGGAGCCCGAGACGCTCCGGCCGAAGATCGAGCGGCTGCTGACCCACCACAACGCACTGCGCCGCGGCATGGGGCTCGCCGAGATTTCCGTCGAGTCGCTCGAGGCCGAACTGACGTCGGTCGCCGCGCACATCCTGCCCTATGTCGACCGGGTCTGGGACCTCCTCGACAAGCAGCGGAAGTCCGGCGCGCGTATTCTCTTCGAAGGGGCGCAGGGCGCGCTGCTCGACAACGACCACGGCACCTACCCGTTCGTGACGTCGTCGAATACTGTCGCCGGACAGGCGGCGGCCGGTTCGGGCCTCGGCCCGACGGCGATCAGCTACGTGCTGGGGATCACCAAGGCCTACACCACCCGCGTGGGCGAGGGGCCGTTCCCCTGCGAACTGGACGACGAGATCGGCAAGCACCTTGCGACCGTCGGCCGCGAGGTGGGCGTCAATACGGGCCGTCCGCGCCGTTGCGGCTGGTTCGATGCCGTGCTGGTGCGCCAGACCGTCAAGACCAGCGGCATCACCGGCATCGCGCTCACCAAGCTCGACGTCCTCGACGGCCTCGACGAACTGAAGATCTGCGTCGGCTACAAGCTGGACGGCAGGGAGATCGATCACCTGCCGGCGAGCCAGGGCCAGCAGGCCCGCGTCGAGCCGATCTACATCACGCTGGAAGGCTGGAAGGAATCGACCGTGGGTGCGCGGAGCTGGGCAGACCTGCCGGCGCAGGCGATCAAGTATGTCCGCCAGGTCGAAGAGCTGATTGGCGCGCCCGTCGCCCTGCTTTCGACCAGCCCTGAGCGTGACGACACCATACTTGTGACCGACCCGTTTGAGGACTAATCTCAAGCTCAACACCAGTTCCGTGACCTATTCCAATAAGATAGCGCACGGGCACGACGGAAAGTTCTGATGGCGGATTTTGTAGCAGTCATTCGAAGGGCCGTGGACGGCCTCTCGGACAACAATGCCGAGATGCGGCAGAAGGTTTACGAGAAGGCCCGCGGCGCCGTCCGCCGGCAGCTCGAATCCATGAACCCGCGCCCTTCCGACGAGCTCATGAAGCGCCAGCTCGACAAGCTCGAAGCGGCGATCCTGAACGTCGAGAGCGATCACGCCGAAGCGCTCCCCGCCGAGGAGCCCGTGCCCGAACCCGTCGAGGCAGTGGTTCCGGTCGCGCCGCCGCCCGAGGAGCCCCCGGTCGAGGAACCCGTCGCCGAAGAGCCGGTTGCCGTCGCGGAGCCGGAGCCCTGGCCTGCTGAACCCGAGCCGGCGCCGCACGAAGAGCCGATCACGGAGCATCACGCGGAAGAGGGCCCCTTCGCGGAGCCCGCTGCCGAGGAGCCTGTCGCCGAAGAGCCGGTTGCCGAAGAGCCCTTGGCCGAACAGCCGGCGATCGAGGAACCGGCGGCCGAGACTTCGGTCGAAGAAAGCGTCGAGGAGCCCGTTTCCGAGCCTGTCGCCTGGGACGAGCCTGCCCGCGAGGAACCCGTCACCTGGGAAGAACCTGTGCGCGAGGAGCCTGTCGCCGTCGAGGCCCATACCGAGCCGTCGTGGCGGGTCGAGGCCGAGCCGGCGGAGGACTACGTGCCTTCCTGGCAAGAGCCGGTGCACGACGTTGCCGCGGAGGCTGGCGCCGAGACCGTCGAGGTGAGCGAGCCCGAGCCGCAGGCCTATCCGGTTCACAACGAGGAGGCGCCCGAGGCCGAGCCGGTGGCCGAGGCGCGCATGCCTGCGAGCGAAGCGCAGTGGGACTGGAACGAGGCGGCCGCCGCCACCATAACCGGCGAAAACCGCGAGCAGACCGCTGCCGTCGAGCCTGATCCGCTTGCCTGGGAATGGCCGGACGAAAAGGCGTCGCGGCCCGGAGCCGGATCGGCCGAGCCCGCGAAGAAAAACGACTGGGACGATCTCGACGACCTGATCGGCTTCACGCCGAAGGCGGAGCCTTCAGTCCCGGCGGCAACGCCGCCCGTGCCCGAAGCCGCTCCTGCCGGTGCCGCCGCATCCCCCGCCGGGGTGGAAGCGGCCCGCGCGCCGCAACAGCGTTCCTTCCGCGCCGAGCCGCGCAAGTCGCGCTTCAACCTCGGGGCGCTCGTTGCTACCGTCGCGCTTCTCGCGATCGTGGGCGGCGCCGGCGCGGCCTACTGGTTCAACCGCGATTCCGTGAACGGCTGGGTCAACGAGAAGATCGCCTCCTTCACCGCGCCCTCGGCCGGAACGCCGGCCGAGACCACGCCGACGACGGATACGACGGACGGCGGGGCAAGCACCGCGCCGACCGGCACCGCGCCGACGGCGGACACCGCCTCGTCCGGCACGGCCGGCAATACCGAGGTCGCCTCCGCCGCGCAGAACGCCGGCGGCAAGTTCACCCAGCGCCTGCTGACGGACGGCTCGGAAGTGGATGCAGGCCCGGCGGCGGCGCTGGACGGCGGTGCGGCGGAAGAAGGCAAGTCCGTCGCGGCCCAGTCCACGGAAACCGCGTCCGCCGAGGGCGGCGCGACGACGGACGGCCAGGCTTCTGCAGCCGGTGCCGTGAATGCCCCCCAGGCGCCGGCCGGCGCCACGACGACGGACACGCAGGCGCCTGCCGCGACCGGCGACCAGGCCGCCGCCGTCGGCGCGACGCAAAAGATGTTCCTCTACGAGGAGCGACTCGGCCAGACGTCGCCAACGGCGATCGAAGGCACGGTCGCATGGTCGAGCGCCGAGGAATCGCCGGGCGGCGACGCCAAGCCCGAGCCGGTGGTGCGCGCGCAGATCAACGTGCCCTCGAAGGGCCTGACGGCGCTCGTCACCTTCCGCCGCAACGCGGACAAGTCGCTGCCGGCGAGCCATATCATCGAGCTGGTGTTCTCGCTGCCCGAGAACTTCGAAGGCGGCGGCATCGAAAGCGTCCAGCGCGTGGCGATGAAGCGGAATGAGCAGGATCGCGGCGACGCGCTGATCGCCGTGCCGGCCAAGATCACCGACGACTTCCACATGATCGCGCTGAACGATTTCCCCGAGGCGATCGCCAAGAACACGGAGCTTCTGCGCACGCGGGGCTGGATCGACATTCCGATCACCTATCGCAACGGCCGCCGCGCGCTGCTGACCCTCGACAAGGGCACGGCCGGCGCCGACGCCTTCGACACGGTGATGAAGGCGTGGGCGACGGCCGGCAGCCAGTAATATTTCCCAATGAGCACAAAAAAGGCCCGGCAGCGATGCCGGGCCTTCTGCATTTTCATTGGGCGCGTGGTTTACGCGTCCTCGATGACGCGGACGGCGCGGGCCTGCTCGGCCGCGTATTTCTGCACCGCTTCCTGGACCTTCTCGAAGGCGCGGACCTCGATCTGGCGGACGCGCTCGCGGCTGATGTCGAACTCGGTGGACAGCTCTTCCAGCGTCACCGGGTCTTCGGCAAGGCGGCGGGCCTCGAAGATGCGGCGCTCGCGCTCGTTCAGCACGCCCATGGCGCGGGCGAGCATGGCGCGGCGCGTTTCGAGTTCGTCCTGCTCGATCAGCGTCTGTTCCTGGCTGTCGTGGTCGTCGACGAGCCAATCCTGCCACTGGCCGCTGTCGCCTTCCGACGCCTTGATGGGCGCGTTGAGCGAGGCGTCGCCGGACAGGCGGCGGTTCATCGAGACGACCTCGTCCTCGGAGACCTTGAGCTTGGTCGCGATCTCCTTGACCTGGTCGGGGCGCAGGTCGCCATCGTCGATGGCCTGGATCTTGCCCTTCATGCGGCGCAGGTTGAAGAACAGGCGCTTCTGGTTGGCGGTCGTGCCCATCTTCACCAGCGACCAGGACCGCAGGATATATTCCTGGATCGAGGCCTTGATCCACCACATGGCATAGGTCGCAAGGCGGAAGCCGCGTTCCGGGTCGAATTTCTTCACGGCCTGCATCAGGCCGACATTGCCCTCGGAAACGACTTCGCCGATCGGCAGGCCGTAGCCGCGATAACCCATGGCGATCTTGGCCACGAGGCGAAGGTGGCTGGTGACGAGCTGGTGCGCGGCGTTGCGGTCGCCGTGCTCCTGGTAACGCTTGGCGAGCATGTATTCCTGCTGCGGCTCAAGCATCGGAAATTTGCGGATTTCGTCGAGATAGCGGTTGAGACCGCCTTCTCCGGCCGTGATCGACGGCAGCGTATTGCGGGCCATTCAGCACCCCTTTCTGAAACGGCTTCCATTCCGGCAAGCCTCGGTACGGAGCTTGATCCCGAAGACCGGATCCCCGTCAGCGACCATGCTCCCCGTGGGTCATGGCGACCCCACCGATCCTACAGATAGGTATGGCGAAACAATGTTTCAAGACGCCGCGGGCCTTCACGGCTGCGTGAAGGCGGGCAGGGAAAGGATAATGCGGCACATCCCCAAGATGGGGTCCTGCGCCGGGAAATCAAGGGTTCTGCGCCTCATCCATGGTGCGCAGCGCCCCGATCAGGCGCTCCAGGTCTTCCGGCGGCGGTGCCTCGAAATGCATGGTCTCGCCGGTCGAGGGATGCTCGAACTGCAGCAGGAAGGCGTGCAGCGCCTGGCGCCGGAAGCCGTTCACCACCTTGCGTGCCTCGTCCGGCAGGCGGTTCGCCTTGGTCTTGAAGGCCGCGCCATATTCCGGGTCGCCGATCAGCGGATGGCCGATATGGGCCATGTGCACGCGGATCTGGTGCGTGCGGCCGGTTTCCAGATGGCATTCGACCAGCGAGGCGAGGCTCGTGCCGTCCTCGGTCTCGCCGTAGCGCTCCACCACCTCGTAATGGGTGATCGCCTCGCGGGCGTCGTCCGCGTCCTCGCGCTTGACGGCCCGCTTCGTGCGGTCGGCGCCGCGGCCGAGCGGGGCGTCGATCGTGCCCTTGATCTGGCGCGGGCGGCCCCAGACGATGGCCTGGTAGGCGCGTTCCAACGGGCCGGTGCGGCCGTGGTCTGCGAACTGGTCGGAGAGGTGGCGGTGGGCCGCGTCGTTCTTGGCGACGACCATGACGCCGCTCGTCTCCTTGTCGAGCCGGTGAACGATGCCGGGGCGGCGCACGCCGCCGATGCCGGAAAGGCTTTCCCCGCAATGGTGGATGAGGGCGTTGACGAGCGTGCCCGTCCAGTTGCCGACGGCGGGATGCACGACGAGGCCGGCTGGCTTGACGAGGACGATCAGGTCGGCGTCCTCATAGAGCACGTCGAGCGGGATGTCCTCGCCCTTCGGCTCCGGGTCGCGCGGGGCGGGCATGGTGAATTCGACGACGTCGCCGGGATGCACCTTGCGCTTCGGCTCGATCATGACAGCGCCGTTGACGAGGGCCGCGCCCTCCTCGATCAGCGCCTTGATGCGGCTGCGCGAATAATCGCCGGCGAGCGTGGCGGCGAGCCAGGCATCGATGCGCCCTTCGGCGTCTTCAGGCACGGTCAGGACTTTTCTTGTGGCTTCGGCTTCTTTAAAGGGGTCGGTCATCGTTTCACTTATGCTCATTGCCGGAAGGGCGCCCGACATGTCCAATATCGAAAACGACGATCAGGAAGACAAGCCGCTCGATCCGGTGATGGAGAATGTGCGCCGCAAGATGATGCGCCTGCAACTCGTTTCGGGCGGCATCATGCTTTTGATGTTCATGGCGGTCCTTGCGGCCATTGTCTATAAGATCAGCAACCGGGATGGCAAGCCGGAAGCGGTGGCGACCTCGGGCGGTCTGTCCGTGCCGAGCGACGCGCCCGCCAAGGCGACCGCCACGCTGCCGGCCGGCTTTGCCGTTTCGGCCGTGTCGCACTCCGCCGGGCAGATCCTGTTCTACGGCGCGATGGCCGACGGTGCGCGCAAGGCCTTCCTCTTCGACATCGCCGCCGGGCGGGTCGTCGCCGAAATCGACGTTCCGGGGAACTGATCCGGCGTGGCGGCGCAACCGGTCCGCATCGACGATCCCGGCGATCCGCGCATTGCCGGCTTCGTCTCGATCCGCGAGCGGGACCTGACGGGCCGCGACGGGCTATTCGTCGCCGAGGGCACGGTGGTGCTGCGCATGCTCGGGCAGGCCCAGGCCCGCGCCAACGGCTTTGCCGCCGAGGCCATCCTGCTTCTGGAAAACCGTCTCGCCGGGATGGGCGAGGTCCTCGCCGCCTTTCCGCCGAGCGTGCCGGTCTACGTCGCCGCGCAGGCGGTCTTCGATGCGATTGCCGGCTTCCACATGCATCGCGGCGTGCTGGCGCTCGGGCGCAGGCCGGCGGCCGAGATCGGTGCATCGCTCCTCGGCCGCCTGCCGGAGACGAGCCTGGTGCTGGCCGGCTGCGGCCTTTCCAACCATGACAATGCCGGCTCCATCTTCCGCAATGCCGCGGCCTTTGGCGCCGACGCGGTGTTTCTCGACGAAACGTCGTGCGATCCGCTCTACCGGAAGGCGATCCGGGTGTCGGTCGGCTCCGTTCTGACCGTGCCGTTCGCGCGGGGGCGCAACTCCGAAGCCATGCTGCGCGACCTGGCGGCGGCGGGTTTCGAGATATGGGGGCTTTCGCCGCGCGGCGCGGTGCCCGTCGCGGCCATTCCGGCGGCGCGGCGCATCGCGCTCGTGCTGGGAACGGAAGGCGAGGGGCTGCCGGAGACGATCCTGTCCTCCTTCCGCACGGCCCGCATCCCGCAGCGCCCGGGGCTCGACAGCCTCAACGTGGCGACGGCGAGCGGCATCGCGCTCTACCAGATTGCGCTTGCGATGGGGCGGGTGGCCTAGCTCTCGTCGCGGCCGATCCGTTCGCGCACCCGCCGGGCAAGGCTGTGCTCGTCGCCGTCGAGGTCAGGGTCGATGGTGGCGATGAGATCGTGCACGGGGGAACTTGCGCCCTCGCGCGCGGCGGTCAGCACGATCATCTTGCTGGCAAGATCGGCCATTTCCTCGCGCAGCGCCGGGTCGTTGGCGTCGGACCTTGCCGCAAGGAGGCGCTCCGTCAGCGCGGTGCCCTGGTTGCGTGCCTCGTCCTCCAGCGCGGCGATGTCGATCGGGGGGGGCGGGCTGCATCTTCTCCGTCCGGCGGCTGGAAATGCGGCTTGCCGCGATGGACCGGGCGAGCCCGGTGGAGCGGCTTGCCTTCACCGCTTCCTTGCTTTCCGTCGTCAGCGTCTTCACTTTTTCCCGAAGGCGGTTGATTTCCGCGATGCGCCGCTCGATCGCGTTGTCCTTGTCGGCGCTGCCGGCCACCTCGCGCGTCAGCTTCGCCTCGAGCTGCCGCACGCGGCCTTCCTCGCGCGACAGGCGGACTTCGAGCGACTTGGCCTTCTCGATGGCGGTCCTGGCTTCTTCGCGCAGCCTGTCGCGCTCGTCCTTCAGGTTGCCGATGCGGCTCTGCAGGTTCTCCATCGCCGTGTCGCGGGTGGCGAGGTCTATCTTCATGTTGTCGATCTCGGCGTGCAGATGATCGATGCTGTTCTGCAGCGTGTCGATCTCGGCCGTCCGCGCGCGAATCTCGCGGTCGGCGGCGGAGAGGGCGCTTTTCAGTTGCTCGCTCTTCATTTCCTCGCGCCGCAGCGTCGAGCGCATGTCGCCGGCTTCGATGTTCATGTCGGCGATCTGCGCGTGGAGTTCGGCATTCTCCGTGCCGATCGCGCCGGCCGCGGCCATCAGCTTCTCGTTCCGCACCATTTCGAGCGTGAGCTTTTCACGTTCGCGCCTGACGTTCTGGGAGAGGCGGGCGTTTTCGGCCGCATAGGCGGCGCGCGCCATGTCCTTCTGCGCGCGCACTTCCTGCGGGCTCAGCGGCATGGTGGCGCGCATCCGCGCCTCGGTGAACCTGACGATTCGTTTCTGGATGGCCGGCGCGACGAGCAGGCCGGCAAGCGTGGCGGCGAGAAAGCCGAGCGCGAAGAGAAGGGCGTACTCGATCACGGATCCACTCGTTCCAAACATGGCCCAAAACGGGTCCCGAACGAGCGCACTATAGCGGCTCGTTCCGGCTTGCACAGGGGGCGCGCCTGCGAAATCGACGCCCGGTCGTCAGACGGACGGGGCGCCGGTTTCATTCGTTCAGAAGGGATTCCAGGTCGGCTGGCGCGTCAGCTTGAGGTAGCCGGCGCTGATGCCGATGCGGGCGCCGACGCCGGTGCGGATCGGCACGAGCACGATGTCGTTGTTGACATTGACCTGCATGCCGAGGCCGGCGATCACGTAGACCGAGCCGGAGACGCCGCCGAAACGGGTGAAGAGCGCATTGACGTCGGGCAGATTGTAGACGAGCATCATGGTGCGGCTGCCCTGGCCGCCCCAGTCGAGGCCGAGGGAGGGGCCCTGCCAGAAGACCGAGTGCTGGCCGGCATTCTTGGTGTTGAGCGTGCCTTCGCCGTAGGTCAGGCCGGCGACGAAGGCGCCCGAGCCCTCCTGGCCGAGGATGTAGCCGTTCGGCAGGCCGTAGGATTCGAAGGCGCGCTCGACCAGCTTGGCAAGGCCGCCGGACGTTTCGCCGAAGAAGCCGTGGCCGGCGTCGACGATCTCCTGCATGGAATATTGGCTGCTTTGCTGCGCGGCGGCCGGCAAGGCAAGCAGGAAGGTCATGCAAGCCGCCGCAACGACCGCGAATGCCTTCGTGACCAGATTTGAAATACCCATGTCCCGTTCGCCTTCCTTGATGTCTCGGCCCCGTTCCATGCAGCAATTTGACCCGATGGTCTTAACAATCGGTTTACCAAATGTGGTGTCATTATGGCTGTCTTGAAATCGAGCACGCCTCGCGCAATTTCGGCGTGCTATGCGTCGCGCGGAATGTGCCCGCGTGCGCCTTGCGAAAGGCGTCCCGCGATGAACGAATGCGTGGATCTGGGAGAATTTTATGGCGAAAAATCCGAACCTCACGCTGACCGGTCCCGATCTGGCAGCGCTTTTGTGCAGCCGCGTCTGCCATGACGTCATCTCGCCGGTCGGGGCGATCAACAACGGCCTCGAACTGCTCGACGAGGGCGGGGCCGATGCCGAGGCCATGGACCTCATCCGCACCAGCGCGCTGAATGCGTCGGTCCGGCTGAAGTTCGCACGCCTCGCCTTCGGTGCTTCCGGCTCCGTCGGCGCGTCCATCGATACGGGCGAGGCGGAAAAGGCCGCGCGCGATTTCGCCGCCGCCGAGAAGAAGACGGAGATCACCTGGTCCGGCCCGCGCGCCATCGTCGCGAAGAACCGGGTCAAGCTGCTGCTCAACCTGTTCCTCGTCGCCTACGGCGCCATTCCGCGCGGCGGCTCGATCGACGTGACGCTGGAAAACCCGGAATTCGACGCGGTGTTCAAGCTGGCCGTGAAGGGGCGCATGCTGCGGGTGCCGCCGAAGTTCACGGAAATCCTGTCCGGCACGCCGGAAGAGGCGGTCGATGCCCATTCCATCCAGCCCTACTACACCGTGCTGCTCGCCGACGAGGCCGGCATGGAGCTGGATGTCGAGGTCAACCCGGAAGAGATCGTCTTCAGCGCGCGCACGGTTGCGGCATCCGAATGAGATTGCTGGCGGCCGTGGGCCGTTAACCATGGCCGCTAACGCTTTGTTTGCCAGGCGCCGGTAGAGTTGCAGGCTGTATCGTTCCCGTTCAGCGGACGGGAGACCCTAGGAGCAGCTAATGCAGCGGTTGATGATCGCCGACGGTTCCGATGTCGTCCGGAAGGTCGGCAAGCGTATTCTTTCCGGTTTCGATTTCCTCGTGCTGGAAGCCTCGAGTTCGCTCGAGGCGCTGGTGCGCTGCGAGGCGGAACTGCCCAACATCCTGATCGTCGATTCCACCATGGACGGCGCTCTCGAACTGATCGGCAATATCCGCAACCTGCCGCAGGGCAAGTCGGTGCGCATCTACTATTGCGTCGTCGAGGCCGACCTCAAGAAGATGATGATGGGCAAGCGCGCCGGCGCGGACGACTTCCTGCTGAAGCCGTTCGACCGCAAGATCCTTACCCAGGTCTTCGGCAATCTCTCGATCGCCGCCTGAAGCGATCGCCCATAGCCAAAGCAAAAGCGGCCGGCTCCCTCGGGAGCGGCCGCTTTTTGTTTATTTCGCCGGTGCCATGGAAGCTCCGGCATCGGCGCAAAAGAAAACCCGCCGGCGAGCGGCGGGTCGAATGCGGGAGCGGGGAGGGTGCCGTCAGGCGCTTTCGAGATAGTCGCCGCCCTCGGGCTCGCGCAGCACGTAGCCGCGACCCCAGACCGTCTCGATATAGTTGGCGCCGCCGGCGGCGTTCGCCAGCTTCTTGCGCAGCTTGCAGATGAAGACGTCGATGATCTTCAGTTCCGGCTCGTCCATGCCGCCATAGAGGTGGTTGAGGAACATTTCCTTGGTGAGCGTCGTGCCCTTGCGCAGCGAGAGCAGCTCGAGCATCTGGTATTCCTTGCCCGTCAGGTGCACGCGCTGGCCGCCGACCTCGACCGTCTTGGCGTCGAGGTTGACGATGAGCTCGCCCGTCGAGATGACCGACTGGGCATGCCCCTTGGAGCGGCGCACGATGGCGTGGATGCGGGCGACGAGCTCGTCCTTGTGGAACGGCTTCGTCATGTAGTCGTCGGCGCCGAAGCCGAGGCCGCGCACCTTGTCCTCGATGCCGGCCATGCCGGAGAGGATGAGGATCGGCGTCTTGACCTTGGAAAGGCGCAGCGTGCGCAGAACCTCGTAACCCGACATGTCGGGGAGGTTGAGGTCGAGCAAGATGATGTCGTAATCGTACAACTTGCCCAGGTCGACACCTTCCTCGCCGAGGTCGGTGGTATACACATTAAAACTTTCGGACTTCAGCATCAGCTCGATGCTCTGCGCCGTGGCGCTATCGTCCTCAATGAGTAGAACCCGCATATCTGTCCCCTTTTCCGCCGCTCAAGGTATCTGGCCCCCTACGCGATACGGATCCAGTCGTTGCCTGATTTGGAGGCTGCCACGAAATGGTTAACAAATCCTGATTCACTTTGGCAAGGTGTATCGATCTGTTAATTATTTTAGGCAGACTCCTGATTTCATACATGAATCAGAATTGTGTCTCTTAAGATTTCGCTTTAGGAAACACGGTTAACCGACTCTTTCGACTCAGCAATGCGACCCACCTTCTTTTTTGCGAATCGTATTTACGGAGCCTTAAATCATCGGGCCTATGATTAACGATGCCCGTAAACGAAAGGTTACCAGCGGTAGGATTTTATTAATCTCGCTGGATTTTTTCACGGTTCGGCAGGGTTTGCCGGGTTACGGGAGGAATGCCGGTCTCCGGCGCGCGGCCGAACGTCGCGCTTCGGGTACTGATTTGGAATGCCGGGTGGGAGGTTCGCCAGCGTTTTCGGCGGCCTTTCGCTCCAATGCCGGGGTCTCGCTATCCACGGGAGTATTGCGTATGAAGTCGCGTGAGAGCCTAGTTCGCCTGAAGGAATTTCAGGTGAAAGACAAGAGACGGCAGCTGGCCCAGCTTCAGCTCATGATGTCCGAATTCGAACGGATGTCGAAGGAGCTGGAAAGCCAGATCGCCATCGAAGAGAAGAAGTCCGGGATCACCGATCCGGGCCACTTCGCCTATCCGACCTTCGCCAAGGCGGCGCGGCAGCGTTCCGACAACCTCCAGGTCTCCATAAGGGAACTGAAGGTGCAGCAGGATGCGGCCGAACTGGCACTGGAAGAGGCGGAGGCGGAATTCGCCAAGGCTTCGGCGCTGGAAGAGCGCGACAACGCGGTCCGGATGCGCGCCTGATCCAGGTGCCATCCTGAAGAACCCTCGCGAGCGGCCGAAAGACCGCTCACGAGGGCTCTTCGCGTTTTTTCAAGGCTTGTTGCGTCCCTGTCGCAAGGCCGGCGTCAGAGATTGACGACGTCCTGCCAGTCCTTGTGGCGCATGGCCTGCGCCCGGAAGAAGGGGCAGAGCGGCATGATCTTCCAGCCGCCCTTGCGGGCCTCTTCCACGGCATGGGCCGCCAGCGCCTGGCCGACGCCCTTGCCGCGCAGCGCATCCGGTACGCCGGTGTGGTCGACGATCACGAGCTGCGGCGACGTGCGGGAATAGGTCATCTCCGCCTCGTGCCCCTCGACGACCGCGTAGTAGCGGCCCTTCGTGCCGTTGTCCTCGTGCAGGATGTCCATGGCGTGCTCCTTGCTGCCGTTGCGTCGGGACCATCCTTTCCCGTCCCGCCGTTCCCCGCAAGGTGCGCGGTGTGAACAGTGCGTGCTGCATCGAAGCGGCCGCGATGGTATGCAACGGGGAATCGAAACCGCGAAACCGCCATGGTCCTTGTCGTTCCCGCCCTTCTCGTCCTTTCGGCGCTGAGCCTCGCCTTCGGCCTCGTGCTGCCGCTGGTAAGGTTCGAAAAACTCTACTTCTTCGACGAGACGCCCTCGCTGGTCGACGTCGTCGTCTCGCTCTGGCAGCAGGGGAACGGCGGGCTTGCGGTGCTGGTCGCGCTCTTTTCCATCGTCTTTCCGGTCGTGAAGCTGTTCGGCATCGCGCTGGAGGCGACCGCGCCCTCCCGGCCGGGCGACACGGCGGGCCTGCTCTCCCGGCTGCTGCCGGTGCTCGGAAAATGGTCGATGATGGACGTGATGCTGGTGGCGCTGGTCATCGTCGCGGCGAAGACGAGCGGCATGGCCTCCGCCTTCACGCAGCCGGGCCTCTGGTTCTATGCCGCCTCGGCGATCATGACCGGCCTTCTGCAAATGAAACTGCGGCCGCATTGAGCGGCCGCAGGGTCGTGACGGGAAATGGAGCTGCCTAGTGGCGGTACTGCTGGATGCGCGTCGTGCGCAGGCCGGCCAGGCCATGGTCGTTGATGGAGGATTGCCAGGACAGGAATTCTTCGACCGTCAGCGTGTAGCGTTCGCAGGCTTCTTCGAGGCTGAGGAGCCCGCCGCGTACGGCGGCGACGACTTCTGCCTTCCGGCGAATCACCCAGCGCCGCGTGTTGGCCGGCGGCAGATCGGCGATCGTCAGAGGGCTGCCATCGGGGCCGATGACGTATTTCACGCGGGGTCGTATCAGATCGGTCATTGGACTCTCTACATATACTCAAGACCATATGCGGGGACTGTAGCCCGCCACATTTAAGATTTGCCTAAGCGCATGCTAACAATTTTCTAATCTTTTGAGCGGCTTCGCCGGAGCAGCCCGCCTTCGCGCACCGCTGCCTCCCCTTACGTGGGGCAAATTTCCCTCCGCCCGGCCCGCATGGGAGCCATGCAAATATTTCATTTCCATTTGAATCAAATACTGCTAATACGCGCCAAAATTCGGAGGCGGCGTCGGATCGATGCCACCGGAAGCCTCCAGGACGCATCCAAATGAATTGCCTCCGCGAGCTGTTTCCCATCGGGATATGGCTTCCGCGGCGTTTTTCGTCGCCGCCGGTCTGTCGGGGTGCGCCTGAAATTTTCCGAACCGAGAATGCACACAAGCCCGGCGCCCGCGCGCCGGTTGTTGGAAACGGAAAATGAGAGACCCAGACAACACGCTCTTGCAGCAGGGTTGGTCGCCAGAATTCCTCTCTTCGGCCAATATCGAATCCGTGCAGACCGAATACGAGGTCCTGCACCTCATGCGGCAGTGCGCCAGCCATTTCAGCTTCAGCCACTTCCTGGTGGCGCGCTTCCCGGCCAACCAGCAGCAGCGCTTCGCCGAGCGCCTGCTTGTCAGCAACTGGCCGGCCGACCTCGTGCGCAAGTACGATGCCATGAACCTCTTCCACGTCAGCCGGCTGGCTCTCGATACCGGCATGACCAAGCTGCCGGTGCAGGGCGACAGCGCGCTGCTGGCCCCGGCCGACTGGGAAAGCGCGCAGGCCGGCGAGGCGATCGCGCTTGCCGAAAGCTACGGGCTTTCCGCCTCCACGGCGCTGCTGCTGCATTCCACGACGTCCGACCCCTATCTGATGGTGTTTTCCGGCACGCGCCCGCCGCTTGCCCGCCCGGAGCTGACGGAACTGCATTTCGCAGCCCTCCAGCTTTTCGAATGCCTCGAGAAGACCTTCGTCTCGGCGACGGCGAGCCGCGAGAAGCTTTCCAGCCGCGAGGTCGAGTGTCTGCGCTGGGCGGCGGCCGGCAAGAGCAGCGACGAGATCGCCATCATCCTCGGCATCTCGGTCTATACGGTAAGCAGCTATTTCAAGAGCGCCACCCGCAAGCTGCAGGCCGTCAACCGCATGCAGGCCATCGCCATCGCCCTGCGTCTGCGCCTGATCTGACTTCGACCGGAGGCCGTTTCCGGCGCGGCAAAGGACGAGGTTTCCGGCCTTCTCTTGCTCTCGGAGCGGCAAGTTTCTATATGTCGCCGGGAAAGGCATTCTGCCGATTGCAGAACGTCAAGTCTGGCCGGTTTCGGCCGAGAGCAGTTCCGGCGGATATGTGCAGCAGCCTTGCATCCGGAACTGCGTGAAGCCAACCAAGTCAAAGGTGCCGCCGCCCGCCACGGGTGGAAGCAGCACCGGAACGGACCTCGCGTGAACAGTCTCGATTTCGATCGCAAGCCGGAAGATACGCGCGTCGTCGTCGCCATGTCGGGCGGCGTCGACAGTTCCGTGGTGGCCGGGATCCTCAAGCGCGAGGGCTATGACGTTCTCGGCATCACCCTGCAGCTCTACGATCACGGCGCCGCCGTGCACCGTGCCGGCTCCTGCTGCGCCGGACAGGACATCGACGATGCGCGCCGCGTCTGCGAAACGCTCGGCATCCCGCATTACGTCCTCGATTATGAAAAGCGGTTCCGCGAGACTGTTATCAACCCCTTCGCCGAAAGCTACATTGCCGGCGAGACGCCGATCCCCTGCGTTGCCTGCAACCAGACCGTCAAGTTCGCCGATCTGCTTGCCACCGCCAAGGACCTCGGCGCCGATGCGCTGGCGACGGGCCACTATATCCGCTCGCGCCCCAACCCCGCGCCTGGCGCGCCGCACCGCCGCGCACTCTACCGGCCTGTCGATGCGGAGCGCGACCAGAGCTACTTCCTCTTCGCGACCACGCAGGAACAGATCGACTACCTGCGCTTCCCGCTCGGCCATCTTTCCAAGGCCGAGACGCGGGCGCTCGCCGAGGACATGGGGCTCGTCGTCGCCAAGAAGGCCGACAGCCAGGACATCTGCTTCGTGCCGCAGGGCAAGTATTCGGACATCGTCAACAAGCTGAAGCCGAACGCGGCGCTCGCCGGCGAGATCGTGCATATCGACGGCCGCGTGCTCGGCCGGCACGAGGGCATCCTGCACTACACGATCGGCCAGCGCCGCGGCATCGGCATCGCCACCGGCGAGCCGCTCTATGTCGTCTATCTCGACGCCCGCTCGCGCCGCGTCATCGTCGGGCCGAAGGAGGCGCTGGAAACGCGCCGCCTCTATCTGCGCGATATCAACTGGCTGGGCGACGGCGATCTCGATACGGTCGCCGCCGCCGGCTTCGACTGCTACGCCAAGGTGCGCTCCACGCGCCCGCCGCGTCCCGCGCGCCTGAAGGCGAACGAGGGGGGCATCTATGTGGAGCTCGCGGAGGGCGAGCCCGGCGTCGCCCCCGGCCAGGCCTGCGCGCTCTATTCCGGCCAGGGCGAGGACGCCCGCATCTATGGCGGCGGCTTCATCCTGCGCTCGGAACGGGAGGCGGCCGCCGAGGATGCCCTCAAGCGCATCCTTTCCACGCCGGTGGCGGCCTGAGGCGCCGCGCCCGGCAAAGCCCTTGCGGACAAAGCGATTTTTCTTCGAACCTCGCTTGACACCCCCGGGAACCCCGCCTTATAAGCCGCGCACCGGACGGAAACGGACATCGCTCTCGATCGTCCCTTCGGGCGGCGGAGTAGCTCAGTAGGTTAGAGCAGAGGAATCATAATCCTTGTGTCGGGGGTTCGAATCCCTCCTCCGCTACCATTCTTCCCCAAATCCATGCACATATACGACCCGAGATTCCTTCGCGGTTCGGCGACGGTAATGCTTGTCGAAATCCGCATTCGGATGGTTTCGATTGCGCATCTTTTCCGCGCGCCGGTTGCCGGGCGAGGGGGGAGGCGAGCTTCGCGCGTTTGCCCTTCATGACGGTCGGGCCGCGGTCTTGTCCGTTTCCGGCGACAACGTAACCAATTGCGCGCTCCATCATGGGCTGTCCCCCTCCTCGACAGACGTTGATTGGCCGGAACCATACGGTGCAACTGCAAGTCGACGGAAATTTCATTCGCAAATGCGGGCATTAGCACCAGCCTTCCGGTCGAACGCTTGCAAATCCCTTATGGCCGCATTGGAACTTCTAATTTTCCAGCGGCGGTGAAGCTTCCTACCCTGTGCCTCGTCAAACGGCGCGATTGGCCGCGGAGAAGGAGTTTTCACATGAACATGTTTGCGCGGGGGATGCCCAACCAGCTTCTGCGGCTGCAGGAGATGCACAATGGCAAGAAGGTACAGCCGACCTTCTCGGCGGGCGAGATGGAGCGGCGGCAGAACGCGATGCGCCGCATCCTGGAAGAACTGAAGCTCGATGCGGCGGTCCTGACCTCGTATCACAACATCTGCTACTTCTCCGATTTCCTCTTTTGCTCCTTCGGCCGGCGCTATGCCTTCGTCATCACGCCGGAAAAGGCCACCTCCGTTTCCGCCGGCATCGATGCCGGCCAGCCCTGGCGCCGTACCTTCGGCGACAACATCACCTATACGGACTGGCAGCGCGACAACTTCTTCCATGCCCTGCAAACGCTCCTGCCGAAGGCTTCGCGCATCGGCATCGAGTTCGACCAGGTCGATCTCGAGCTGCGCCGCCTGCTGGAAGAGGCCTTCCCGAATGTCGAATTCGTCGACATCGGCTCGCCGACCATGTGGCTGCGCACGATCAAGTCGGACGAGGAGATCGCCCTCATCAAGGAAGGCGCAAGGACCGCCGATATCGGCGGGGCCGCTGTCGCGAAGGCGGTGCGCGAGGGCGTGCCGGAATACGAGGTGGCGCTCGCCGGCACGCAGGCCATGGTCCGCCATATCGCGAGCCGCTTCCCCCATGCCGAGCTGATGGACACCTGGGTCTGGTTTCAGTCGGGCATCAACACCGACGGGGCGCACAATCCGGTGACCTCGCGCCGCGTCGAGAAGGGCGACATCCTCTCGCTCAACTGCTTCCCGATGATCGCTGGCTACTATACGGCGCTGGAGCGCACGCTGTTCCTCGACCATGCCAGCGACGAGCACCTGCGCATCTGGGAGATCAACTGCGCGGTGCACCGTCGGGGCCTCGAACTGCTCAAGCCCGGCGCGCGCTGCGGCGATGTGGCGGCCGAGCTCAACGAGATCTACCGCGACCACGGCCTGCTCGGCTACCGCTCCTTCGGCTACGGCCATTCCTTCGGCGTGCTCTCGCATTATTACGGCCGCGAGGCGGGCGTGGAGCTGCGCGAGGACATCAACACGGTGCTCCAGCCGGGCATGGTGGTCTCCATGGAGCCGATGCTGACCATTCCGGACGGCATGCCGGGGGCCGGCGGCTACCGCGAGCACGACATCCTGGTCATGACCGAAACCGGCAGCGAGAACATCACGGGCTTCCCCTTCGGTCCGGAGCATAATATCCTCCCCGCCTGACCCCGTCCGCGGGCAACTTGGAACGGGCCGTCCGATCGGCCCGTTTCCTTTTGGAAGCGGTGCCGCCCCCGTGAGAAACATACCGACCGACCTTCTTCGCACCTTCCTGGCGGTCATCGACCTGCGCAGCCACACGCGCGCCGCCGAACAGCTCGGTCGCACCCAGCCGGCCATCAGCCTGCAGATGAAGAAGCTGCAGGAACTGCTCAACGTCTCCCTCTTCACCAAGGATGCCAGCGCCCAGCCGACCGAGGCGGGCGAGCTTGTCGCGAGCTATGCCCGGCAGATGCTGGCGCTCAACGATGAGATGGTGCTGCGCCTCTCGCGGCGCGACCAGCACGGCAAGATCCGCCTCGGCATTCCCAACGACTATGCCGATCATTTCCTGCCGAAGCTGATGCCGCGCCTTGCGCGCAGCGGCCACGACTTCCGCTTCGAGGTCGTCTGCGACCTCTCCCACGTTCTCCTCCAGGGGCTGCGCAACGGGCTCTACGACCTCGTCGTGGCGATGACGCCGGACGGGCCGGCGGAAGGCGCGTTCATGACCTGGAAGGAGCCCCTCGCCTGGGTGGGCGACAGCTCGACCTCGCTCGTCACCGACGGCGGCGGCAACCTGCGCATCGTCTGCTATCCGGAGGGTTGCCTCTACCGGCGGGCGATGCTGACGGCGCTGCAACGCGACGGGCGCGGTTACGATCTCGTCTATACCAGCCCCAGCCTTTCCGGCCTGGAGGCGGCGGTCGGCTCCGGCTTCGGCAATACGGTCCTCGCCCGCCGCATCCTGCCGCCGAAGCTTGCAACGCTCGATGATGCCCTCGGCCTGCCGAGGCTCGCGGACGTCGTCGTCGGTATCTACCTGAGCTCGGACCGCAAGCGTTCCGCGGTGGCGGAGAGCTTTGCCGCACATTTTGCCGATGCGTTTCTCGCGGGGACCGGCAGCCTGTGATCGGGCCAGCCGCATGGCCGGCGGGAATACGAGGGAAAATTCCTTATTGCAACCATGGTTGTGGTTTTGTAATGTGCAACCTATGGGCGGAGAAAAGAGGAGGTAGTGCGTAACTTTTCTGCGAAATGCGCGTTCGAGCCTGACGAACTCGCGCAACTGAAAACGATCTTCGACGATGTCACATCCGCGCACTGGTTTCCAAAAAGCGAAAGCTGCCGAAGAAGCTTTGCAAGATACCTTTTGGAGACCTTTCCGGGCGTGACGCACGATCTTCGCAGGTACAAGGCCGAAGTCGAAGCTGTGGCTCGTACACGTTGCGTAGAGGGCAATGCCGGGTGACGCCCGCATGGGCAAAGGGTGGTCACCTCTGATCGGGCCGGGCAGGCCGCGAATGCTTCGGCTTCGCGACCTGTCCGGCCCCGTCATTTCGGCCCTTCGCCCGCAATACCCGAAACTGTCCGTCAGCGTTCCTCCGTCCCGCACCAGTCAGCGGCGAAGAGGGCGAGCGTCCTGGTGACGCGTTTCAGCGAGGAAAGGCTGACGCGCTCGTCGATGCCGTGGATGTTCTCGGCGATCGGGCCGTAGACGAGCGAGGGGATGTTGCCGTGCACGGCAAAGACGGCTGCATCGAGATAGCAGGCCATCACGTAGGACGGCAGGTCGGCCCCCTCATGCGTGAGGGCGTGGGCGGAGCGGAGGATGTTTTCAGCGGCGGACCCCTCGGCCAGCTCGTAGCCTGCATGCATCACGCCGACCCAGCTGAGGGCGACCAGGCGCTCGCCTGCAAAGGCCGGGTCTTCCCCCTGGACATGATCGAGGAAGGCTTCGAATTCGGCGGCGCGTGCCTTCGGGTCCTCGCCGGGGTAAAAGCCGATCCGGCCTTCTGCGGTGCAATCGCTCGGGATGGAGGCGATCCAGTCGCCGCCTTCGATCGTGCCGATCGTCAGGGCGACGGGGTTCGGCAGATCCTTGAACAGGTGCTTGTCCCGGCGCTCCCCGATCCATTTGCGTTCCAGCGTTCTTAGGTGGCCGATGAGGCGGATCATCAGGTCGATGGCGCTCTGGCCGGATTCGGGATCACGGGGATGGGCCGGGCGGCCCTTCGTTTCCAGCCGGAACTTGATGACGCCGGCATTGGCGCGCACCAGTTGCTCGTCGGTCGGCTCGGGGCTGACGACCACATCGGCGATGAAACCGTGGGAAAAGAGGGTTGCCGCGCCGTTGCCGGTGATCTCCTCCTCCACGACCGACTGGACCTGGACGTCGCCCCGCAGGCAAAGCCCGGCCGCGGCGATGGCGTCGAGCGCGAAGATGGAGGCGGCAAGGCCGGCCTTCATGTCGCCGGCGCCTCGACCATGGAGCCAGTCGCCGCGACGGACGGGCTGGAAGGGCGGGGAGGTCCAGCGATGGCCGCTTCCCGCCGGCACGATGTCGACATGGGAGTTGAAGGCGAGCGAGCGCCCGCCGATTCCGGTCGCCGCCTTCCGGCCGACGACGTTCCAGCTTTCTGCATAGTCGACGGTGGCAGGCGAAAAGGCCGGATGGTGCCCGATCTTCGAGGCGTCGGTGCGCAGGCGCTCCACCGTGAAGCCGCGTTGCCGCAGGGCCTCGGCGATGAAATCCTGCGCTTCGGCTTCTTCGTTGCGCAGGGACCGGAATCCGACCAGCTTTTCCAGAAAGCGCACCTCGTCGTCGAAAAGCCGGTCGACGGCGTCAAGGATGCGGTCGTTTATGGATGTCATGGCGGGCCGGGTCCGGGGTTCGGTGCGGATGCGGGGCAGCCTAGCTGTTCAGTCCCGGCATCTGGTGGATCGGGTTTAGGATGAATCTGTGAGGCTCTGATGTCCAGATCTTGCAGATGTATTCGTATGGCGTGAGTCCACTGAGGGTCTTGAGCCTGCGGGCGAAGTTGTAGGCTGCCATGAAGTCCGTCAGGTGTGCTCGGAGCTGGTCGTGGCTATCGTAATGGAAGCGCTTGACGGTGGCCTCCTTGATCGTGCGGTTCATCCGCTCGACCTGCCCATTGGTCCATGGATGGTTGGGCTTGGTCAGCCGGTGTTCAATGCCGTTTGCCTCGCAGATCATGTCGAAGCGCAGCGGGCGGGAGTAGATGGTATTCCGATTCCGAGGCTGCTCTGCGAACTGGATGCCGTTATCAGTGAGAATAGTATGGACCTGGTAGGGCACGGCTTCGAGCATATGCTGAAGGAATTCCCAAGCGGTCTCCCTGTCTGCCTTGTCAACGAGTTGGGTCACGGCGAACTTGCTCGTGCGGTCGATGCCGACGAACAAATATAGTTTGCCTTCAGCGGTCTGAACCTCGGCGATGTCGATATGGAAGAACCCTATGGGGTAGCGCTTGAACTTCGACCGTTTAGGCTTGTCGCCTTCCACATCAGGCAGACGCGATATGCCATGCCGCTGCAAGCAGCGGTGCAGCGCGGATCGCGTCAGGTGGGGGATCGAGGGGTGCAGGGCGTAAAGGCAGTCGTCCAACGGCAGCAGTGTATGGCGCCGGAATGCTATGATCGCCGCCTCTTCATCCGCCGACAGGACTGTAGAGCGCGGTTCCGATGGCCCGGTCTTCATATCGTCCACCGTCGCGCGCTTGCGCCACTTCGCAACGGTCTTGGGGTTGATGCCCAGCTCCCGGCTCAGCTGCGCGAGCGAAGCTTGCGATCGCTGTATTGCTGCTCGGACAGCGTGCGTGGTCGTGGCGCTGCCGTGACGAACTTGTCCCATAGGGCTTCCTTCCATTCCAAAGAAAGGATCGCACCATCAAACCGTGGGATCAAACACCTAGCCGCTGCCCCGATCGGTTCAAGCGGAATCAGCCGAGAACGGACTTCACAGCATCGGCCGTCGCCTTCACCACGATGTCCGCCTCCTGCCGCGTCAGGCAGAGCGGCGGGGCGAAGCCGAGGATGTCGCCCTGCGGCATGGCGCGGCCGATGACGCCGCGTTCCAGAAGGGCGGCGGAGACCTGCGCGCCGATCTTCCTTGCGGGGTCGAAGAAGGTGCGGTCGTCCTTGTCCTCGACGAACTCGATGGCGGCCATCAGGCCGTCGCCGCGCACTTCGCCGACATTCCTGTGGTCGCCGACGGCGCTGGCGAGTTCCGCGCGGAAATAGGCGCCGGTGGAGCCGGCATTCTCGACGAGGCCGAGTTCGTCGATGAGTTCGAGATTGGCGACGCCGGCGGCGGCGCAGATCGGGTGCGAGGAATAGGTCCAGCCGTGGCCGATGGCGCCGAGCTCGTCCGAACCCTTCACCAGCACCTGCCACATCCTGTCCGAGACGATGGTGCCGGAGAGCGGCGCGTAGGCGGAGGTGAGGCCCTTGGCGATGGTGATGAGATCGGGCTTCATGCCGTAGTGGTCCGAGCCGAACATCGTGCCGAGGCGGCCGAAGCCGGTGACGACCTCGTCGGCGACGAGCAGGATATCGTACCTGTCGAGCACGGCCTGGATCTTCTGCCAGTAGCCCTTCGGCGGCGGCACGATGCCGCCGGTGCCGAGGATCGGCTCGCCGATGAAGGCGGCGACGGTGTCCGGGCCTTCGGCGAGGATCATCTCCTCCAGCTTGTCGGCGCAATATTGCGAGAACTGCTCCTCGTCCATTGACCGGTCGGGCCGGCGGAAGAAATAGGGCGCTTCCGTGTGCAGGATCGGCGCGCGCGGCAGGTCGAAGGCGTTGTGGAAGAGGTGGAGGCCGGTCAGCGATCCCGTCATGACGCCCGAGCCGTGATAGCCGCGCCAGCGCGAGATGATCTTCTTCTTCTCCGGCCGGCCGAGGACGTTGTTGTAGTACCAGATGAGCTTGATGTTGGTCTCGTTGGCATCCGAGCCGGAAAGGCCGAAATAGACGCGGCTCATGCCCTCGGGCGCGCGGTCGATGATCATCTTGGACAGCGTGATCGAGGCTTCCGTGCCGTGGCCGACATAGGCGTGATAATAGGCGAGGTTCTTCGCCTGTTCGGCGATCGCGTCGGCGATCTTCTGGCGGCCGTAGCCGACATTGACGCAATAGAGGCCGGCAAAGGCGTCGAGGCTGGTCTTGCCGTTGAGGTCGGTGATGTAGACGCCTTCGCCGCCGCCGATGACGCGGGTCGGCGTCTCGCCGCGGGCGTGCATGCCCATATGCGTGGACGGATGGAAGAAGTGGTCGCGGTCCCAGGCGGTGAGTTCGTTGCGGCGGTCGAGCATGGTCTTTCCTTTCGGTGTGGTTCGTCGCCCGGGATCAGGCGGCCGTGTCGATGCAGAGATATTTCAGTTCGGTGAAGGCTTCCATGCCGTGGCGCGAGCCTTCGCGGCCGAGGCCGGATTGCTTCCAGCCGCCGAAGGGGATCGGGCCGCCGGTGATCTTCACGCGGTTGATCGCCACCATGCCGTATTCGAGCGCACGGGCAAGGCGCATCTGGCGCGCGCCGTTTTCGGTCACGACATAGGCAACGAGACCGTATTCGGTGTCGTTGGCGCGGGCGATCACCTCCGCCTCGCTGTCGAAGGCAGTGACGGCGGCAACGGGGCCGAAGGTTTCCTCGCGCATGATGAGGGCGTCGTCGGGAACATCCGCGAGCAGCGTCGGCTGGAAGAAAAGCGGGCCTGCCGTGTGGCGCTCGCCGCCGGCCAGGAGCTTTGCGCCGCGCTGCAGCGCGTCGGCGACCTGTTCCTCCACCTTGGCGATGGCGCGCTCGTGCATCAGCGGACCGATCTCGGCGCCGGCCTCCAGCCCCGCGCCGACCTTCAGCGCCTCAATGCGCGCCTTGAAGGCCCGGGTGAAGGCGGCGAGCGCCGGGCGCTCGACATAGATGCGGTTGGCGGCAAGGCAATCCTGGCCCGACGTGGCGAACTTGGCGTTGACGGCGATGTCGGCGGCCTTGTCGATGTCGGCATCGGCGAAGACGATCAGCGGCGCATGGCCGCCCAGTTCCATGATGAGCCGCTTCATCGTCGGCGCGCACTGGGCGGCGATCAGCCGGCCGATCTCCGTCGAACCGGTGAAGCTCATCGCCCGGACGCGGGGCTCGGCGTTCAGGCGGCCGACGATGGTCGCGGCATCGCCGGTCACGACGTTGAAGACGCCGGCGGGAAGGCCGGCGCGCTCGCCGAGCTCGGCAAGGGCGAGCGCCGAAAGCGGCGTCTCGCTGGAGGGATGCGCGACGACGGTGCAGCCGGCCGCCAGTGCCGCGGCGGCCTTGCGGGTGAGCATGGCGGAGGGGAAGTTCCACGGCGTGACGATGCCGACGACGCCCAGCGCCTCGCGGCGCACGATCATCTCCGCGCCCGGCAGGTGGCTGGTGATGCCCTCGGCGTTGAGGCGCTTGCCTTCCTCGGCGTACCATTCGAGGAAGGAGGCGGCATAGTCGATCTCGCCGCGGGATTCGGCAAGCGGCTTGCCCTGTTCCAGCGTCATCAGCAGGGCGAGGTCCTCGCGGGCCTCCAGCATCAGCGCGTGCCACTTGCGCAGGATGGTCGCGCGTTGCTGCGGCAGCATGTCCCGCCAGGCCGGAAAGGCGCCGGCTGCGGCGGAGACGGCATCGGCAGCCTGGTCGCCGTCGAGGGCGGCCACCCAGGCAAGCGTTGCGCCGGACGAGGGGTCCTTGACCTCGAAACCGTTGCCGTCGCGGCCCGCCACCCAGCGGCCGCCGACATAGGAGAGCGCGCGCAGCAGGTGCGGATCGGCAAGGCGGGCGAGGGCGTCGTGGAAGGTCGTGCGGGCGAATACGGCAGTCATGGCGGCCTCCTTGGCTGTTGGAGGGAAGTCTGCCAGAGGCGGGGCGACAGATTGTCTATTGCCGGGGCGGGGCGCAGAGACTTTGGCCAAAGGCGCCGGTCGGCGTAGACAATCTCTCTACTGCGAGGCGGTGAGGAGGGTGGCGAGCGGCAGCACGGTCTCCTCCTTCACCGTCTTGGTAACGATGTAGGTGAAGTAGCGGTCGATGCCGAGTTCGCGGTCGAGCAGGCCGTCGACAAGGCGCTGGTAGGCGTCGATGTCCGCCGCCATGATCTTCAGGATGTAGTCGACGCCGCCGCCGACCGACCAGCAGGCGACGATCTCCGGCGTCGCGGCCACGGCGCGCTCGAAGCGATCGAAATCGGACTGCCGGTGGTTGGCGAGCGTCACCTCCATCAGGACGCTGGCGACCGGCGCGACGCGCCGCACGGCGACACGGGCATGGTAGCCCGAAACGATGCCCGCCTTTTCCAGCTTGCGCAGCCGCAGCCAGCAGGGCGTGGGCGAAAGGCCGGCCTTTTCCGCCAGCGCCAGCTTGGTGATACGCCCGTTCTCCTGGATGGCCTCCAGGATGCGCAGGTCGATGGCGTCGAGTTTCATGCGGGCGCCCTCCGGGCGAAGATCATATCAAAGGAAGGAAAAAGACAATGGGAGGGCATTTTGGCGTTGTCAATTGAACTGAATTTGAGCACTGTGAAATCATGACAAGTTGGCGACCCGATACATCCCAATTGCGCCGGCCGGCCTACCTCTCCCTTGCCGAGCAGATTGCCCGCGCCATTCAGGAGGGGCTGCTGCCGAACGGTACACGTCTCCTGCCGCATCGCAAGCTCGCCGACGACCTGAAGCTTTCCGTGCAGACCGTCAGCCGCGCCTATGACGAGCTGATCCGCCGCGGGCTCATCTCGGGCGAGATCGGCCGCGGCTCCTTCGTGCAGACCCGGCCGCGGGAGCCGGAGCCGCCCTACCTGCCCGAGCGTCTCGGCGAACTGGTCGATCTTTCGATCCTCAAGCCGGTCTGCGAGCAGCTTCATCTCGAAAGGATGCGCGAGGCCTTCGGCTGGCTGGCGGAGAACCTGCCGTCGAGTTCGGCGCTGTCCTTCCGGCCCAACATGGTGTTCCCGCGCCATCGCAACGTTGCCGCCGAATGGCTGGCGCGCTGCGGCCTCGACATCTCGCCGCTCAATGTCAGCCTCACCAACGGCGCCACGTCGGGCATGACGGTGGCGCTGATGAGCGTCGCCCCGCCCGGCGCGACCGTCGCCACGGAGGCGATCAGCCACCATACGCTGGTGCCGCTCTCCACCTATCTCGGCCTGCATCTGGAGGGCCTGCCCATCGATCGCGACGGCATGATCCCCGAGGCGCTGGACGAGGCCTGCCGCAAGGGCGTGATCCGCGCGGTCTTCCTGCAGCCCTCGGTCATCAACCCGACCGCCACGCTGATGAGCGCGGAACGCCGCCAGGCGCTGGCCGAAGTGGCGCGGCGCCACGACATCGCGATCATCGAGAACGACATCCTCG
Organism: Shinella sp. PSBB067; assembly: GCF_016839145.1. Lineage (NCBI taxonomy): Bacteria > Pseudomonadati > Pseudomonadota > Alphaproteobacteria > Hyphomicrobiales > Rhizobiaceae > Shinella > Shinella sp. PSBB067. Next base: position 2,459,100 of record NZ_CP069303.1, on the reverse strand, counting down.
GGCCGCTCGTCGCGGACAGGGCGCCGCCGCTCGCCGCCTATGCGCCGGAGCGAACGCTCTACATCACGAGCTTCACCAAGATCACCGTGCCGGGGCTGCGCATCGGCTATCTCGCCGCGCCCGACCGCTATGTCGCGGCCGTCGCCAACCGCCATCTCGTCTCCAACTGGATGGCGACGCCCTCGATCGCCGAGATCGCGACGCGCTGGGTGTCCGACGGCACGGCGATGGAGCTCGTCAACTGGCAGCGCAAGGCCCTTGCCGCGCGTCACGCCATTGCCGCAGAAGCCTTCGCGGGCCTGCCTTACCATGCGCATCCGCAGAGCCTCCACGTCTGGCTGCCGCTGCCGGAGGGGCACACGGAGGAGGGGTTCGTCTCGCAGGCCCGCCTGCGCGGCGTGGCCATAGCGCCGGGCTCGTCCTTCCGTACCTGCGACCAGCGCTGGCACCCGGCCGTGCGCATCTCGCTCGGCTCGACCACCGAGCAGGAGCTTCGCACCGGCCTCGGCATCCTGGCCTCGCTGGCCAGCGGAAGTCCGGAGGCGCTGCTGCTCGCGATTTGAGGAAAACGCCTGCCAATTAGGCATTCGAAGAATAATTGTACTGATATTATTATTCGGATTGACATGATTTTGATCGCCGCGCATCGTTAGGCCATAACTTGTCTCAACAGGGAGAGACATGCATGGCCGCACCGATCATCCGCATCGACAACATCACCAAGCGCTACGGTCCCTTGACCGTGCTCGACGGGTTGTCGATGGAGGTGCTGCCGGGCGAGAAGCTCGCGCTCATAGGCCCGTCCGGCTCGGGCAAGACGACGATCCTGCGCATCCTCATGACGCTCGAGACGATCAGCGGCGGCCATGTCGAGGTCGACGGCGACCAGCTCTACCACATGCCGAAGAACGGCAGCCTCGTGCCGGCGGACGACCGCCATCTGCACCGGATGCGCGAGAAGATCGGCATGGTCTTCCAGCACTTCAATCTCTTTCCGCACAAATGCGTGCTCGACAACGTGACGCTCGCGCCGATGCTGACGAAGGGCGTGGCGAAGGCGGCGGCGCAGAAGCGGGCGATGGAACTTCTCGACATGGTCGGCCTTGCCGACAAGGCGAAGAGCATGCCCTCGCAACTCTCCGGCGGGCAGAAGCAGCGCGTCGCCATCGCCCGGGCGCTGGCGCTCTCGCCGAAGATCATGCTGTTCGACGAAGTCACCTCCGCGCTCGATCCGGAGCTGGTGGAGGAGGTGCTCAACGTCATGCGCAAGCTCGCCGCCGAGACGGACATGACGATGCTGCTCGTGACGCATGAAATGGGCTTTGCCCACGACTTTGCCGACCGCATCCTCTTCTTCGACCGCGGCCGGATCGTCGAGGAAGGCAAGCCGGACGAGATTTTCCGCAATCCCAGGCAGGAACGCACGCAGACCTTCCTGCGCAAGATCATCGCGGCAGGGCACCGCGTCTGAGGGGATCTTCCCGCTCGGAAACAAGGCTCCAAGCAAAACCAGGACAGCCAGAGGAGTTCGGAACAATGAGCATGAGGACATTTTTGACCATGGCCGCCGGCGCGAGCGCGCTGATGGCAATTGTCGCCGCCGCGCCGGCTTCGGCCGACGACGCGAAGCTGGAACAGTTGAAGGAACAGGGCTTTGCCCGCGTCGCCATCGCCAACGAGCCGCCGTTCACGGCGGTCGCGGCGGACGGCAAGGTTTCCGGTGCGGCCCCCGACGTGGCGCGTGAAGTCTTCAAGCGCCTCGGCGTCGGCGACATCGTCGCCTCGATCTCGGAATACGGCGCGATGATCCCCGGCCTCCAGGCCGGCCGCCACGACGTCATCACCGCCGGCCTCTTCATGAAGCCGGAGCGCTGCGCGGCGGTCGCCTATTCCGAGCCGATCCTGTGCGATGCCGAGGCCTTCGCTCTGAAGAAGGGCAATCCGCTCGCCCTCAAGAGCTACAAGGACATCGCCGACAATCCCGATGCGAAGATCGGCGCGCCCGGCGGCGGCACGGAGGAGAAGCTGGCGCTGGAAGCCGGCGTGCCGCGCGATCGCGTCATCGTCGTGCCGGATGGCCAGAGCGGCCTGAAGATGCTGCAGGACGGCCGCATCGATGTCTACTCGCTGCCGGTGCTGTCGATCAACGACCTCGTCTCCAAGGCGAACGATCCGGGCATCGAGGTCGTGGCGCCGGTCGAGGGCGCACCGGTCTATTGCGACGGCGCGGCGTTCAGGAAGGGCGACGAGGCCCTGCGCGACGCCTTCGACGTGGAGCTCGCCAAGCTGAAGGAATCGGGTGAGTTCGCCAAGATCATCGAGCCCTACGGCTTCTCCGCCGCGGCAGCGATGTCGACGACCCGCGAAAAGCTCTGCGCGGCGCAGTGACGAGAGGAATGTAGTCGCGAGTTTGCCCCTCATCCCGCTGCCGCGACCTTCTTACCGCAAACGGGGAGAAGGAGCAGGTGGCCGGGGTTTCCCGCATCGCTTCGTTCGACGTTCGGGATATCGCGGCCTGTTCGCCCTTCTCCCCGTTTACGGGGGGAAGGTGCCGGCAGGCAGGTGATGGGCAGATTCTTTCGTTATCAACTTGGGACGCACGATGACCGACTGGTCCGGCTACATAGGTCTGATCCTGCAAGGCGCGCTGGTGACGGTGGAACTCACCGTCATGGGCTCGGTGCTGGCCGTCGTCATGGCGTTCGCCGCCGGGCTCGGCCGCGTCAGCCGCTTCATGGCGGTCAGGGCGCTGGCCACGACCTATATCGAATTCTTCCGCGGCACGTCGATCTTCGTGCAGCTCTTCTGGGCCTATTTCGTGCTGCCCTTCGCGGGGATCACGCTGTCGCCGCTGCAGGCCGGGGTGCTGGCGCTGGGGCTGAATGTCGGGGCCTACGGGGCGGAGGTCGTGCGCGGCGCGGTCAAGGCCATCGGCCGCGAGCAGCGGGAGGCCTGCATCGCGCTGAACCTGACGCGCAGCCAGGCGATGCGCCACATCATCCTGCCGCAGGCGTTGCCTTTGATGCTGCCGACCTTCGGCAACAATGCGATCGAACTGCTGAAGGCCACGGCCGTGGTCTCGCTGATCTCGCTCACCGACATGACCTTCCAGGCGCAGGTCGTGCGCGCGCAGACCGGCAGCACGCTGATCCCCTTTACGGTCATCCTCGTGCTCTATTTCCTGATGGCGCTCGCCATCTCCTACGGCATGCGCTGGCTGGAGCGCCGGGTCACCCGCGGCCTCGACGGTGTGAGGACCTGACGATGGAATGGGACTGGAACTTCGTCTGGCAGATCATGCCGACCCTCATCGAGGGCCTGAAGATCACGATCCTTGCGACCGTGCTCGGCGCCGCCCTTGCCGCCGCCGTCGGCCTCCTCTTCGCGATCCTGCGCATGACCGCGCCGAAGCCCGTCGCGAAGGTGACCGGCTTCGTGGTCGAGTTCATCCGCGGCACGCCGCTGCTCGTGCAGCTCTACTTCATCTTCTATGTGCTGCCGGACGTCGGCATCCGCCTGCCGGCGCTCGCGGCCGGCGTCATCGGGCTCGGCCTGCACTACGGTACCTATGCCGCGGAGGTCTACCGCGCCGGCATCGAGAACGTGCCGCGCGGCCAGTGGGAGGCGGCGAAGGCGACGAACCTCACCGGCCGGCAGACATGGATCCATGTGGTGCTGCCGCAGGCGATCCCGCCGATGATCCCGGCGCTCGCCAACTACCTGATCGCCATGTTCAAGGAGACGCCGCTGCTCTCCGCGATCACGGTGCTCGAACTGATGAACCAGGCCAAGAGCGTCGCCAACAGCAGCTATCGCTACATCGAGCCGATGACGCTGGTCGGGGTGTTCTTCCTGGTCATGAGCCTGATCTCCGTCGTCTTCCTGCGCTGGCTGGAAGAACGCTATGCCCGCGTGGAGGAACGCTGATGCAGACGCTCGAACTATCCCTTGCTTCCCGCGCGCCGAGGCTCGACGACCGCCCGCTGGAAAAGCGAGTCGGCCTGATCATCCTGGCGACAGATCATACGACGGAGGTGGATTTCCAGCGCATGGTCGCAAGCGACCGGATCGGCGTCTACGCCACGCGCATTCCCTATGCCAACCCGGTGACGCCGGAGAACCTGCGCGCCATGCAGCCCTCGCTGACGGCCGGCGCCGCGCTCATCCTGCCGGACGAGCCGCTCGACGTCGTCATGTATTCCTGCACCTCCGCCTCGGTGGTGATCGGTGACGATGCGGTGGAGGCGGCCGTCAAGGCCGCCAAGCCGGAGGCTGCCGTCGTGACGCCGACCGCCGCCGCCGTCCGCGGCCTCAAGGCCTTCGGCGCGAGGCGCATCTCGGTGCTGACGCCCTATACGCTCGAAACCAGCCGGCCGATGGCGGATTATTTCCTGGCGCTCGGCTTCGACATCGCCCGCTTCACCTGCCTCGGCCTTTCCGACGACCGGGAGATGGCGCGCATTTCCCCCGACGAGATCGTCGCTTTCGCCCGGGAAGCGACGGCTCCCGATTGCGACGCGCTCTTCATCTCCTGCACGGCCGTTCGCGCGGCGGGCGTGGCGGCAGAGATCGAGGCCGCCATCGGCAAGCCGGTCGTCACCAGCAACCTCGCCACCGCCTGGGCGTGCCTGAGGCTTTGCGGCGACGCGGCGCCACGGCCGGAACTCGGCCGGTTGATGACGCGCGCCTATCCGGGCAAATAGATCATGACGACGCTTCCCGTGACCCTTTCGGACATCGAGCAGGCGGCCCGTCGCATCAAGGGACGCGTCCTGTGCACGCCTTTCACGCTTTCCGCCGCGCTGGCGGAGCGCTGCGGCGTACCGGTCGGGCTCAAGCTCGAGCATCACCAGACGACGGGCAGCTTCAAGCTGCGCGGGGCGACGAATGCCGTGCTGTCGCTGTCGCCGGAGGAAAGGGCGAGGGGCGTGGTCGCCGCCTCGACGGGCAATCACGGACGCGCACTCGCCCATGCCGCCAGCGCGGAAGGCTCCGTCGCGACGATCTGCATGTCCCGGCTGGTGCCGGACAACAAGGTTTCGGAAATCCGCCGCCTCGGCGCGACCGTGCGCATCGTCGGCCGGTCGCAGGACGAGGCGCAGCTCGAGGTCGACCGGCTGGTCGCCGAGGACGGGCTCGTCATGGTGCCGCCTTTCGATGCGCCCGCCATCGTCGCGGGGCAGGGCACGCTCGGGCTGGAGATCGTCGAGGCGATGCCGGATGTGGCGACGGTGCTGGTGCCGCTGTCCGGCGGCGGGCTGGCCGCCGGCGTCGCCGCGGCCGTCAAGGGACGCTCGCCGAAGACGCGCGTCATCGGCCTCACGATGGCGCGGGGGGCGGCGATGAAGGCGAGCCTCGATGCGGGGCGGCCGGTGGCGGTCGAGGAGGTGGCGAGCCTTGCCGATTCGCTCGGCGGCGGCATCGGGCTCGACAATGCCGTGACATTCGGGATGTGCCGCGCGATGCTCGACGATGTGATCCTGCTCTCCGAGCCCGAGATCGCCGCCGGCATGCGGCACGCCTATGCGCAGGAGCAGGAGGTGGTCGAGGGCGCGGGGGCGGTCGGCATCGCGGCGTTGCTTTCGAGCCGGCTCGGCCGGCTCGACGGTCCCGTGGCCGTCATCCTTTCCGGCCGCAATGTGGACATGGACCTGCACCGGCGGGTCATCAACGGTGAAACCGATCCGTTCGGGGAGAAGACGGCGTGACGAGGATGAAGATACTGACCGAGGCGGAACTGAGGCGGATCGTTCCGCTCGATCTCGAAGCCATCGCCTGCGTGGAGGAGGCCTTCCACGCGCTCGCCACCAAGGCCGTCGCCATGCCGCCGATCCTCCGGCTCGACATGCCCGAGCAGCGCGGCGAGGTGGACGTGAAGACCGCCTATGTACCCGGTCTCGACGGCTTCGCCATCAAGATCAGCCCCGGCTTCTTCGACAATCCGAAGATCGGCCTGCCGAGCACGAACGGCCTGATGGTGCTGTTCTCGACCAGGACCGGCCTCGTGCAGGCGGTTCTCCTCGACAACGGCTACCTCACGGATGTGCGCACCGCCGCCGCCGGGGCCGTCGCGGCGCGCCATCTCTCGCGCCCGGATGCGTCCGTTGCCGCGATCTTCGGCGCGGGCATGCAGGCACGGCTCCAGCTCGAAGCCCTGAGCCTCGTGCGTCCCATCCGCCAGGCGCGGATCTGGGCACGCGATGCGGCCAAGGCCGAGGCGACGGCCCTCGACCTGACGGCAAGGCTCGGTTTCCCCGTGCGGGCGGAAGCCGAAGGGCGCGCGGCGGTCGACGGCGCCGACATCGTCGTCACCACCACGCCATCCGAAAAGCCTGTTCTCAGGGCGGAATGGCTCCAGCCGGGCCAGCACGTCACCGCCATGGGCTCGGATGCCGAGCACAAGAACGAGCTGGAGCCCGCCGTCATCACCGGCGCCGGCCTCTATGTCGCCGACAGCCTCGCGCAGACGCGCCAGCTCGGCGAGTTGCACCATGCCATCGCGGCAGGCCTCGTGACCGAGGGCACGACCTTCCTCGAACTCGGCGAGATCATCGCCGGGCTCAAGCCGGGCCGCGGCGGCCCCGACGACATCACCGTGGCGGACCTGACCGGCACGGGCATCCAGGACACGGCCATCGCAACGCTTGCTGCCGCCCGCGCGGCAGCGACGGGCACCGGCACGACCTTCGAGAGTTGAGACCGGCCCTGCGCCGGGTATAGAGGAAAAACCGATGAAACAAGCGAACCTGAAGTTCTCACTTCCGGAGTATGAAGCGCGCCTGCAGAAGACGCGCAAGGCGATGGAAGCCAAGGGCATCGACGTGCTGATCGTGAGCGATCCGTCGAACATGAACTGGCTGACGGGGTATGACGGCTGGTCCTTCTACGTGCACCAGTGCGTCGTCGTGCCGCCGACGGGCGAGCCGATCTGGTACGGCCGCGGGCAGGATGCCAACGGCGCCAAGTTCACCGCCTATCTCAAGCACGAGAACATCATCGGCTATCCGGACCATTACGTGCAGTCCACCGAGCGCCACCCGATGGACTACCTTTCCGCCAAGCTTGCCGAGCGCGGTCTCGACACGCTGACGATCGGCGTGGAGATGGACAATTACTGGTTCTCCGCCGCTGCCTTCGCCTCGCTGCAGAAGCACCTGCCGAACGCCCGCTTCGTCGACGCCACCGCGCTCGTCAACTGGCAGCGCGCGGTCAAGAGCGAGACCGAGATCCGCTACATGCGCAATGCCGCGCGCATCGTCGAGAAGATGCATGAGCGCATCTTCGACAGGATCGAGGTCGGCATGCGCAAATGCGATCTCGTGGCGGAAATCTACGATGCCGGCACGCGCGGCGTGGACGGGATCGGCGGCGATTACCCCGCCATCGTGCCGCTGCTGCCCTCGGGCGTGGAAGCCTCCGCGCCGCACCTGACCTGGGACGACAGGCCGATGAAATCGGGCGAGGGCACCTTCTTCGAGATCGCCGGCTGCTACAACCGCTACCATGTGCCGCTCTCGCGCACGGTCTTCCTCGGCAAGCCGACGCAGGCCTTCCTCGATGCGGAAAAGGCGACGCTGGAAGGCATGGAGGCGGGCCTTGCCGTCGCCCGGCCCGGCAATACCTGCGAGGACATCGCCAATGCCTTCTTCGCGGTGCTCAAGAAATACGGCATCGTGAAGGACAACCGCACGGGCTACGGCATCGGAGTCTCCTATCCGCCGGACTGGGGCGAGCGCACGATGAGCCTGCGTCCCGGCGACCGGAGCGAATTGAAGCCGGGCATGACCTTCCATTTCATGACGGGGCTCTGGCTTGAGGACATGGGTTTCGAGACGACGGAAAGCATCCTCATCACCGAGACCGGCGTCGAGTGCCTTGCCGATGTGCCGCGCAAGCTTCTCGTGAAGGATTGAGCCATGCCGGAACGCACACTCCGCCCGTCGCCGCTCAGCCCGACCGTCGATTTCTCGGCCGACGGCGTGCAGCACGGTTTCCTGCGCCTGCCCTACAGCCGGGACGATTCCGCCTGGGGCTCGGTCATGATCCCGGTGACGGTCGTGAAGAACGGGGAGGGCCCGACGGCCCTCCTGACCGGCGGGAACCATGGCGACGAATATGAGGGGCCGATCGCGCTCTTCGATCTCGCCCGCTCGCTGAAGGCGGAAGCGGTGGCGGGGCGCGTCATCATCGTGCCGGCGATGAACTACCCGGCCTTCCTTGCCGGCACGCGGACCTCGCCGATCGACCGGGGCAACATGAACCGCAGCTTTCCGGGCGCGCCTGATGGTACGGTCACCCAGAAGATCGCAGACTATTTCCAGCGCACGCTGCTGCCGCTCGCCGATATCGTCCTCGATTTCCACTCGGGCGGCAGGACGCTGGATTTCCTGCCCTTTTGCGCGGCCCATATCCTGCCCGACAAGGCGCAGGAGGCGAAAGCCTTCGATCTCGTGCGCGCCTTCGGCGCGCCGTGGTCGATGAAGATGCTGGAGATCGACGCGGTCGGCATGTACGACACGGCCGCGGAGGAGATGGGCAAGGTCTTCATCACCACCGAGCTCGGCGGTGGCGGCACGGCCACGGCGAAAAGCGCGGCCATCGCCAAGACCGGCGTCGCCAACGTGCTGAAGGCCGCGGGCATCCTCAGCGGCGGCGTGGAGACGCGGGCGACCACCTGGCTCGACATGCCGGACGGCAACTGCTTCTCCTTTGCCGAGGACGGCGGCCTCATCGAGCCACTCTTCGATCTCGGCGACAGCGTTGGCAATGGTGATGTCGTCGCCCGCATCTACCCGGTCGGGCGCACCGGTGCGCCGCCGCTCGAGGTGAAGGCGAAGATGGACGGCATCCTTGCCGCCCGCCATTTCCCGGGCCTCGTGAAACCCGGGGACTGCGTCAGCGTGCTTGCCACCGTCGTTGCGGAGTGAGGCTCCGGCCGCCGGTTGGACGAAGCCGCGCGGTGGGGGCAGCAGAGCCGGCGGCTTTCCACGTTCCGGTAACCATATCTTCAAGAGATCGTCGCACTGTCTCGCGCAGGAGACAGGCGATGGCGAAGAAGACGAACCGGCGAAGGAAAACCTCGGCAGCGAAGCGCTCCGGCGCGCGGCGCGGCGGCATGGCGCATTGGTATGTGCTGGGCGCCGCCATCATCGGCGGGGTTCTCTACATGGACAACTGGACGCCAGGGCCGGAGACGGCCGCGACGGCGATCCGCACGGCGTCCATCGAGCGGAAGGCGAGGACGGGCGAGCGGCAGACGGCGCTGGCGCGGCCGATGCCGAAGCCTGCCGAACGGGTGGAGCCGAAGATCGCCGTCGAGGAAAAGCTGCCCGCCTTTTCCGGCAAGTGGTTCATCTGCACGACGCAGACCGACTATTGCGTGCTCGACGGCAGCACGATCCTCTATGCCGGCCGCAAGGTTCGGCTCGCCGACATCGATGCGCCGGCGATCGCCGATGCGCGCTGCGATGCGGAGCGCTCGCGCGGCGGCGACGCCAAGCTGCGGCTGCGTGAAATCCTGAGCGAGGGCGATGTCACGCTGGTGGCGGCGAAGGGCGCGACCGGCAAGGCGGGCGCCGCGCCCCATGTCGTGATGCGGAGCGGGCAGTCCGTCGGCCAGCGGCTGGTGCGCGAGGGCCTGGCGAGGCCCTGGACGGGGCGGCATCAATCCTGGTGCGGTTGACGTTTCGATCTTGCGCGCCATGTGTCTTTACGGCACAAGCCAGGCGCAAGCCTGCGTCCCTAAGCTTCCATCAACCGGGATGGTGCCGGCTGGAAAGGGGACAATGACATGTCGAACGACCTCGAGCGCTACAGCGATCCGGACAATACAACGGTTGCGCTCTTCCTTCTCGAAAACGATTCCGACGAACTGACGGATATCCTGGTGGCCGCGCTGGACGAGGCCTTCCGCATTCTCGACGAGGAATTCTCACCGGCAACGGTGCACTGACCGCTGACACGGAAGAGGGGCCCTTGAGGCCCCTCTCGCTTTTCAGGCGGATCGATCCGGTCAGCCGGCCGCCACGGCCTGGCGCTGCGTGCCGAGGCCGGCAATGGAGACTTCCATGCGGTCTCCGGCCTTGAGGTAGCGCGGGGGCTTCATGCCCATGCCGACGCCGGGCGGCGTACCGGTCGTGATGACGTCGCCGGGTTCGAGGATCATGAACTGCGAGATGTAGTGCACGAGGAAGGGCACCTTGAAGACCATGGTGCTCGACGAGCCGTTCTGCACCAGTTCGCCGTTGACGCTGAGCGTCATGGTGAGATCGCTCGTATCGACCTCGTCCTTCGTCACCAGCCAGGGGCCGATGGGGCCGAAGGTCGGGCAGCCCTTGCCCTTGGTCCACTGGCCGCCGCGCTCGATCTGATAGGCGCGTTCGGAAACGTCGTTGCAGACGCAGTAGCCCGCCACATAGTCCAGCGCATCGGCTTCCGAGACATAGGAGGCACGCTCGCCGATCACGACGGCAAGCTCCACTTCCCAGTCCGTCTTCTCGGAACCGCGGGGGATGAGGACCGTATCGTCGGGGCCGACGATGCAGGAGGGGGCCTTGTTGAAAAGCACCGGCTCGCTCGGAACGGCCATGCCGCTTTCGGCGGCGTGGTCGGCATAGTTGAGGCCGACGGCGATGAAATTGCCGACGCGGCCGACGCAGGCGCCGAAGCGGCTGCCTTCGGGGGCGAGCGGCAGGGTCTTCGGATCGAGCGCGCGCAGGCGCTCCAGCCCGGCCCGGCCGAGCACGTCGCCGGCAATGTCCGGCACCACGCCGGAAAGGTCGCGGATCGCGCCGTCCGCGTCGATCAGTCCGGGCTTTTCCGCGCCCGCCGCGCCAAAGCGCACGAGTTTCATATCGTCCTCCGTTGAGTGCCGGCCATGCCGATTTCGGTTGCGCCCACCTTCCATCCGGTTTTACATGATGTCAACGATTTTCGAAAATCCTCCAGGGTTTATAAGATATGCGCCGGACAGATCAAAAGCGGGCAGGGGGGCGGACGCTGGCGGGGGACGCCTACGAGGCGATCCGGCAGGCGATTCGCTCCGGCCGGTTCAAGCCGGGGGACCGCCTGCGCTTTGCCGACCTGCAGGCGCTGTGCGGCATGAGCGTGACGCCGGTGCGCGAGGCGCTGGCGCGGCTGACGGCCGAGGGCTTCACCGTTCTCGACGATCACCGGGGCTATAGCGTCGCCTCGCTGTCGCTCGCCGAGTTGCGGGACATCACCGCGGCCCGGCAGCTTTGCGAAAGCGAAGCGCTGCGGCTTTCGGTGGAGAAGGGGGACGCCGACTGGGAGGGGCGGGTGATCGCCGCGCACCACCTGATGTCGCGCATCCCGCAGGTGCGCGAGGACATTCCCTCGGCGATGCGGGAGGATTGGGAGGCGCGGCACGCCGCCTTCCACGCCGCGCTGATTTCCGCCTGCGGGTCGCCGATCCTGCTTGAAATCTGCGAGAAGCTGTTTTCGCGGGCCGACCACTACCGGCGCATGTCGATCAGCCTGTCCGGCGGCATGCGCGATGTGGCGGGCGAGCACCGCAGGGTCATGGAGCTTGCGCTGGCGCGCGATGCCGAGGGGGCCGCGGCCGTTCTGCGCGACCATTACGGGCGGACGGCGGCCGCGCTCGACAGCTTCTTCCAAAGCGAAAACGGCGATCCCGCCTGAGCTGGACCGCCGCTTCCGATTTCCGTCTGAAGGCCGCCGGATGAGGTCATCCGGGCGGGCGCTGCTTGCCCCTACTTGCTGGCGATCGTCGTCGCGCCGATTTCCGAGCCGCCGCCGATCGCCACGTTGAGCGCGACATAGTCGCGGGCGAGCTGGCGGATCGCCGCGGCAAGCGACAGGCGGGCCGAAGCGACGTTGCGCTCGGCGTCGAGGACGTCGAGGATCGTGCTTGCGCCGCCGCGATAGCTTTCGCGGGCAAGGTTCAGCGTCTGCTCGTAGGACTGCACGACCTTGCGCAGGGCCGCGACCGTCTGGCCGTCGCGGATCAGCGCGGTCTGGGCATTCTCCACTTCCTCGACCGCGTTCAGCACCGTGGACTTCCAGGTCAGGTATTGCTGCTCGGCTTCCGAGCGGGCGATCTTGACCTGGGCCTTCAGGGCGCCGCCGTTGAAGATCGGCAGGGTCAGCGTCGGGCCGAACGACCAGCTCGACAGGCTGCCGGTCACGGCGTTGAAGTTCCGCGCGACGCCGATGGAGCCGCCGAGCTGGATGCTCGGATAGAGCTGCGATTCGGCAAAGCCGATCTGGGCCGTCAGGGCATGCAGGCGGCGCTCGGCCGCGCGGATGTCGGGACGGTTGCGGATGAGGTCGGCCGGAATGCCCGTGCGCGTCGCATAGCGCGGCATCGGCTGGGACGAACCCTTGATCAGGCTGGAGGTGATCGTGCTGGCGGGGACGCCGAGCAGGGTGGCGATGTGGTTCGCGGACTGGTGGAAGCCGGTTTCGAGCGCCGGCAGGTCGGCCAGCGTCTGGTTGACGAGGCCCTCGGACTGCAGCACGTCGAGGCTGGATGCGGCGCCCGCTTCCTTGATCTCGTTGGTCAGCTTCAGCGTCTCGCGGCGCGACTGCAGGTTCTTGCGGTTCAGCGCCAGCGCTTCCTGATAGTAGCGCGCGTTGACATAGCTCGACACGAGATCGGAGAGATAGGCGAGGCGCGCGACGTTGACGTCGTCATAGGCGGCGTCGAGCGAGGCGTTCGCCGCTTCCTTGGAACGGCGGTACTGGCCGAAGAAGTCGAGCAGCCAGGAGGCGCCGAAGCCCGCGCTCATGGATTTCGATTCGGAGTGGTCGCCGCCGCTGCCGGGCGACCGGCGCAGGTAGCTGCCGTCCTGGCCGCTCGCCGTCGCGTCGGCGGTCAAGCCGATGCTCGGCAGAGAGCCGGAACCGGCGACGATGACGTTCGCTTCGGCGGCCTCGATGCGTTCCATGGCCTGGCGAACGGTGAGGTTCTCGGCCATGCCCTGATGGACGAGGTCGTTGAGGCGCCGGTCACGGAAAGATTCCCACCAGGGATTGAGCGTGACATTCTCCGCGCTCGCGGCCTTGCTCTCGGAGAATTTGACCGGAAGAGCGGCGTCCGGCTTCTGGTAATCGGGGCCGACGACGCAGCCCGAAAGGAGAAGCATGCTCAGAGGGAAAAGCGTCCGTGTGAAATTCATGTTCGTCCCTGCCAGTCACTCACGGCTTTTTAGCACAATAAAATATCGATTCACTCTTTATTCATGTTCGGCCGGAAGATCGAGCCTCTTTCCGAAAAAGAATGGTCCCACAGCGTTTTTTCCCCGCTTCACCACGCCGGTGTGTCCCTCGTGCAACTGATGCAATTGCCCGATCCGGTGACTTTCGCTCATGACGTGAAGATTGCGGGCGCGCGCTGCGCCGTGCGGTTGCACCACGAGATTTCCCCGGAATATTCGTCTTCGCGACATATTTTTCTGAAATATGCTGCATCCGCGAAAACTATTTTGCGATTCGAATTGTCACACAAATCTGGCAGCAATTTTTTCCAAAATTCTGCGGATTTCCTTGACAAGAAAGGGAGGGCCGCTTATGTGTTGGAGCATCGCATGAGGACCGCATGCGTTCATTTCGGTCCGCCCCTGACGCGTCCATATTTCAGCGTCAGCGCCAACCAAAGGGAGTGTGTCATGTACGATATTACCAACTGCATCGCCTCCGTGCGTGTGGCGTGCTCCTGTCGTGAAACGATCAAAGGGAAAGCACATACGGCCCTTTGCCGAATGTGATCTGAAGTCCCCTCCGTCGAAATAAGCGCAATATTGAATTGGCTGTGCCTTCGGGTGTGGCAGGAGTTGTTATGCAAAAGCAGGTTATCGAAATCGGTGGTGAGGCCGTCGGCGTCGTCGTTCCCGATGAGGATCGGCTGAAGTTCGTGGCCGTCAAGTATTCCGTGTGGGACCTGGATTCCCAGCGTTTCTCCTCGGCAGACGAGGTGCGCGCCGCGATCCGCCGTCTCCTCAACGATCCGTCCGCCTCGGTGCGGGCGATGTCGCCGGCCAACATTGCGGCCGCCTGAACCCCAATCGGAAACGCCGGCGCGAAGGCGCCGGCATTGTCGGCCTCGCCAGCGGCGGGGCCGGTTTCGTTTTGTGGACAGTCCATTCACCGGGCGCCGGCTGGTGCGGCCCGGCAAATCCTGATTGGGTGTGTGCGAAAGGAGGTGCCCCATGACAAGCGGCATCCATCACATCACGGGCATCACCCGCAAGATCCAGGCGAATGTCGATTTCTACGCCGGTTTCCTCGGCCTTCGGCTCGTCAAGCGTACGGCGGGCTTTGAAGACGCCGACCAGCTCCATCTCTTCTATGGCGACGCGGCGGCAAGCCCGGGTTCGCTGATCACCTTCCTCGCCTGGGAGGACGGCTCCCCCGGACGGGTCGGGCTCGGCCAGCCCTCGGAGATCGTCCTTGCCGTCCGGCCGGAGGCGATCGGCTTCTGGCTGACGCGCGCGCTGACGCAGAACATCGCCCTCACGGGGCCGGCGCAGGAGTTCGGCGAGCCCGTGCTCCGGCTGAAGGACCCGGACGGCATCATCGTCAAGCTGGTCGGCGAGGCGGGCGTGGAAGGTCCCGCGCCGCATGTCACGAAGGACATTGCGGCGGGGGATGCGATCCAGCGCATCCGCGGCGCGACGATCCTGTCGGAAAAGCCGGCGGAGACGGCGGCATTCATCGGCGGGCATTTCGGCTTCCGCACGGTGGCCGAGGCCGGTGGCGTCACGCGGCTAGCCGGCGATGCGGGCGACGTGCTCGACATCCGCAATGCGCGCGGGTTCTGGACCTCGGCGCCCGGCACGGGCACGATCGACCATGTCGCGCTGCGGGCCCCGGACCGGGCGGCCGTGGAAGCGGCTGCCGCGCGGTTCGCCGAAGGGGATGCGGGCGACACCAACATGCACGACCGCACCTATTTCTACTCGCTCTATGTCCGCGAACCGGGCGGTTCGCTCGTCGAATATGCGACGGACGGTCCCGGCATGACGGCAGACGAGCCGCTGGAGACGCTTGGAACGAGGCTGTTCGTTCCCGCGCATTTCCTGACCGACCCGGACGACGTTCGCGCCCGGCTTCCGCAATTTTCCCTGCCCGGAGAAGAAAGAATGAGCGAACGGGACCTGCCCTTCATCCACCGGGTGCATCGCCCGGAAAACCCCGATGGCACCGCGGTCGTGCTGCTGCACGGCACGGGCGGCAACGAGACGAGCCTTCTGCCCTTCGGCGCCCGGCTCGCGCCGGATGCCATCCTGCTCAGCCCGCGCGGCCGCAGCACCGATGAAGGCTATCCGCGGTTCTTCCGCCGCCTGACGGCCGTCACCTTCGACCAGAAGGATATCGTCAGCGAGGCGGAAGCCTTCGCGGCCTTCATGGAAGGGGCGAATGCGGCCTATGGGCTCGATCCGCAAAAGACCGTGTTCGTCGGCTATTCCAACGGCGCGAACATGATCGGCGCGGTGATGCTGCTGCATCCGGGCCTGATCCGCAATGCCGTTCTGCTGCGCGGCATGAACGTTCTGGAGACGGTGCCGGAGGCCGATCTTTCCGGCGTGAACGTGCTGATGGTGAGCGGTGCGGCGGATCCCTACGGCCGCTATGCCGGGGAGATCGAAGCCCGACTGACGGCGGCCGGGGCAACGGTCGAGCACACGCTGCTGGCTGCGGGCCACGACATCGGTGCGGCCGATCTGGACCTGGCGAAGGACTTCAAGGACCGCGTGACCGGCTGACGCCGGGGATTGCGAACAGGAAGGGCGCGCCGATGCGGCGCGCCCTTTGTGTTTCGTGTGCTGTCAGCGCTTGTATTCGGTGACGAAGGCGGCGAAGCCGGCAACGAAATCGCGCAGCCTCTTTTCGATCGCCTCGTCGGCGATCCTGCCGTCCTGGATGACGGTGCCCGCGCGCGAGACCATCAGCTTGGCGCCGAACCACGGCACGGTGCCGAGCGTGCGCATGATGGGCAGCCAGGCTTCCTGCGAGAGGAGGGTGCCGAAATTGCCCGGCGAGGCGCCGGTGATGGCGAAGGGCTTGCCGCCGAAGACGCGCGGAATGTCGTTGGACGGACGGCTCATCCAGTCGATGGCGTTCTTGAAGACGCCGGGAATGCCGTTGTTGTATTCGGGGGTGAAGAGGATCACGCCGTCCGCCCCGGCCACCTGCTCCTTGAGGCGGGCGACCGCTTCGGGAATGCCGTCGGCAGCCTCCACGTCGGCATCGTAGAGCGGGATGCCGCGGATCGAACCTTCCTCGATCGTCACGCCCTCCGGCGCCATGGCAAGGGCCGCGCGCAGCAGCGCCGTGTTGAAGGAGCCCTTGCGCAGGCTGCCCGAGATTGCCACCAGTGTCGTCATCTGAACTCTCCTGTTCCAGCATGAAAACCCCGGCGGGACGGGATTGTCGCGCCGGGGTTCGGTTCAGGTTATGCGAGCGGCTTCAGCCGGGCCTCGATCTGCGCGCGGCGCGGCTCAAGGAAGGGCGGCAGCGACAGGCTCTCGCCGAGGGTTTCGAGCGGTTCGTCGACGGCGAAGCCGGGGCCGTCCGTGGCGATCTCGAAGAGGATGCCGTTCGGCTCGCGGAAATAGAGCGAGCGGAAATAGAAGCGCTCGACCTCGCCGCTCGACGGCAGGCGGAAGCCGCGCAGGCGCTCCGTCCAGGCGTGCAGCGCCTCGACATCCGGGGCGCGGAAGGCGACGTGGTGCACGGCGCCTGCGCCCTGGTGGGCGGCCGGAAGATCCGGCTCGACGGCGACATGCAGTTCCGCTGCGGGGCCGCCGTCGCCCATCGAGAAGACGTGGACATCGCCGGCGCCGTCCGGGTTCGGATAGGTCGAGGTCTCATTCATGTTCATCACCTCGGTGAGCACGATCTCCGTGTTGCGGATGTCGGGCACGCTGAGCGTGATGGGGCCGAGGCCCTTGATCTGGTGTTCGGCCGGAACCGGGCTCTTTTCCCAGGGGTTGGCCGGCGCCCCGGCCTCGTCCACCGTCAGGCGGAAGCGCTGGCCTTCGCCGTCCTCGAAGTCGAGCGTCGCCCGGCCGCCGACATCGCGGATCCCGCCGGCCTTGACCTTAAGGTCGGCGAAGCGGTCCTTCCACCATTCGAGGGTGGCGAGGGTCGCGACACGCAGGCCCGTGCGGGAGACGCTGTGCGTGCCGCGCCGCTCGTGGCCGACGGGCCAGTCGAAGAAGGTGAGGTCCGTGCCCGGCGAGGCGAGCCCGTCGGCATAGAAGAGATGGTAGGCGCTGGTATCGTCCTGGTTGACGGTCTTCTTGACGAGGCGAAGGCCGAGCACCTGCGTATAGAAGCGCAGGTTCTCCGGCGCGTTCGCGGTGATCGCCGTCAGGTGGTGGATGCCTGTAAGCTGCTGGGTCATGATGGCTCCTCTCCCGGATATTTCCGGGGCGTTCGCACGCTTGCCCCGCTTCCGGGGCCTTGCATTGAGGCAAATATCGCCCCTCGTCCCCGTTTGCGGAAGATCGGCCGGGACGAACGGATCGTTCACTATTGCTGAACGGCCGGAAATGCGTGCCGTGGGACGGTCATGGCCTTCGATTCCCTGGAAAACGATCCCGCAAGAGCGGTTTTTCCGTCTTCTCCGCGTTCCGGAGGGCGGTTCATTCGAATTTTATCGTTTCATAAACCAGTGCGTGCCACGCTGCCTGTCTGCGAAATGACTTCGTCTCTGTAACGCCGCGCCAATCGGCATGTTCCGCCATTTCTGATTGCCGGCGCGGACCCGTGCCGGGTGCAAGGAGACGTTTCATGCTGCCAAGGACTGCGACTGCCCGGAACATGTTCGCCATCGTGGCGGCAGGTGTCGCTACCACTGTCGCGACGGCGGGCGTTCTGCTCTGGCTGTCCTACCGAGCCGTCGAGGAACGGTCGATCTCGGAAATGGTGAACGCGGCGGAGGCGAGCGCCGGCAAGGTCGATACCTACTTCGCCAAGGTCAAGGCGCTGAGCTGGAACATGCGCTCGACGCTCTACGCGATGAAGGCGACGGGCGCGCCGAGCCGCGAGACGATGAACGGCATCTTCGACCGCCTGATGGCCGACAATCCCTTCGCGCTCGGCGTCAGCACCGGCTGGGAGCCGAATGCCTTCGACGGCAAGGACGAGGCATACAGGAACGCGCCCGGCCATGACGCGACGGGCCGATACATTCCCTATTTCGTGCGCAACGACGGCAAGGTCGGCATGGAGGCGCTGGTCGACTACGACAAGCCCGGTCCCGGCGACTACTACCAGGTGCCGAAGGCGACCGGAAAGGACTTCCTGACCGAACCCTACAGCTATGTCATCGGCGGCAAGAACGTGCTGATGACCTCCTTCATGGTGCCGCTGATGTTCGACGGCGCGTTCCAGGGCGAGACGGGCGTCGACATCGCGCTCGATGCGCTTGCCGCCGACATGGCGAGCCTCAAGCCGCTGGGCGAGGGTTATGTCGCGCTGCTGAGCCAGGGCGGCAGCATCATCAGCCATCCCGACCAGGCGACGCTGGGCAAGACGCTGGCCGATTCCGGCCTCGACGCGGCGGCCTGGCAGGCGCTGATCGCCAACCCGGAAAAGGCGATGGAGATCAAGGATGCGGGCGGCGTCCCGTCCATCGTGGTCGCGGTGCCCGTGCCGCTTGCGCCGGGAACGACCTGGTTCACCGTGGTTTCGGTGCCGAAGTCGGTGCTCTTTGCCAATCTCTCCGCCCTCGCCATCACGTCCATCGTGGTGATCGCCGGTGCCGCCGGCCTGATGATCGCGATCGGCTGGCTGCTGGCGGCGCGCTTCCGCAAGCGCCTCGACAAGGTCATCGCGGCGACGAGCGCCATTGCCGGCGGCCGCACGGATGTCGACCTTTCGGAATCGGAGCACCAGGACGAGATCGGCGAGATGGCCCGTTCGCTCGCCGTGCTGCGCGATGCGACGCTCGCCAAGGTGCGGCTGGAAGGCGAAGCCGAGCAGAACCGCGCGCTGACGGAGGAAGAGCGGCGCCAGCGCGCCGAGGAGGCGGCCGAGCGCGAACACCAGACGCGGGTTGCGGTCGAAGCGCTGGCCGAGGGCCTGCAGAGGCTCGCGGACGGCGACATGACGCACCGCATCGAGCAGGCCTTTGCCGGCTCGCTCGATCAGGTCCGCCAGGACTTCAACGCTTCCGTCGAAAAGCTGCAGTCGGCGCTTCGCTCGGTCGGCAGCAATGCCAATGCGATCGGCGCGGGCTCGGCGGAGATCCGCTCGGCTTCCGACGATCTTGCCAAGCGCACCGAGCAGCAGGCGGCTTCCGTCGAGGAGACCGCGGCGGCGCTGGAGGAGATCACCACCTCGCTCAAGGATGCGACCAAGCGCGCGGAGGATGCCGGCCAGCTCGTCGAGCGCACCCGCGCCGGCGCCGAGAAGTCCGGTGAAGTCGTGCGCCGGGCGGTGGACGCGATGAGCGGCATCGAGACGTCCTCGCGCGAAATCTCCAACATCATCGGCGTGATCGACGAGATCGCCTTCCAGACGAACCTCCTGGCGCTGAATGCCGGCGTGGAAGCCGCGCGCGCAGGGGAGGCCGGCAAGGGCTTTGCCGTCGTCGCGCAGGAAGTGCGCGAACTCGCCCAGCGTTCGGCCAATGCCGCCAAGGAGATCAAGGCGCTCATCACCAAGTCCGGCGAGCAGGTGCATCTCGGCGTCGCGCTTGTCGGCGAGACCGGGTCGGCGCTTTCGGAAATCGTCAACCAGGTGCAGGAGATCGACCAGAACGTCGCGGCGATCGTGCGGTCCGCGCGCGAGCAGTCGACGGGCCTCAACGAGATCAGCTCTGCCGTCAACTCCATCGACCAGGGCACGCAGAAGAATGCGGCCATGGTGGAGGAGCAGACGGCGGCGAGCCACGCGCTGGCGACCGAAGCGGCGGCACTGAACGATCTCATCGCGCAGTTCCAGCTCGGCACGCGCGTCACCGTCAACCGAACCGTCGCGGCCGCTCCCGCCGAACAACGCCCTGCGGCATCCGGCGCGCGGGCGCTCGGCAACAAGCTTGCCCGCGCCTTCGGCGGCGCAGGGCAGGCCGCCGCGGCGAGTGCGGCGGCGCAGGACTGGGAAGAGTTCTGAGGCGTATCATCCTGGAGTAGAAAGGAGGGCAGTCCGGCAGGGCTGCCCTTTTTTGCTGCGCTCAAGTTTTGTGCGTTGCCCGGCTTTTGAACAAATCCGTTACGCCGACTGCCATGCGTGCCGAAGGGCTGATCTTCCAACGTATTGAAATATTTTGCTTATGTGATCCAGTTCCAGTCTGGCACGGTTCCTGCTTTTCTGTGGGAGGTCCAGAGGGGACCAGGATAGAAGCGCCGGCAAACGGCGCTCCGAAAAAGCCGTCGCGCAGCCGCAGAGGAACACCAACGTTTCCGCGCTGCCGGCGGCTTTCTTGTCGCGCGGGCGGCGAGGGGCAGCCAGGTCCCTGAAAGATATGATTCATCACATTTTCCCGCCGCCGGGCCTTCCCCGATTGGCTTTTCGCGTGGACTCCGCCACACTCGCCCGCGGCATGTTCAACGTCTGATGGTGTGGCGGCTTGCCAGTCTGCTCTTCGCGATATAATGAGGACCCACATTAAAATGGGTTTCTGCAACGGTGGAGACGACGATGACCCGATCGGGCGGAATGATGCTGGCGGCGCTCCTGCTGTCTGCCACAGCGATACCGGCGCTTGCCGACGGCCTGGCGCGGCCGGTGCGCACGGCGCCGGTGCACTTCGAGGAGCGCGAGCAGACGGTCACCATGACCGGCGAGGTGGTGGCCCGCGTCGAGACGGACCTGTCCTTCCGGGTCGGCGGGCGCATCACCGGCTGGTTCGTCGATGTGGGCGATGCGGTGAAGGAAGGCCAGGTGATGGCGCGTCTCGATCCGGAGGAGCAGAGGGCGGACGTGGAGGCCGCGGAAGCGGGCGTTCGCGCCGCCGAAGCCCAGCTCAAGCTGGCCCGCGCCAATTTCGACCGCCAGAAATCCCTTCTCAACGACGGCATCAGCACGCGGCGCGATTTCGATGACGCCGAGACCGCGCTGCGCACCGCCGAGAGCGCCCGGGAGGCTTCCATCGCCCAGCGCGACACGGCGAAGGAAGTGCTTTCCTACACGGAACTGCGCGCACCGGCCGACGGCATCGTGACCGCGCGCCTCGCGGAGGCCGGGCAGGTTGCGCAGGCGGCGCAGGTCATGTTCACCATCGCCGACAACGGCGCGCGCGACGCCGTCTTCAACGTCTACGAATCGCTGTTCTTCGCGCAGCCCTCGAAGGACGGGGTGATCGTCACGCTGCTCAGCGACGACAGGGTGCGCACGACCGGCCATGTGCGCGAGGTCTCGCCGACCATCGACACGCAGACGGGCACGGTGCGGGTGAAGGTCGCCATGGACCGGACGCCGCCGGAAATGACGCTCGGGGCTTCCGTGGTCGGCGTCGGCGCGCTGGCGCCCCGCCGGGTCGCGCTCGTGCCCTGGCAGGCGCTTTCCGGCATCGGCAGCACCCCGGCGCTCTGGGTCGTCGACAAGGCGAACAGCACGGTGAGCCTGCGCCCGGTGGAGGTCCTTTCCTTCGAGACCGGCTCGGCGATGGTTTCCGGCGGGATCGAGGAAGGGGAAATCTATGTCGCCGACGGCACCAAGCTCCTGCGGCCCGGCCAGACCGTTACCCTGACCGAAGGAGTCGCCGAATGAGGATGTCCGTTCCCACGGCGCTTGCCGTCGCCGCCGCCATGGCGCTTGCCGGCTGCAAGAAGGAGGAGGAGGCGGCCGCGCCGCCGCGGCCGGTGCTCTCGCTGGTCGTCACGCCCACGGCGCTGCCGGGCACGCGGTTCGCCGGCACGGTGCAGGCGAGGGTGCAGGCCGCGCTCGGCTCGCGCGTCGCCGGCCGCCTCGTCTCCCGTACCGTCCATGTCGGCGACCTCGTCAAGAAGGGCGACGCGCTCGCCGTGCTCGACGCGACGGCCTACGAACTGGCCGTCCGCTCCGCGCGCGCCGAGCTCTCCAGCGCCGAGGCGACGCTTGCAAGCGCCATCGCCAACCAGGATCGGCAGAAAACCCTGCTCCAGTCCAATGCCGCGGCCAAGGCGGCCGTCGAGAGCGCCGAACAGACCCGCGAGGCGGCGGATGCCGGCGTGACGCGGGCGCGCACGGCGCTGGTGAAGGCCGAAGAGCAGCTTTCCTATACCCGCATCCTCGCCGAATTCGACGGCGTCGTGGTCGCGACGGGCGCCGAGGTGGGCCAGACGGTCTCGCCCGGCGAGGCCATCGTCACCGTCGCCCGGCCGGACGAGCGCGATGCGGTCGTCGACATTCCCGAGACGGCGGAGGGCATCGCCGCCGGCAGCCGGTTCCTCGTCTCGCTGCAGATCAATCCCGCCGTCACCGTCAAGGGAACGGTGCGCGAGGTCGCGCCCTCGGCGGATGCCGTGACGCGCACGCGCCGCGTCAAGATCGCGCTGGAAGACCCGCCGGACACCGTCCGGCTCGGCACGACGATCACCGCCGAGCTCGAGGGACCCGACCTCACGGCCTTCATGGTGCCGGAAACGGCGCTGGTCCGGAAGGACGACAAGCCGCATGTCTGGCTGGTCGATGCGGGCAAGGGCGAGGTGCATCTCGTGCCCGTCGAGACCGGCGCGACGGCCGGGCGGTCGCTGGCCGTGACCGAAGGCCTGAAGGAGGGCGACCGCGTCGTCACCGCCGGCGTGAACAGCCTTGAAGAAGGCCAGAAAGTGAAGATCGAGGACGAGGCAAGCCTATGAAGAAGTTCAACCTTTCGGACTGGGCGCTCGAACATGCTTCGCTCGTCTGGTACTTCATGATCGTCTTCGCGCTGCTCGGTTTCTTCACCTACCAGAATCTCGGCCGCGAAGAGGATCCGTCCTTCGTCATCAAGACGATGACGATCAGCGCGGCCTGGCCCGGCGCCTCCGTCGAGGAGACGACGCGGCAGGTGACCGAGCGCATCGAGCGCAAGCTGGAAGAACTGGAATCGCTCGATTTCAGCCGCAGCATCACGACGCCCGGCCAGACGCTCGTCTTCGTCAACCTGAAGCCGACGACCCGCGCGCGCGACGTCGCGCCGACCTGGCTTACCGTCCGCAACATGATCAACGACATTCGCGGGGAGTTTCCCTCGGGTGTCGTCGGCCCGGCCTTCAACGACCGCTTCGGCGACGTCTTCGGCAATATCTACGCCTTCACCGCGGACGGGCTCACCCCCCGGCAGCTTCGCGATTATGTCGAGGACGCGCGCCGGCGCGTCCTGACGGTGCCGAATATCGGCAAGGTCGACCTCATCGGCGCGCAGGACGAGGTAATCTATCTCGAATTCTCGACGCGCCAGCTCGCCGCGCTCGGCATTTCCACCCAGCAGGTCGTCGCCACGCTGCAGGCGCAGAACGCGATTTCGCCCTCCGGCGTGGTGCAGGGCGACGGCGAGCGCGTCGCCGTGCGGGTCGGCGGGCAGTTCAGCTCCGAGGAAAGCCTTCGCGAGGTGAACCTGCGCGTCAACAACCGCTTCTTCCGCCTCAGCGACATCGCGACCATCACCCGCGGCTACCAGGATCCGCCGTCGGCGCTCTTCCGCTTCAACGGCGAGCCGGCCATCGGCCTTGCCATCGGCATGAAGCAGGGCTCGAACCTGCTGGAGTTCGGCGCGGCGGTGGAGAAGGAGATCGAGCAGCTTTCGAACGAACTGCCTGTCGGCGTCGACGTGCACCTCGTCTCCGACCAGCCGAAGGTGGTGGAGGAGGCCGTTTCCGGCTTCACCCGCGCGCTCTTCGAGGCGGTCGCCATCGTTCTCATCGTCAGTTTCATCAGCCTCGGCCTTCGGGCCGGGCTCGTCGTGGCGCTCTCCATCCCGCTGACGCTCGGCATCACCTTCGTCTTCATGTATTACGACGACATATCGCTGCAACGCGTGTCGCTCGGGGCGCTGATCATCGCGCTCGGCCTTCTCGTCGACGACGCCATGATCGCCGTCGAGATGATGGTGGCGCGGCTGGAGGCGGGCGATTCGCTGCGCAAGGCGGCGACCTACGTCTACACCTCCACCGCCTTCCCGATGCTGACCGGCACGCTGGTGACGGTGGCAGGCTTCATCCCGATCGGCCTCAACAACAGCGCGGCCGGCGAGTTCACCTTCAGCCTCTTCGTCGTCATCGCCATCTCGCTCGTTGTCTCCTGGGTCGTCGCGGTCGTCTTCACGCCGCTGCTCGGCGTCACGATCCTGCCGAAGAGCATGAAGAAGCATCACGAGCAGAAGGGCTGGTTCGCCCGCGCCTTCGCGCGGATCCTCGATGTCTGCATGCGCTGGAAGTGGACGACCATCGTGGCGACCGTGCTCGTCTTCTGCGTCTCGGTCTTCGGCATGCGCTTCGTGCAGGAGCAGTTCTTCCCCTCGTCGGACCGGCCGGAACTGGTCATCGACTGGGCGCTGCCGCAGAACGCCTCGATTGCCGAGACCAATGCGCAGATCGCCAAGCTCGAGGAGGAAAAGCTCAAGGGCAATCCGGATATCGAGCGGTGGTCCTCCTATGTCGGCGAGGGTGCGGTGCGCTTCCTGCTGTCCTTCGACGTGCAGCCGCCGTCGCCGGCCTTCGGCCAGACGGTCATCGTCAGCAAGGACCTGGAGGCGCGCGATCGCCTGAAGGCGGATTTGGAGGCGTATCTGCGCACGACGTTCGTCGGCACGGACGCGCTCGTCAAGCTGCTCGACATCGGCCCGCCGGTCGGCCGGCCGATCCAGTACCGCGTCAGCGGCCCCGACATCCAGGAGGTGCGCAAGCAGGCGCTCGCCTTCGGCGAACTCCTCGGCGGCAACGACCGGCTCGGCGACATCGTCTACGACTGGAATGAGCCGGCGCGCGTGGTGAAGGTCGACGTGCTGCAGGACAAGGCGCGCCAGCTCGGCGTGACCTCGCAGGACATTTCCTCGGCGCTGAACGGCGTCGTCGGCGGCACGACCGTCACGCAGATCCGCGACGACGTCTACCTGATCGACGTCATCGGCCGGGCGCGTGCGAGCGAGCGCCAGTCCATCGAGACGCTGCGCCAGCTCCAACTCCCCACGGCGAACGGCACGTCGGTGCCGCTCGCGGCCGTCGCGAACTTCCGCTACGAGATGGAGCAGCCGGTCGTCTGGCGCCGCTCGCGCCAGCCCACCATCACCGTCAAGGCGAGCATCACCGGCGGCGTGCAGCCGGCGACCATCGTCTCGCAGATGGAAAAGGACGTCGGCAGCTTCCGGCAAAGCCTGCCATCCGGCTACAGCATCGACGTCGGCGGTTCCGTCGAGGAAAGCGCCAACAGCCAGGCGCCGATCGTCGCCGTCGTTCCGCTGATGCTCTTCGCCATGGCGACGATCCTGATGCTGCAGCTCCAGAGCTTCTCCCGACTCTTCCTCGTCTTCGCGGTGGCGCCGCTGGCGCTCATCGGGGTGGTCATAGCCCTCCTCGGCAGCGGGGCGCCGCTCGGCTTCGTCGCGATCCTCGGGGTGCTGGCACTCATCGGCATCCTCATCCGCAACTCGGTCATCCTCGTCGTGCAGATCGAGGACCTGAGGCGGGAGGGCATGCATGCCTGGGATGCGGTGCGCGAGGCGACGGAGCACCGCATGCGGCCGATCATGCTGACGGCGGCGGCGGCAAGCCTGGCGCTCATTCCCATCTCGCGCGAAGTGTTCTGGGGACCTATGGCCTACGCCATGATGGGCGGCATCATCGTCGGCACGGTGCTGACGCTGCTCTTCCTGCCGGCGCTTTACGTCGCCTGGTTCCGCATCAAGCCGGAGGACAGGGAAGGGGAGGCGCCTGCGCCCGACCCCGTCGAGCCGCTTCCGGCGGCGTGACGTGTGCGGTGCGACCGAGTGTGTCAACTGCTAAGCCTCACCTGCGAGGCGTGAAGTGCTCGGCCTGGCTCGCCAGGCGTGACTCGCGCCGCCACGACCGCACCCTCCCTCTTCCGTCATGCCCGGGCTTGACCCGAGCATCTGCAACGTCGCGGTTTTCAATGCGTTGGCAGATCCTCGGCACAAGGCCGGGGATGACGACGTTGGAGCTGCTTCGTCAATTTCCCCCGCCGGAGCTCCACCCCGTTCTTGCGGCGATGAAGTTCGGGTTGGCGAAATCCGCGTCGTGCGCCTGGTTGCGCTTGCCGTAGGCGAGCGGCTGGCCGTCGAGCGTCCGCGTCTCGCCGCCGGCGGCACGCAGCACGGCGTCGCCGGCCGCTGTATCCCATTCCATCGTGCGGCTGAAGCGGGGATAGACGTCGGCGAGGCCCTCGGCGACGAGGCAGAATTTCAGCGACGAGCCGATGGCCGTGCAGGCGCCGATGCCATGCGCATCTAGGAAGCGCGCCGTCTCGGGCGTGTCGTGCGAGCGGCTGGCGACGGCCGTCAATACGCTGCCGCGGCCGCGACAGCCGATCGTCTGGCGTTCGCCAATCGTGCCTCCGGCGACGGTGAAGCGTTCCGCCCGGCCGTCCACTGCCGTAAAGCCGCTCGAAAGCGCCGGCGCGTAGACGATGCCGGCGACCGGAACACCTTTCCGGACAAGGGCGATATTGACCGTGAACTCGCTGCGCCCGGCGACGAACTCCCTGGTGCCGTCGAGCGGATCGACGAGGAAGAAGAGGCCGCCGGAAATATCCGGTATGAGGCCGGCGGCCACCGCCTCCTCCGCGACGACCGGAACGGTGGGGACGTGCTGGCGCAAGGCGGCGAGGATCACCCGCTCTGCCTCCTCGTCGGCTTCCGTCACGGGGGAACGGTCCGGCTTGTAGTGGACATCCGGCCCGGCGGCTTGGACGGCCATGATGGCGCGGCCGGCGGCGAGCGCCGCGCTTTCCATCACCTGCTTCAGCTCTTCCGCTTCGATCTGCATGATCCGATGGATTAGCCCCGCGCCGAGGCGAAAGCAATGTCGTGTGCCGCCGCAGCGATGTGGAAAGATCCGCCGTCGAGGGGGCTGCGACGCTCTCCCGACTTGCCGTTTGTGACGCATATGCGAATGTGGGGCGACTGATCCGGGATTTCGCATGCGCTACTCCGCCCTTTCCATCCTGAAACAAGCCTTTGCCGGAAACCTCGGCTGGAAACCCGCCTGGCGGGAGCCGCAGCCGAAACCGCATTACGACGTGATCATCGTCGGCGGCGGCGGGCATGGCCTCGCCACGGCCTATTACCTCGCCAAGGAATTCGGCGTGCGCAACGTCGCGGTGCTGGAAAAGGGCTATCTCGGCTCCGGCAATGTCGGCCGCAACACGACCATCGTGCGCTCCAACTACATGCTGCCCGGCAACGAGCCGTTCTACGAATTCTCCCTGAAGCTCTGGGAAGGGCTGGAGCGCGAGCTGAACTACAATGTGATGTTCTCGCAGCGCGGCATCATCAACCTCTATCACAATGACGGCCAGCGCGATCAGTACATCCGGCGCGGCAATGCCATGATGATGGAGGGCGTGGCGGCCGAACTGCTCGACCGCGAGACGCTGAGGAAGATGATGCCCTTCCTGAATTTCGACCATGCCCGCTTCCCGATCATGGGCGGCCTCCTGCAGCGGCGTGCGGGAACGGCGCGGCACGATGCGGTCGCCTGGGGTTTTGCGCGCGGGGCGGACAGGCTCGGCGTCGATCTCATCCAGAACTGCGAGGTGACGGGCATCCGCCGCGAGAACGGCGCTGTCACCGGCGTGGAGACGACGAAGGGGTTCATCGGCTGCAACAAGCTGGCGCTGGCCGCCGCCGGCAACACCTCGCGCGTCGGCGAGATGGCCGGGCTGAAGCTGCCGCTCGAAAGCCATGTGCTGCAGGCCTTCGTGACGGAAGGGCTGAAGCCCTGCCTCGACCATGTCGTCACCTATGGCGCGGGCCATTTCTACATTTCCCAGTCCGACAAGGGCGGGCTGGTCTTCGGCGCGGAGATCGACGGCTATTCCTCCTATGCCCAGCGCGGCAATCTTGCGACGGTGGAGCATGTGATGGAGGAGGGGGTGGCGATGATCCCGGGCCTTTCCCGCGTGCGGGTGCTGCGCGCCTGGGGCGGCGTCATGGACATGTCGATGGACGGCTCGCCGATCATCGACCGCACGCCCGTCGACAACCTCTATCTCAACTGCGGCTGGTGCTACGGCGGCTTCAAGGCGACGCCCGCCTCCGGCTTCTGCTTCGCGCATCTCATCGCCCGGGACGAGAGCCATCATGTGGCGCGCGCGCTGCGGCTCGACCGGTTCGAGCGCGGTTTCCCGATCGACGAGGCGGGTGCCGGCACCCAGCCCAACCTGCATTGAGTCGAGCCATGGCGAGCCTGATTTCCTGTCCGCACTGCGGTACCCGCCCCAAGGAAGAATTCTCCATTCGCGGCGATGCGACGCCGGTCCGTCCCGCGCCGATGGCCGATGACGAGGCGTGGCACGACTATGTGCATGTGCGCGCCAACCCGCGCGGGCGCATCCGCGAGCACTGGCAGCACGTCGCCGGCTGCCGGCGCTGGCTGGTGGTGGAACGGGACAACTTCACCCACGAGGTCTTTTCCGTGACGGATGCCGCGGCCGGGCGGGGAGGGGTGTCATGACCGGCTATCGCCTTTCCTCGGGCGGGCTCGTCGACCGCAGCCATGCCGTCAGCTTCTCCTTCGACGGCGCGAGCCTTTCCGGCCATGCCGGCGATACGCTCGCCTCGGCGCTGCTCGCCAATGACCGGCTGCTGGTCGGCCGCAGCTTCAAGTACCATCGCCCGCGCGGCATCGTGACGGCCGGTCCCTCCGAGCCGAACGCCCTTGTCACCATCGGCAGCGGCGTGCGGCGCGATCCGAACACCAGGGCGACGGTCGCCGAACTCCATGACGGCCTCGTCGCCACGAGCCAGAACCGCTGGCCGAGCCTTGCCCGCGACATCGGCGCGGTGAACGACCTGATGTCGCGGTTCCTTTCGGCCGGGTTCTACTACAAGACCTTCATGTGGCCGGCAGCCTTCTGGGAGAAGGTCTACGAACCCCTCATCCGCTGCGCCGCCGGCCTCGGCCGCACGGCGCTGCCGCGCGACCCCGATTCCTACGAGAAGAGCTGGGCGCATTGCGACCTGCTGGTGGTCGGCTCCGGCCCGGCGGGGCTTGCCGCGGCGCTGGTGGCGGCGCGGGCGGGCCTGCGCGTCATCCTTGCCGAGCAGGATTTCGTTCTCGGCGGGGCCCTGCTCCATGAGACGACGCCGCTTGACGGCGAAGCGCCCTTCGTCTTCGCACGCCGGGCGGCCGACGAGCTTCGCGGCAACCCGAACGTCACCCTCCTGCCGCGCACCACGGTCTTCGGCTGGTACGACGACAACGTCTTCGGCGCCATCGAGCGCGTGCAGAAGCACGGCGCGGCGGTGGATGCGGCGGGGCCCGTGGAGCGCCTGTGGCGCATCGTGGCGAATCACGCGATCCTCGCCACCGGCGCGGAGGAGCGCCCGCTGGTCTTCGGCGGCAACGACCGGCCGGGCGTGATGATGGCCGGGGCTGTCAGCACCTATGCCAACCGCTTCGGCGTCGCCGCCGGCAAGTCGGTCGCGATCTTCACCAACGGCTCGTCCGGCTATCGCACGGCGGCGGACCTCGTGGCGCAGGGCATCGGCATTGCGGCGCTCGTCGATGCACGGGCAAGTGCTTCGGATGCGGTGCCGGAGGGCGTGCGGCTCATTCGCGGCGGTTCCGTCGTCGACACCAGGGGCCGCCGGCGGGTCCGGGCGATCGTCACGGATCGTGGCGGCTTCGAGGAGCTGATCCCCTGCGATGCCGTTGCCATGTCGGGCGGTTGGAGCCCGGTCATCCATCTTGCCTGCCAGCGCGGCGGCCGGCCGGTCTGGTCGGATGCCTTGCAGGCGTTCCTGGCGCCGGAGGTTGGCCCGGGCCTGGTGACGGCCGGTGCGGCGGCCGGACACTATCGCCTTTCGGAATGCTTCGAGGACGGCGCGCGCAAGGCGTCGGCCATCGCCGAGGCGCTCGGCCGACCGGCCGCCGGCTTCGAGCGGCCTGTCCTCGGGGAGGAGGCCGATCCTTCCTTCACCGCGCTCTGGCATGTGCCCGGCGCGAAATCCAAGGCCTTCGTCGATTTCCAGAACGACGTCCATACCGGGGATCTCGGCCTTGCGGTGCGCGAGGGCTTCGGCCATGTCGAACATGCCAAGCGCTACACGACGAGCGGCATGGCGACGGACCAGGGCAAGCTCGGCAATATCAACGCGACAGGCATTCTCGCCGCGATGCGCGGCGTCAGCCCCGGCGAGGTCGGCACGACGACCTTCCGGCCGTTCTATACGCCCGTCTCCTTCGGCGCGCTCGCCGGCGCCTCCGTCGGCGCGCACGCGATGCCGGCCCGCCGCTCGCCCCTCCATGGCTGGGCGGCGCGCAACGGCGCGGTCTTCATCGATGCGGGGCTGTGGCATCGCGCTTCCTGGTTCCCGAGGGCGGGTGAGAGGACCTGGCGCGAAAGCGTCGACCGCGAGGTGCGGACCGTGCGCGAGAATGCCGGCCTCTGCGATGTCTCGACGCTCGGCAAGATCGAGGTTTTCGGGCCGGATGCCGCCGAGTTCCTCAACCGGCTCTATTGCAATCCCATGCTCCGGCTGCCCGTCGGCAAGGCCCGCTACGGCCTGATGCTGCGCGAGGACGGCATGGTCTATGACGACGGCACGGTGAGCCGGCTCGCCGAGGCGCATTTCCTCGTCACCACCACGACGGCCATGGCCGGCGGCGTGCTGTCGCACATGGAATTCGCCGCGCAGGTGCTCTGGCCGGAACTCATCGTGCGCTTCCTTTCCGTTTCCGACCAGTGGGCGCAGATGTCGATCGCCGGGCCGAAGGCGCGAACGATCCTGCAGGCCGTGGTCGAGGACGATATTTCCGATGCTGCGGTCCCGTTCCTTGCGGCGCGCGCGGTGCACCTCAAGGGCAATCTCAGGGCGCGGCTCTTCCGCATCTCCTTCTCCGGCGAGCTTGCCTACGAACTGGCGGTGCCGGCCGGCTACGGCGAGGCGGTGGCCGATGCCCTGATGCAGGCGGGCGCGCCGCACGGCATCTGCGCCTATGGCGTCGAGGCGCTCAACGTGCTGCGCATCGAGAAGGGCCACGTCACCCACGCCGAACTCGACGGCCGCGTCACGCCTGACGATGCCGGCCTCGGCCGCATGATGGCAGGCGGCAAGGCGGACTTCATCGGCAAGCGGCTTTCCACCCGCTTCGGCCTGACGGCGGCCGACCGCGCGCAGCTCGTGGGGCTGAGGGCGCTGGAGGCGGACAAGGACCTGCGCGCCGGTGCGCATCTGCTGAAGGACGGCGCCAAGCCCTCGACACTGAACGACCAGGGCTGGGTGAGCTCCGCCTGCTTCTCGCCGACGCTCGGCGGGCACATCGCGCTCGCCTTCCTGAAATCCGGCCGCGAGCGTTACGGCGAGAAAGTCGTCGTCTGGGACCGGCTGCGCGGCGTGGAGACCCTGGCGGAGGTCTGCGACCCGGTCTTCGTCGATCCCGGTAATGCGAAGCTGATGGCGTGAGGTGAGGGCGATGGCTTACGAATATCAGGCGGTGCACGCGCTGGACGGCACGATCGGGGCAATCTCCACCCGGCGGGCGAACCACCTTGCCGTCCATCGCACGACCGCGGTCGCGGCCGTTCTGGCCATGCCGGGTCATGATGCCGAGGCGGCGGAAACCCTGTCTGCCAGCGGTGAGTTCGAGGCGCGCTTTGCCGGCCCCGGCGAATGGCTGGTGCTGTCCGGGGTGCATGCGCCCGAGACGCTCGCCGCCGAGCTCTCGCTCCGCCTCGGCGACCATGCCCATGTGGTCGACCAGAGCCATGGCCGAATCGTCCTGACGCTCTCCGGCCCCGATGCCGCGCGCATCCTGGCGAACGGCGTCGGCATCGATCTCCATGCCGAGGCGTTTCCGGCCGGGCGCGCGGCGAACGTTCTGTGCAACCACGTCTCCGTCAATCTCGCCCGGACCGGCGAAGCGCGTTTCGACCTCGTGGCGGCACGCAGCTTTGCCGAGGCCCTGGTGGAAGACCTGAAGATCATGGCGCGCAGCCACGACCTGTCGGTGGATTTCGCCACGCGCTGAGGAAAACCGCGCGCGGCGACGCGGGGCTTTGCTTCATACGCCCGCTCTGGCGCCGGGCGATTGGGGTCGTTTTGGGCAAAGCCGCTGCTTTTCCTGCCGGTTTTTTGTTTTCCATGGCGTGAAATGCGCCATTTGCCGCTTCCTGTTAAAGAAATTGTCGATCCGGACTTTTTGGGCTTCCCTTTTATCTCGAAAGCGGTATGGAATCCTCCTTGTCGACAAGCTCGAAAAAGAGCGGCAAAAACAAGAGATGCGGCCGTCAGGAACCGTATCCGGGGGATTATATATATGGAATACTTCGTCCAGCAGCTCGTCAACGGGCTGACGCTTGGCTCGATTTATGGTCTGATAGCCATCGGCTATACCATGGTTTACGGCATCATCGGCATGATCAACTTCGCCCATGGCGATATCTTCATGCTCGGAGGGTTCGCAGCCCTCATCACCTTCCTCATCCTCACCAGCGTATTCGTCGGCCTTCCGGTCGTGCTTCTGCTGCTGGTGATGATGGCCGCGGCGATGCTCACGGCATCGCTGTGGAACTGGACGATCGAGAAGGTGGCCTACCGGCCGCTGCGCGGTTCCTTCCGCCTCGCGCCGCTGATCACGGCCATCGGCATGTCGATCGCGCTGTCCAACTTCATCCAGGTCACGCAGGGTCCGCGCAACAAGCCGATCCCGCCGCTGGTGTCGTCGGTCTACAACGTCTTCGGCATCGCGATCTCGCTCAAGCAGATCATCATCATGGTGCTGACGATCGTGCTGCTGACGACCTTCTGGTACATCGTCAACAAGACCGCGCTCGGCCGCGCCCAGCGCGCCACCGAGCAGGACCGCAAGATGGCGGCGCTGCTCGGCATCGACGTCGACCGGACGATCTCCGTGACCTTCATCATGGGCGCCTCGCTCGCCGCCGTCGCCGGCACCATGTACCTGATGTATTACGGCGTGACCGTCTTCACCGACGGCTTCATCCCCGGCGTCAAGGCCTTCACGGCCGCGGTGCTGGGCGGTATCGGCTCGCTGCCGGGCGCCGTTCTCGGGGGCATGCTCATCGGCCTCATCGAGAGCCTGTGGTCCGCGTACTTCACCATCGACTACAAGGACGTCGCGACGTTCTCCATCCTCGCCATCGTCCTGATCTTCAAGCCGTCCGGCATTCTCGGACGACCGGAAGTCGAGAAGGTTTGATCCATGTCCCACATTTCGAATACCCCTGAGAGCGCCGGCGGGAACCTGACGGTGCGGGCTCTGCGCGAGGGCTTTTTCGCCGGCCTCGTCTCGCTCGGTCTCTTCGTCCTCTTCGTCGGTCTGGAGACCACGCAGAACATCCGCAACGAGCTGGTGCTCAACCAGCGCTGGGGACTGCTGGCGATCTTCGTGATCGTCGCCGCCGTCGGCCGCTTCCTCACCGTCGCCTACCTGCGTCCCTGGATGGCCGCCCGCAAGGCCGCCGCCGCGGCGAAGCCGGCCGCCGAGGAAAGCTTCTTCAAGCGCAATTTCAGCATGATCGCCATCGCGGCGCTGATCGTCTATCCGCCGCTCATGGTGACGCTCTTCGGCGTGCAGGGCTCGCTGAAATGGGTCGACAACTTCGGCATCCAGATCCTCATCTACGTGATGCTGGCCTGGGGGCTCAACATCGTGGTCGGCCTTGCCGGCCTGCTCGACCTCGGCTATGTCGCCTTCTACGCGGTCGGCGCCTATTCCTATGCGTTGCTCTCGCAGCAGTTCGGCTTCTCCTTCTGGGTCCTGCTGCCCCTCGCCGGCATCCTTGCCGCCTTCTGGGGCATGATCCTCGGCTTCCCGGTGCTGCGCCTCAAGGGCGATTACCTCGCCATCGTGACGCTCGCCTTCGGCGAGATCATCCGCCTCGTCCTCATCAACTGGACCGAAGTGACCCGCGGCACCTTCGGCGTCTCGGGCATTCCGAAGGCTTCGGTCTTCGGCATCTGGTCCTTCGACGTCAGCGCGCCGAACAACTTCGCCAAGGCTTTCGACCTGCCGATGTCGTCGGCCTACTACAAGATCTTCCTGTTCTATCTCATCTTGGCGCTGGCACTTCTGACCGCCTATGTGACGATCCGCCTGCGCCGCATGCCGATCGGCAGGGCCTGGGAAGCGCTGCGCGAGGACGAGATTGCCTGCCGCTCGCTCGGCATCAACACGGTGACGACCAAGCTGACGGCCTTTTCCATCGGCGCCATGTTCGGCGGCTTCGCCGGCTCCTTCTTCGCGGTGCGCCAGGGCTTCGTCTCGCCGGAGAGCTTCGTCTTCCTCGAATCGGCGATCATCCTCGCCATCGTGGTCCTCGGCGGCATGGGCTCGCTCGTCGGCATCGCGGTCGCCGCGGTGGTGATGGTCGGCGGCACGGAGCTCCTGCGCGAGATGCAGTTCCTCAAGCAGGTCTTCGGGCCCGACTTCACGCCGGAACTCTACCGCATGCTGATCTTCGGCATCGCGATGGTCACGGTCATGGTCTGGAAGCCGCGCGGCTTCGTGGGAAGCCGTGAGCCGACCGCGTTCCTCAAGGAGCGCAAGGCGGTCTCCGGCAGCTTCACCAAGGAAGGGCACGGCTGATGGCCCCCGTGACAGATACGGCGAAGAACACGATGACGAACGATCCCATCCTCACAGTCGAGCATCTCTCGATGCGCTTCGGCGGCCTGATGGCCATCAACGACCTCTCCTTCGAGGCGCAGCGCGGCGAGATCACGGCCCTCATCGGCCCGAACGGCGCCGGAAAGACCACGGTCTTCAACTGCGTCACCGGCTTCTACAAGCCGACCATGGGCATGATCACCATGCGCCAGAAGGAGGGCAGGGAATTCCTCCTCGAGCGGATGGCCGATTTCGAGATCACCCGCGATGCGAAGGTGGCGCGCACCTTCCAGAACATCCGGCTCTTCTCGGGCCTGACGGTTCTCGAAAACCTGCTCGTCGCCCAGCACAACAAGCTGATGAAGGCGTCCGGCTACACGATCCTCGGCCTCCTCGGCTTTCCCACCTACAGGCAAGCCTCGGCCGAATCGATCGATATCGCAAAGTACTGGCTGGAAAAGGCGCATCTCATCGAGCGTGCGGACGATCCGGCCGGGGACCTGCCCTATGGCGCGCAGCGACGCCTGGAAATCGCCCGCGCCATGTGCACGGGGCCGGAATTCCTGTGCCTCGACGAGCCGGCGGCGGGCCTCAACCCGCGCGAGTCGCTCGCGCTCAACGAACTCCTGCGCTCCATCCGCAAGGACAGCGGCACGTCGATCCTGCTCATCGAGCACGACATGTCGGTCGTCATGGAAATCTCCGACCATGTGGTCGTCCTCGAATACGGGCAGAAGATCTCCGACGGCACGCCGGACCATGTGAAGAACGATCCGAAGGTTATCGCGGCCTATCTGGGTGTCGAAGATGATGAGGTCGAAGAGGTGATCGAGGAAATCGAGGTGATCGCGGAGATCGAAGGCACGCAGGGAGGGTCGCAGGAATGAGCGATACGCTTCTCAGCGTCCAGGGCGTGGAAACCTACTACGGCAATATCCGCGCGCTCGCCGGTGTCGATGTCGAGGTCAAGAAGGGCGAGATCGTCAGCCTCATCGGCGCGAACGGCGCCGGCAAGTCGACCCTGATGATGACGATCTGCGGCAGCCCGCAGGCCCGGGCCGGCACC
Organism: Shinella sp. PSBB067; assembly: GCF_016839145.1. NCBI lineage: Bacteria > Pseudomonadati > Pseudomonadota > Alphaproteobacteria > Hyphomicrobiales > Rhizobiaceae > Shinella > Shinella sp. PSBB067. The sequence goes on along the minus strand of NZ_CP069303.1, from coordinate 2,423,331 downwards.
GTCATCTTCGACGGCGAGGACATCACGCGCCAGCCGACGCACCTCATCGCGCGCCGGCGCATCGCGCAGTCGCCCGAGGGACGCCGCATCTTCCCGCGCATGACCGTGTACGAAAACCTGCAGATGGGCGCGAGCCTCGACAATCTGAAGTATTTCGACGAGGACGTGGAGAAGATCTTCACGCTCTTCCCGCGCCTCAAGGAGCGCCAGAGCCAGCGCGGCGGCACGCTTTCGGGCGGCGAGCAGCAGATGCTGTCCATCGGCCGCGCGCTGATGGCCCGCCCGAAGCTCCTGCTTCTCGACGAACCCTCGCTCGGCCTTGCGCCGCTGATCGTCAAGGGCATCTTCGATGCCATCAAGGTGCTGAACCAGGAGCAGGGCCTGACCGTGTTCCTCGTCGAGCAGAACGCCTTCGCCGCCCTGAAACTCTCCGACCGGGCCTATGTGATGGTCAACGGCAAGGTGACGATGAGCGGCTCGGGCAAGGAGCTTCTGGCCAACCCGGAAGTGCGCGCGGCCTATCTCGAAGGCGGGCGCCACTAAGGCGGGAGGGAGACAAGATCATGCAGGGAATTCTCTACGAAGAACCGTCCGTCTGGCAGTTCCTCTTCATCACCATCATCATGGGCGGCTGGACCGCATGGCGCACGGGCAAGAGCGTCGCGGAGAACTGGCAGAGCTACGGGACGCTGGTCATCTACGTTCTGCTGCTCGGCGCCGCCATCCGTTTCATCCACCATGCGCTGTTCCACGGCACCATGCTCACGCTGCAATACTATGTCGTGGACACCGCCGTGCTTTTGTTGTTTGCTACGCTCGGCTTCCGCTACTACCGCACGCGGCAGATGACCAACAATTATTACTGGCTCTATGAAAAGGCCTCGCCTTTTTCCTGGAAGTCCAAATAACCAGAGGGAACCCCGCCGCCAGCCCGGCTGCGGAACAACTATATCGGCGCAATGAATGCGGGTGTTGCGACCGGTTGAAACCAACCCGCTATAAATTTGGGAGTAACAATATGAAGAAGTCTCTCATGTCGGCTGTTGCTTTGGCTGCAATGGTCGCGTTCAGCGGCAGCGCCTGGGCCGACATCCTGGTCGGCGTCGGCGGCCCGATCACCGGTCCGAACGCCGCCTTCGGCGCGCAGATCCAGAAGGGCGTCGAGCAGGCCGCGGCCGATATCAACGCAGCCGGCGGCATCAATGGCGAGCAGATCAAGGTCGTGCTGGGCGACGACGTATCCGACCCGAAGCAGGGCGTTTCGGTCGCCAACAAGTTCGTCGCCGACGGTGTGAAGTTCGTTGTCGGCCACTTCAACTCCGGCGTTTCCATCCCGGCTTCGGAAATCTACGCCGAAAACGGCATCCTGCAGGTTTCGCCGGCCTCGACGAACCCGACCTACACCGAGCGCGGCCTGTGGAACACCTTCCGCACCTGCGGCCGCGACGACCAGCAGGGCGCCGTAGCAGGCTCCTTCATCGCCGCGAACTTCAAGGACGCCAAGCTTGCCGTT